>CALGEH010000001.1 GCA_937881735.1 uncultured Shimia sp.
TTCACGGCCCAGCCCAAACCCGCCTCATCCGGCGTGTGATCCGGGCCGATATCCGAGGACCACGCGCGATAGCCCTTCTCCAGCCGGAGCGTCTCAATCGCGCGGTAGCCCGCATTGATCAGCCCATGCTCCGCGCCCGCCTTATGCAGCGCCGCGTAAACCGTAAGGGCGTATTCCACCGGCAGATGCAACTCCCAACCCAGCTCGCCCACGTAAGTGACGCGCAGCGCCCGCACTGGGGCACCCGCGATGCCGATGGTCTGCGCCGTGCCGAAGGGAAAGGCGTCGTTCGAGACATCATCGCGGGTCACCGCCTGCAAGATATCGCGCGCGCGGGGGCCGAAGAGCGACAGAACAGCGTTGGAAGAGGTCACATCGACCAGCTGCGCGTTCATGCCGGGTGGGATATTCTTCGCAATGTGATCAAAGTCGTGTGTGGCATAGCCAGTGCCCGTGACGATGTAATATTCATCCTCGGCCACGCGCAGGCAGGTGAGGTCACACTCAATCCCGCCCGCATCGCTGAGCATTTGCGTGTAGATCAGGCTGCCCACGGGTTTGGCCACGTCATTGGCCGCGATCCAGCTGAGGGCGGCCTCGGCATCGGGGCCTTTGAGCGTGAATTTGGCAAACGATGTCTGGTCAAAGAGGACAGCCGCCTCGCGCGCGGCCTTGTGTTCGCGGGCCACGGCGCTGTGCCAGTTGGGCCGCCCGAACGTGTAGATATCACGCGCCTCCTCGCCGGGGGCCGCGAACCAGTTGGGCCGCTCCCATCCCAGCTTCTCGCCAAAGACTGCGCCTGCGTCTTTCAGCACACCGTAGAGCGGCGAGCGGCGGCAGGGGCGGCCGCTATCGTGCTCCTCGGAGGGCCAGGCCATGGTGTAATGCTTGCCATAAGCCTCGTAGGTGCGGGCGCGGACCCAGTCGGTGTCGAAATGCGGGCGGCCAAAGCGGCGGATATCCACGGGCCAGAGATCGTAGGGCGGGCCACCCTTGGCCACCCATTCAGCCAGCGCCATCCCCGCGCCGCCGCCCGCCGCGATGCCGTAGGCGTTGAAGCCTGCGCCAACGTAGAAATTGCGCAGCTCCGGCGCCTCGCCGAGGATGAAATTACCATCCGGCGTGAAGCTTTCGGGGCCATTGGTCAGTGTCTTGATCCCGGCGGTTTCAAGCGCCGGGACACGACCTAAAGACAGCTCCATAAGTCGCTCGAAATGCTCAAAATTACTGTCGAGAAGCGTGTAGTGGAAATCCTTGGGGATGCCGTCCTTGGCCCACATGATCGGGTTGGCCTCATAGCCTCCCATGACCAGCCCACCGACCTCTTCCTTGTAATAGGTCAGCCGGTCCAGGTCGCGTAGCGTGGGCATATCGGAGGTCACGCCGTC
>CALGEH010000002.1 GCA_937881735.1 uncultured Shimia sp.
CAATTGAGCGAAGCTGTGGAGTTGCTTTAGCAATCAGGCCTTAGCGGACCTTTGGGCAAGGTGCAGAAAATGGCGGCTACGAGCCCAAAGCGGGCAATGTTTTCTGATGCTGGCTGCCCTTGCCGGATAGAAATTGCCGCGTCTGCGTGGTGCCCGGTGCTGAAACAGAAAAGTAACAGCCGCCGCCGCTGCAAGGCCAGAAATGACTTAAGCAGTTTAGGATCAGCGCAACCGCCTTACGAGGTAGTACCTTCGGCTGAACTCTCGGTTCTGCATAGCCAGTTCAGTACCAGGCTGGCGTCTGGTTTTGCCATCCCGCGCCGCGTCAGGCTGCAGTAATAGCCCCGATTGGTTTTGCATTCGTGGCTGCTTGCCAGTGTAAGCAGACCGGCATCCAGCATGTCATCCACAAAAGGCCGCCAACCGAGACCGATGCCCATACCGTTCTGGATCGCCCGGCTGTAAACCATGAAACTGTGGAACCGGTCATGCCGCGGGGGCTTCGCGGCTTCGGCATCACAGCCCTCGAAGAACCTGCTCCAGTCGTCGAAATGGTTGTCACCCGTCATGTGCAATAGCCGTTCCCGGCACAAGGCTTCGCGCGTCAGCGGCCTGGTGTCTGCAAGGACGGAAGGTGCGCAAATGGCCACCAGGCGCTCCGGGATGATCATGGCTGAAGGGCTGCCCGAGAGCCCGGCGGGACCGAAGGTCACGACAATATCGCATGCCGCCGGATCATAGTCTGGGTCCTGATCGCGGGTGACGATCTGGACTTCAATCTCGGGGTGGCGCTCCTGAAAATCGGCCATGCGGGGCAGAAGGTAGAAGCTGGTAAAGCCGATGGCGGCATTGACAACGATGGGCGCGGGCAGGCTGCGCTGGCGCAGCTGCATCAGCCCGTCCTGCAAGGCGCCGAATCCGTCCGCCGTGATCCGGGCCAGAAACGCCCCTTCTTCGGTCAAGGTCAGGCGCGGTTTCGTGCGCAGAAACAGGCGCACCGACAGATCCTCTTCCAGTAAGGCCACCTGCCGCCCGATTGCAGGCCCCAGGACGTTCAGCTCCTGCGCCGCCCTGCTAAAGCTGAGGTGACGCGCGGCTGCATGGAAGGCCTGTAACTGATGCAGGGGCAGAAACGGTTCTTTCATATCGTTCACCTCATGAACTTTTAAGATTCACTATTCCCATATTTCAAGGACCCGCAACAGGAATTACCGTTTGCTGAAAGAACGAGGTTGCGATGGCACGAATATTGGCACTTGGAGGCGATGGGATCGGTCCGGAGATTCTGGATCAAGGTCTGCGTGTTGCGGCCTTTCTGAACAATGCCGCCGGGCTGGACCTGGAGGTGGAGCATGATCTGCTGCACGGAGCCAGCTATGACGCGGCCGGCACATTCTGCTCGGACCGGGTGCTGGCAAAGGCGCGCGCGGCCGATGCCGTTCTTGTGGGGGCGGTGGGCGGACCTGAGTGGGACGATATCCGCATGCCAGGCGGCGCAGAGTGTCAGGACGGGCTGATGTATCTGCGCCATCATCTGCAGACCTATCTGGGGTTGCGCCCGGCCCACTGGCGGGCGCCGCTTGGAGCCTGTGTCCCCCTTCGCCCCGAGATTGCTGAGGGGACGGAAATCCTGATCCTGCGGGAAATGTGCGGCGGGGCCATGTTCGCCACCGACCGCGGGCAGCGCAGCGTGGACTGCCTGCGGCAGGGCTACGACCTGACGGCCTATGACGAAAACGAGGTTGCCCGCTTTGCACGCGGCGGCTTTGAACTGGCGCGCCGCAGGCGCGGGCGCCTGATCAGCTGCGATAAATCCAACGTGATGGAAAGCTACAAGCTCTGGCGTGCTGTGGTTTCAGAAGTGGCGCAAGACTATCCCGACGTTGCCTTTGAAAACATGTTCGCGGACAACTGCGGCTACCAAATGATGATGCGCCCGCGCGATTTTGATGTGGTGTTGTGCTGCAACCAGCTGGGCGACCTGTTCAGTGACCTGACCGGCGTATTTGCCGGATCTCTGGGGATGCTGCCATCGGCCTGCCTGGCGGCCAATCCCGGCGATGGCCCGGTGTTTGGCATCTATGAATCCACCTCCGGCTCGGCCCCCGATATCGCCGGGCAGGGTATTGCCAATCCAGTCGGCATGATCCTGTCGGTGGGCATGATGTTCGAATTCACCTTTGGACGGCCCGATTTGAACCATGCCATCGAAGCAGCCATCGCAGCCGTGCTGGCCGATGGCATCAAAACCCGGGAGATTGGAGGCACAGCGTCTTCCTCCCAAATGACCGACGCAATTCTTGAAAGGCTTGCGCCGTGATATTCGACTATGTGATCGCTGGCGGAGGGTCCGCTGGCTGTGCCCTGGCCGCACGTTTGGCGGAAGACCCTTCGGTATCGGTGTGCATCGTTGAGGCAGGCGGTAAGGGCCGCGATCTCTTCATCCGCATGCCAGCCGGGAACGGCTTTGTGTTTGGCAATCCGCGCCTGGACTGGGGCTATGAGAGCGTGCCTCAGGCCGGTCTGGACGGGCGCAGCATCTATTTCGCCCGCGGCAAGGCGCTTGGCGGCACGTCGATTGTCAACGGCATGATCTATATGCGCGGTGTGCCCGCGGATTACGATCTCTGGCGGCAGCAAGGGCTTGAGGGCTGGGGTTATGCCGATCTCTTGCCTTACTTCAAACGGGCCGAGGGCTCGCGCGACCGGCGAGATGCCTTCCACGGCCAGAGCGGCCCACTGAAAACCGAGCCCGCGGCGAACTATGGCACTTTGGATAAGGCCTTCATCGACGCGGCTGTTGCGGCCGGCCACCGGCCGCTGGAGGATTTCAACGGTGCCGACCGCACCGGTGTGGCACGCAATGACAGCACCGTGTCGCGCGGGATCCGGCAATCCTCGGCCATTGCCTATCTGAAAGCACCGCCCAAAAACCTGACCATTCTGACCGGCCAGCAGATCGCCCGGATCGTGATCGAGGGCAAACGGGCGGCCGGCGTGGAAACGCTGAGCGGCCAGGTCATCCGGGCAGAGCGCGAAGTGATTGTCTGTCAGGGCGCCTTTGGCACCCCGCATCTGCTGATGCTGTCGGGGATCGGCCCGGCAGACCATTTGCAAGCGCATGGCATCACGCCGGTTGCCGATCTGCCCGAGGTGGGCGCCAATCTGGCCGACCATGTGGATGTCTCGATGCAATATGCCTCGGACCGGTTGGATCTGAGCCATGCCAAGTACCAGCGTCTGGACAAAGCGGCGATGCTGATGGGCCGCTGGCTGCTGAACGGTTCGGGGCCAGGCGGCGGTGCGATGTTCTCTGCCGTGCTGTTTCACGCCTTTGAGGATCCGGCCTTGCCCGAGCTTGAGGTGTTCATGACGCCCATGACGATCGAGGAAAACTTCGGCAATGGCGAAGAAGAAACCGCGCCGCTACTGCAGCGCTTGGGCCGCAAGCTGCTGGTGCGGGGCCGTAAAGCGGCCCGTCCCGGCATTCAGATCGATATCAATCAGGAACGCCCCAAAAGCCTGGGCAGCGTACGGCTGGCCGGCGCCGATCCGCGTATTCACCCGCTGATTGATCCCAATTATTTTGCTGATGCGAGGGATCTTGATGAGCTGGTGCGCGGCGTGCATGTCATGCGCGAGGTCATGGCCCAGCCCGAGATTGCCCGATATCACAAGGACGAAACCGGCATCTGGAAAGATGCGCGGACCGAGGCCGAGATCATTCACGCCATCCGTCAGACCGCCTTTACCGGGCATCACCCCTGTTCCACGGCCCGCATGGGTACGGATGATGGCGCGGTTTTGGATGCAGAACTGAAAGTGCACGGTATCGAGGGGCTGCGCGTCTGCGATGCCTCCGCGATGCCATCGCAAATCACTGGAAACCTGTATGCCACGGTGGTCATGATGGCTGAAAAGGCCGCCGATATGATCCTCGGCCGCCCCGCCTTGCCGCACGAAGACCCAAGGGAAGCTCTCCATGCCTGAAATCAAGACCTATCAATACTTTGCAGACAACGCCTGGCATGACCCGGCCGGGGGCGGCTATTTCGACAGCGAAAACCCCGCTGACGGCGAGGTCTGGGCGCGGGTTCCCGATTGCCGTCAGGCGGATGTGGACCGGGCGGTCGCCGCAGCCAAAGCCGCCTTTTATGATGGTCCTTGGGGGCAGATGCCGCCCGCCGGGCGGGGCCGAGTCTTGCGGCGCATCGGAGATGTGATTTCCAGACATGCCGACCGGCTTGGGACGGTGGAGCTGCGCGACAATGGCCGGATACCGAACTGTGCGCCGGGCCTGAAGGAGGGCGGCTGGCAGGTGGATAGCTGGCATTATTACGCCGGGCTTTGCGACAAGTTCGAGGGCCGTGTGATCCCGGCTGAGCTGCCCAATATGCACAATTTCACCACTTGGGAGCCTTTTGGCGTGGTTGCACTGATCCTGCCGTGGAACTCGCCCTTGGGCACATTGATCTGGAAGCTTGCACCTGCATTGGCGGCGGGCAACACCGTCGTGATCAAACCCTCGGAGCAGGCAAGCTGTTCGGTTCTGGAGCTGATGGACGTTCTGGCCGAGGCGGATCTGCCCCCCGGCATGATCAATGTGGTGACAGGGTTCGGCTCCACAACAGGAGAGCCGCTGATCGACCACGAGGATGTGCGCCTGGTCAGCTTTACCGGCGGCACCGGCGGCGGACGTGCCGCCGCAGCCGTTGCGGCGCGGCAGGTCAAACCGGTGATCATGGAACTGGGCGGCAAATCTCCGCAGATTGTGCTGCCCGATGCCGATCTCGACTTGGCTGTGAACGGGATTGCCGCCGGTATTTTTCCGGCGGGCGGGCAAAGCTGCATCTCGGGCTCGCGCCTGCTTGTCCATCGGGACGTGATCGGCGCCTTCACTGAGCGGCTTGTGGATGTGGTGCGCAAAGCGCGTGTCGGGCCGCCTGATGATCCCGCCAGCCAGATCGGGCCGATGGCGAACTGCGCCCATTATAATGCCGTGCGGGCTCGGATCGACGCCGCCGAGGCCGCCGGACACCGCATGCTGCTGGACGGGCGCGGTGCTGCGCAGGAGAAGGGCTACTACATCGGGCCAACCGTTTTTGCCGACGTGCCCAACGGTTCCGATCTGGCTCAGAATGAGGTGTTCGGCCCGGTTGTCAGCACCGAAAGCTGGGCGGATGACGAAGAGGTGATCTTTACCGCCAATGATACGATCTTTGGTTTGGCTGCCGGCATCTGGTCACGCGATGTGGCCCGCGCCATGCGCATCGCAAACCGGATCGAGGCGGGTACCGTTTACATCAACAACTACTTCAACGCCGCCACCCAAAGCCCGGTGGGCGGGTTCAAGCAGTCCGGTTATGGCCGCGAGAACGGCATTGAGGGCATGCGCTGCTTCATGCAGACGAAATCGGTCTGGCTGTCGACCGATCCGCATCAGCCCGACCCATTTCCGGCCAGAGAGAGCGCCCATGACGCCGTTTAGCGTAGCCTTCGCTGATTGGGGCGCCGGGGCCGCCTTCCCCGAGACCGCGCGGGAGGAGGCAAGACTGGCGCTGCTCGACACCGTGGGGTGCATCATCGCTGGCTGGGACGAGCCGCAGACCCGTGCAGCACGCCAGGCGTTCGGAGCTGAGGATACCGCGACCACCACGGCGCTGATCCTCGGCAGCGCAGCCCACGTGCTCGATTTTGACGACTATGAACTGCCTGGATCGACTCACCCGAGTGCGGGGATCCTTGGCGCACTTTTGGGCCTTGCCCGGGGCACGCCGATGCCTCTGCGAG
>CALGEH010000003.1 GCA_937881735.1 uncultured Shimia sp.
CCTCTACTTCCCCAGCGAGGCTCATCTCGACCCGCGTGCGGCGTTGCAAACCCTACGCACCCGTCTGGACGAAGGTGGTGTGGTGTTCGAGGCCCGTGAGGCCGATCCCGCGCAAGAATCCGAGCACGCAATCACCATCGATTGCCGTGGACTTTCTGCCCGCCCCACGCTGGAGGGCCTGCGCGGTGTGAAGGGCGAGATGCTGGTCCTGCGCTGTCCTGACGTGGCTCTGACGCGCCCCATTCGCCTGCTGCATCCGCGCATCCCACTCTATATCGTGCCGCGCGGTGATGGCCTCTACATGCTTGGTGCGACCATGATCGAGGCGGGCGCGGGCAAACATCCCAGCGCCCGCGCACTCCTGGAATTGCTCAGCGGGGCCTATGCGCTCAACCCCGCTTTTGGCGAGGCCGAGGTGCTGGAAATCGGCGTCGATGCCCGCCCCGCCTTTGCCGACAATCTGCCCCGGATCAGCCGCAAAGGGCGGCTCATTTCGGTCAATGGGCTCTACCGGCATGGCTTCCTTCTGGCTCCGGCCGTGGCGCGGATGGTGGCAGGGATGATATATGATGAGACAATACCGGAGGTGCTTCATGAAGATAGAGCTGAACGGCGCACCGCTTGAAACCTCGGCCACCACGGTGGACGCGTTGCTCAGCGAGGCGGGCTATGACGGCGCGGTGGTGGCCACCGCGCGCAATGGTGATTTCGTGCCGCGCGCCGCGCGGGCGGGAGAGGCCCTGAGAGAGGGTGACAGGATTGAAATCCTCGCCCCCATGAAAGGCGGATGATGCGCAGCTTTTACGGAACCGACCTGCCCAACGGGCTGATGCTGGGCACGGCGCTCTACCCGTCGCCCGCCATTCTGGCTGATGCGTTCCGCCGCTCTGGCGCTGCCGTCGCCACGGTGTCCTTGCGCCGTGAAAGCGGGCAGGACCGCGCGGGGCAGGATTTCTGGACGCTGATTCAAGGGCTTGGCGTACACGTCCTGCCCAACACCGCCGGGTGCCACAGCGTGAAAGAGGCCGTGACCACCGCCCATATGGCGCGCGAGGTGTTCGGCACTAAATGGGTCAAGCTGGAGGTGATCGGCGAGGAGGACACGCTGCAACCGGATGTCTTCGCACTGGTTGAGGCGGCACGGATTCTGTCGGAGGACGGTTTTCAAGTTTTCCCCTATTGCACCGAGGATCTCGTGGTCGCCGACCGTCTGCTGCGCGCAGGATGCGAGGTTTTGATGCCGTGGGGCGCGCCGATTGGCTCTGGTCAAGGGCTCAACAACATCTTTGGCCTACGCGCCATGCGAGCGCATTTCCCGGATGTGCCTTTGGTGATCGACGCAGGGCTCGGCCTGCCCAGCCAAGCGGCCCAAGCCATGGAAATCGGCTATGACGCCGTGCTTTTGAACACTGCCGTCGCAAAAGCAGGCGACCCAGTTGCCATGGCCGAGGCTTTCGCACTCGCCATTCGCGCGGGGCAATTGGCTGCTCAGGCCGGCCCGATGGAGCCGCGCGACATGGCCGCCCCCTCAACCCCTGTCATTGGTCAGGCGTTTCTCACATGAGCTTCCCGCGCTTTTATCCCATCTTCGATAACGCCGATTGGCTGGAGCGTCTTTTGCCCCTCGGCATCCGTCTTGTGCAGTTGCGGATCAAGGCGCTTGAGGGCGAGGCGCTCCGCGCTGAGATCGGGCGTGGGCAGGCCATTGCGCGCAAGGAGAACTGCGCCTTGGTGGTCAATGATTTCTGGCAGATCGCCATCAATGAGGGTTGTGACTGGGTCCATCTGGGTCAGGAAGATCTGGACAGTGCGGACATCCCCGCCATCCGCCGCGCAGGGATCAAGCTGGGGATCAGCACCCATGACCGCGAGGAGCTGGACCGCGCCATGGCGCTTGGGCCTGATTATGTCGCCCTCGGCCCCGTCTATCCGACCATCCTCAAGAAGATGAAATGGCACCAGCAGGGTTTGGAGAAACTGACCGAGTGGAAGGCGCTTATAGGCGACACCCCCTTGATCGCCATCGGTGGGATGAGCGTGGAGCGTAGCGCGGGTGCCTTCGCCGCCGGGGCCGATTGTGTGAGTGCCGTGACCGACATCTCGCTCAACCCCGATCCTGAAGCGAGGGTGCGCGCGTGGCTCAAGGCTTGCGGCTAGGCGCACACCCGCGCTAGCGTCCGTCAAAACCGCTTCGGAGACTCCAAAGATGCAAGCCAGCTGGACCAGCGCGCCCGCGCACGCCCATTACGATGTGATCATCATCGGCGGCGCCATCATGGGCGCATCAACCGCGTGGTGGCTCAGCCAGATGCCCGATTTCCAAGGCCGGGTGTTGGTGATCGAAAAAGACCCGAGCTACGAAAACTCTTCCACGTCGCATACCAATTCCTGCATGCGCCAGCAATTCTCGACCGACCTCAATGTCCGCATCAGCCGCTTCGCCGCTGATTTTGTCAAAAACATACGCGCACGTATGGGCGGTGATCCCCGCATCCCCGATCTTAGTATTCAATCCTTCGGCTACATGTATCTCGCGGATACCCCGGCCTTTGCAGAAACCCTGCGCGCCAATCACGCGGTGCAGCGCGCCGCCGGGGCCGCGACACAGCTCATGACCCCGGATGAGATCGTCACTGCCTATCCGTTTTATGCGCTGGCCGACATCGTGCTTGGCTCCATTAACACCGTGGATGAGGGCTATTTCGACGGAGCCACGATGTTCGATTGGTGGCGGTGCAAATCGCGCGAGGCGGGGGTGGAATACCTCATGGGCGAGGTGA
>CALGEH010000004.1 GCA_937881735.1 uncultured Shimia sp.
CGTGGGAAGGACCGGGATCGGCTCCTTGGTGACATCCACCCCCGCGAAAACCTTCGCACTCTCGGAGATACCCGGCAGGCGCAAGTTCAACGCCTCGGCGGGCAGATGGCTGAGGTTGAGGTGGATATGATCGCTCTCCGCTCCCACGCCGCGCCCTTCACGGATCTCCATGGTCATACAGCGCGAGACATAATCGCGCGGTGCGAGATCTTTGTAGTTGGGCGCATAACGCTCCATAAACCGCTCGCCCTCGGAATTGGTGAGGTATCCACCCTCGCCCCGCGCGCCCTCGGTGATCAGGCACCCCGCACCATAAATCCCAGTGGGGTGGAACTGCACGAACTCCATATCCTGAAGCGGCAAACCGGCCCGCGCGACCATCCCGCCACCATCCCCGGTGCAGGTATGCGCCGAAGTGGCCGAGAAATACGCACGACCATAGCCGCCGGTAGCCAGAACAACCGTCTTCGCGTTGAACACATGCATCGTACCATCGTCGAGCTTCCAGCACACCACGCCCGTGCATTGCCCATCGTCGGACATTTGCAGATCAATGGCGAAATACTCGATGTAGAACTCGGCGTTGTTCTTCAGGCTTTGGCCATAAAGCGTGTGCAGGATCGCGTGGCCCGTCCGGTCGGCGGCGGCACAGGTGCGCTGCACCGGGGGGCCTTCACCGAACTCGGTCGTATGGCCACCAAATGGACGCTGGTAAATCTTGCCCTCTTCCGTGCGCGAAAACGGCACGCCGTAATGCTCAAGCTCATAGACGGCCTTGGGCGCCTCACGCGCCAGATACTCCATAGCGTCCGTATCACCGAGCCAGTCCGAGCCCTTGACAGTGTCATACATATGCCACTGCCAGTGATCCGGACCCATGTTGCTCAAGCTTGCCGCAATCCCGCCCTGCGCCGCGACGGTATGCGAGCGGGTGGGGAACACCTTGGTGATGCAAGCGGTCCGCAGACCCTGCTCGGCCATGCCCAGCGTGGCACGCAAGCCCGCGCCGCCGGCACCCACGACCACGACGTCATAATCATGCGTCTCGTATTCGTATGCAGCCATGTCTCGTTTACTCCAACTTCAAAGGGCGATCTTGGCGATGGCAAAAAGCCCGGTCGCTATCGCGGCATAGGATAGGCAGGTCGCCCCGATCAGGGCGATTTTCTGCGGTCCCCCATGGACATAGTCTTCAATCAGGGTTTGCACACCGTCATTGAAATGCTTGAACCCGACGATGATCGTGAGCCCGGCCACGATGGCCGGGAAAGGCCGCGCGAAATAACCCACGACTTCGGCATGCTCAGAGCCAAGGATGGGCCCAAACGTGAAGACGAAAAGCGGTATCAGGATCAAAAGCGCGACCGAGCTCACCTTCATGGCCCAGAAATGATGCACGCCCGATTTGGCCGATCCAAGTCCCACCGCCCGTTTGCGGTCTGTCATATATCCCATGATCTCAAGCCCCCTCAGACGATCGCGACGGTCAAAAGCGTCAGCAGCACCGAGCCGCCGATCACCAGCTTGCCCAGCATCTCTGCCTTCTCAATCTCAAGCATCGCACCGGTATCCCAGATCAAATGCCGAACCCCCGCCAGCGTGTGATACCATAGCGCCCAAAGCGAAAGGACCAGCACCAGGTCTCCGAACCAACTGCGCAAAACCCCGTCGGCAATGGCGAAATATTCAGGCGACGAAGCCGCCGCGAGAAACCACCAAACGATCAACACCATCGCGATGATCAAAGCATTGCCCGTGATCCGGGTCAGGATGGAGGTGATCGACGTCAGCTGCGGTCGGTAAATCGTCAAATGGGGTGAGAGAGGGCGCTTGCCCCGGTTCACATCGGCCATAAAGTGATGTCCTTCGTTGCTCGGCCCGCCGGGCTAAGGCACGCCATGGTCTTACGGTTTGATATTGTTTTAGCGACATGCGCCGCCTTGCACAGCCCATTATCCCGCTATTTCTTGTCATACTGCGAAGAAATGGGCCTGAAATCCTATTTGTGATCACACATATTTCGCTGTGATCACAAAAAATGCGATCGTATCCGCTTGGACCACACCGTCAAGAATCGGGTCGCCCCTCCCCGCTTCTTCTTAGCAAAAATACTCAAAATCCGTCGCTTTAGACGGGTATCAAGGCCCAATAATCCAGATCAAGCATCACCTCGGGGAGGTATTTGCCATCGTCGCCCCTGAGCGCAAAAGCCTCGCCGCCCTTCGTCGCCACAAGGCGCAGACGCAGCGCGCCCACGCCCGGCGCGGAGGTCTCGGCCTTGTCCAGAACCTCGGACCACGCCTTGATCGTGTCGCCCGCATAGCAGGGGTTCGCATGCGCGCCGCCGTTCAGCCCGGCCACGATCTGCGCATTGGCCAGCCCGTTGAAGCTGAGCGTTCGGGCCATGGAGATCACATGACCGCCATAGATAAGCCGCCGCCCGTCGGGCCGCGCGCCCACATCGAAATGCACCTTGGCCGTATTTTGCCACAGGCGCGTGGCCATCATATGCTCGGCCTCCTCGACCGTGACACCGTCCACATGGTCGATCTGCTCGCCCACGGCGTAATCGCCCCAGCGATGCGGCTCCCCAGCGAGGGTGAAATCATATCCGGTGAAATCAAGCCCCTCGGGGATGACAAGATCACCGGCTTCCAGCGCGGGTTTCAGATCCGGCACCACCACTTCGGGTGCTGGGCTTTGCGGATCGCGCTTGCGCACCATCGCCCAGCGCACATAGTCGAGCACGACCTCGTCGCGCTGGTTCATGCCCCGTGTGCGCACCCACACGACGCCGGATGTCCCGCTGGAGTTTTGCTTGAGGCCGATCACCTCAGAGGTCGAATGAATCGTGTCGCCCGCATAAACGGGCTTCAGCCACCGCCCCTCCGCATAGCCCAGATTGGCCAAAGCGTTGAGCGAGATATCCGGCACAGTTTTACCAAAAACCACGTGGAACGCCGCGATGTCGTCCAAAGGCGCGCTTGGCAGGCCGCAAGACCGCGCAAACTCGTCTGACGAATACAAAGCATGCCGCGCCGGATAGAGCGCATGATAAAGCGCCCGCTCTCCACCCGACACAGTGCGCGGCACCGCGTGGTGGATCGTCTCGCCCACGGTATAGTCCTCGAAGAACCGGCCGGGATTGGTCTTGGCCATGCTCACTGCTCTCCCAGCTTCATGTCCGCCGAATAAGTGCCCTCGGCCTCCTTGATCACCGCCTGCCCGCAGCGCATGACGCCATTGGCGTGGTCATAGGAATAGCTCGGATCGCCGTGCAGCGCCCAGCCCTTGTTGAGCGCCTCTGTCACCTTGTGGCAAAATGTGGATGTGTCGTCCGCAGTGAGAAAACGGTAAAGTTTCATGGCTCACCCGAACGCCGGATAGCCCAGCGCGTAATGCACCGCGACAACCAGCCCATAAACGACCAAAGTGATCACAGCCGCGCTGATCTCCTTGGCGATCGGCGCGGGTGCGGGCCGTGTCCACTCACGCTGCGCGCGATTGATCACGATGACCTCCATCACGGCCCAAGCCAGCAATCCACCAAAGAGCAGCAGCGATTCCAAATTACCGTTCACCAGAATATGCGCCAGCGCCCAGACCTTCACGGCCGTCAGCTGCGGATGCCGGATCTTGCGCGCCAGCGCCGATTTCGCGCCCGACACCGCAAAGAGGTAGATCGCGAACAGCATCAGCAGGTTGTTGATCCCAACCATGGCCGGCATCCGCCCCCAGAAGACCGCGCCATCGGCCATGCGGTAGCCCACAACCATCAGCACGATACTGCCCAAGATCGCAATCGTCAGCGGCAGACGCCCCTTGGCCCCCATCGCCGCACGCCGCTCGGGCGCGAGCCGTTTGAACAGATGCGCCAGCGTCCAGAGCGCGAGCCCCGCAATCAGCACCAAAAATCCCATCACACGCCCTCCATTTCCGCCACGGCCACCGCTTTTGCGAGGATCCTTTTGGCTGCCACCACATGCAGGTTTTCCACGATCATGCCATCCACGACCGCAACCCCCTGCCCCGATGCTTTGCTGTGCTCAAACGCCTCGATCTGCCGCTGGGCAAGATCAATCTCGGACGCGGTGGGGGCGAAAGCCCGGTTCGCGCCCTCGATCTGAAGCGGGTGGATCAGCGTCTTGCCGTCAAATCCCAGATCGCGCCCCTGCTCACATTCCGTCAAAAGCCCGTCACCATCGCGAAACCGGTTATAGACGCCATCAATCGCCACGATCCGGGCCGCGCGCGCGGCCATGATGATCCGTTGCAGCGCATTCATAAGCGGCATCCGGTCGGCGCGCACGCGGCAGCCAAGCTCTTTGGTCAAATCATTCGTGCCGGTGACAAGCCCCGTCACCCGGCCATGGGCCGCAATTTCGCGCGCATTAAACACGCTGGTGGGTGTTTCCATCATCACCCAGATAGGCATCGTGGCGGGCAAGAGATCGACCAGATTATCCACATCCGAGGGCGTGTTCACTTTGGGCAAGAGGATCGCATCCGCACCCACATCGCCCAGGATCCGCACATCCTCAAGGCCCCAAGCGGTGGTCAGCGCGTTGATCCGCACGATCTTGGAACGTTTCCCATACCCGCCGCTGCGCAGCGCCTCGGCCAGCGTTTCGCGTGCCTCGGCCTTGGCATCGGGGGCGACTGCATCCTCCAGATCGAAGATGATCGCATCGGTGGGCAGGCTGCGCGCCTTATCAAGCGCGCGCTCTTTCGAGCCGGGGATGTAGAGCACCGAGCGATAGGGGTGGGTGGCCGCGTCCATGCGCCTCTCCTGATCTGGGGATTCCGTATACGCCGGGATGCCATTTTTACGCGCAACCCGGCAAGCCATTTTTCGCCGCGATGCAGAAATGCCCCGCTTTTGATGGTGATCGTGCGGCGCGTTAACCGTGTTTTGGGATTTCCTGAGGCAGGGTTGAGGGCAAGTCAACGCCAGGGACATTTCAACCGAAAGGGTAATGACATGATGAAACGAATGAGCGCTATCGTCGCCATGGCAAGCCTCTGCGCCACACCGCTCACCGCGCAAGCGGGCCCAAGCTGCGCGCCGCGTGATGTGGTGGTGGAGCGTTTGGCCACGAAATACGACGAATCGCGCCAATCCATTGGCCTGGGTGCCAACAATGCGGTGATGGAGGTGTTCGCCTCAGACACCTCCGGCACATGGACAATCATCGTGACGACCGCCTCCGGCCTGACCTGTCTCGTGGCGAGTGGTCTTGCGTTCGAGACGCTGGCGGAGGCGCTTCCGGCCAAGGGCAACGACACCTGAGGGCGGCGGCGGTTTTGAGTATGCACCTGCATACATGTATCGGGGTCCCTGCGTCGCGCCTTGCGCGACACGCGACGATTGAGTAGGCACGGGGCAAATTCAGCCAACCCCGGAGACACCCAAATGGCCAGACCCAAGATCGCCCTCATCGGCGCCGGACAGATCGGTGGCACGCTCGCCCATCTCGTCGCTCTCAAAGAACTGGGGGACGTGGTCCTCTTCGACATCGCCGAAGGCGTGCCCGAGGGCAAGGCGCTCGACATCGCCGAAAGCGGCCCGTCTGAGGGTTTTGACGCGACACTCAAAGGCACGCAGTCCTACGCCGATATCGCAGGCGCGGACGTTTGCATCGTCACCGCCGGTGTGCCCCGCAAACCGGGGATGAGCCGCGATGACCTTCTGGGCATCAACCTCAAGGTGATGAAATCCGTGGGCGAAGGCATCCGCGATCACGCGCCGGACGCATTCGTGATCTGCATCACCAACCCGCTGGATGCGATGGTCTGGGCGCTGCGCGAATTTTCCGGCCTGCCGCATGAGAAAGTCTGCGGCATGGCGGGCGTTCTGGACAGCGCACGTTTTCGTCACTTCCTCAGCCTTGAGTTCGGCGTGTCGATGAAAGATGTCACCGCCTTCGTTCTGGGCGGGCATGGCGATACGATGGTGCCGTTGGTGCGCTATTCCACCGTCGGGGGCATTCCCTTGCCCGATCTGGTCGAAATGGGCTGGACCACGCAGGACAAGCTTGATGCAATCGTGCAGCGGACCCGTGATGGCGGCGCCGAGATCGTCGGCCTGTTGAAGACCGGCTCCGCTTTCTATGCCCCCGCCACCTCCGCGATCGAGATGGCCGAGGCGTTTCTCAAGGACCAAAAGCGCGTTCTGCCCTGCGCTGCGCATGTTGAGGGGGCCTATGGCCTCGACGGGTTCTATGTCGGCGTCCCCACAGTGATCGGTGCTGGCGGCATCGAAAAGGTCATCGAGATCAAAATGAACAAGGACGAGCAGGCGATGTTCGATAAATCCGTGGGTGCCGTCAAAGGCCTCGTGGAAGCGTGCAAGGGCATTGATAATTCGTTGAACTAAACAGCGCTTCACGTCACGAAGGGCCCCGCCGCACCCCGCGCGCGGGGCCTTTTTGTGGCTAGCGCTGCGGCTCGAAATCCTTGGTCGCCAGAAGCGCGGCGGCGGCGATCATCAGACCGCCACAGACCTTGTTGATCGCGCCGAAGCAAAATCGCTTGAGAGCGGTCGTGGCCCTCAGGCCCAGCCAGCCCCAAAGGACCAGGATCACCCCGTCCACCACAAGATAGGTCACCCCCAGCACCAAAAGCTGCGGCAGCACCGCCGCAGCCGGGTCAATGAATTGCGGGAAAAGCGCGCCAAAGAACACCACCGCGAACGGATTCGCCATCGAGGTCAGGAATCCCTGTCGGAAAAGGCGAAACCGTGTGCCCGAAGCTGCCGCTGCCATCTCGCCCGCGCCATCCTTGGAGCGGATAAGCTGCACCCCGATCCACACAAGATAGGCCACACCGAGCCATTTGATCCAGACAAAGGCGGTGGCCGAGGTCGCGATGATCGCCGCAAGGCCGAAGGCGGCGGCTGTCATCTGAATGGAGTTCGCGGTGAGGTCGCCCGCAATCGTGTAGGCGCTTTTGCGCAACCCGTGGCGGATGCTGTTCGAGATGATCAAAAGCTGGCTGGTATCGGGGGGCGTTGCGAAAAAGACGGCTACGGCGGCGAGATAGATCAGATAGGTCTCTAACGGCATGGGGTTTGATCCTTTTGATCTTTTGCCACCCTAGGCACGGCGCGCCCGCCCGATCAATCGCGGCCTAACTGAGCCCCTCTGTGCGCTCCGGCATAACCTCGCGCAGCGCTTCATCGAAGGCCTCTGCACTCAGATCGGGGACATACCCCAGCACATCGCGTAGCACAGGTGCGGGATCAAAGGGCGTGTCGTCAAGCAGGCCAAAGGCGCGCAAACGGTCCAACTGCTCAGTGCTCGCCTCCCTCAGCTCCGCATGGATCCGCGCGTATCCGCCGGGCACATCGGCCATCTCGCGGGCCAGATCAACTTGCGCCTGACGGTGCGCTGCGGTGTTGAATTCCGCGGGGTCATACATCGCATAGCGGCGCAGCTTGGCCAGCCAGTGCAGCCGCGTCAGCCCGTCGAAATGCAAAAGCCGGGTGGAAGCGCTGCGAAACCGTTCGGCCCGCGTGCGGGTCTTGCCCAGATGCGCCCAGTGGATGCCAAGGCGAAATCCAGCATTCCACGGCACAGCACATTTGCCCGCTGAATGGCCGAGCATGCCGTAATCGAGAAAGCGCCTTTGGTCGCCAAAAATCACCTCCTCGTTATCGAGCCCGTCGCCCCGGCGCAGCATTGTCCGGGTGCAGAGGCGAAACGCACCGTCAAAGATGGTTTGCGCGGGGGTGTCCGCACGGAACACCCGCTCGGCCACCGGAAAGTAAAGCTCGCATTTGAGGTCGCGAACGGCGGCCATTTCCACGGCCAGCGGTCGGGATTGGACGAGAAATTCATCCGCATCCAGATGGATCAGCCAATCCACCTCGCATCGCGCCAACGCATGATTGGCGTTGAGCCCTTGGCGACGACGATGGGTGGGCGGGCGTTTGCCGGACGGGGCGATTTCGCCCCAATGGGCGTCATCACAACGGATCGCCCGCACCTCGGCCAGAGGGGCGGTCATCGGGATCGCGAGGTCCTCGGGGTCATCAAAATAGACGTGGATTTCTGAGGCACCCGTGCCCAGATGCCAGCCCAAATTGGCCAGAATCAATTGCGCAGGCTCGCGCACGGTCATCACGATGCCCCATGTCGCCACCTGTGTCTCCGCCTGTTTTGCCGCCCCTTTTGCCGTGGCCATCGGCCCCTCCTCGGTCGCTCCTGGGCTCTCCTCGGAACCCTTCGGCGCAGCCTAAAGTGTTTTGCGAAAAACCTGAATCACTGATTTTTGCGAACGAACGCACAAATTTTACAATTGGTACGCTTTTCCACCGAGTAGGCGCTTGATTCCACACAAAGGGTGAAGCCCTGAAAGTTTTGTGATCACAGTTTTGAAACGTGTGATCACAAAAACCACCAATTCACCTCAATTTGGCGCTAACAGGTAGAAAACCGTTTAATCCCCCGCAATTGTTGTGGGTATAGCTGTCTCAATCAAAGCAAAACGGGACAGTTTCATGAACATCCACGAGTATCAGGCCAAGGCGCTTTTGCGCTCCTATGGCGCGCCAGTGTCTGACGGGCGCGTTGTGTTGCGCGCCGAAGAGGCGAAAACAGCCGCAGGTGAAATGGACGGGCCCCTCTGGGTGGTCAAGGCGCAGATCCACGCCGGCGGGCGCGGCAAAGGCACGTTCAAAGAGGACGGCGCCGGCGAAGCAGGCGGTGTGCGCCTAGCGAAATCCGTGCAGGAGGCCGCCGATGAGGCGCGCCGTATGCTGGGCCGCACCCTCGTGACAAAACAGACCGGCCCAGCGGGCAAGCAAGTCAACCGCATCTATATCGAGGATGGCTCAGGCATCGAGACCGAGATGTATCTCGCCCTGCTGGTCGATCGCCAAACCAGCCGCATCAGCTTTGTCGCCTCGACCGAGGGCGGCATGGATATCGAGGAAGTGGCAGAAGCCACGCCTGAGAAAATCCTCAGCTTCTCCGTTGATCCCGCGACAGGGTATCAGCCCTATCACGGCCGCCGCATCGCGTTTGAGCTGGGCCTTTCGGGCAAGCAGGTGAAGCAATGCGTGGCCCTCATGGGCCTGCTCTATAAGGCCTTCGAGGAGAAGGATATGGAGATGCTGGAGATCAACCCGCTCATCGTCACCGACAGCGGCGATCTCAAGGTGCTGGACGCCAAGATCAGCTTTGACGGCAACGCTATGTATCGCCACGCCGATATCGCCGAGCTGCGCGACACCACCGAAGAGGACCCTAAAGAGTTGGAGGCGTCCAAATATGATCTGAACTACATCGCGCTCGATGGTGAGATTGGCTGCATGGTCAACGGCGCGGGTCTCGCGATGGCGACGATGGACATCATTAAGCTCTACGGGGCCGAGCCTGCCAACTTCCTCGACGTGGGCGGCGGGGCCACCAAGGAAAAGGTGACCGAGGCGTTCAAGATCATCACCTCTGACCCGCAGGTGAAGGGCATCTTGGTGAACATCTTCGGCGGCATCATGCGCTGCGATGTGATCGCCGAGGGCGTGATCGCCGCGGTGAAAGAGGTGGGCCTCAAGGTGCCGCTGGTCGTACGGCTTGAGGGGACGAACGTCGAGAAGGGCAAAGAGATCATCCGCACCTCCGGCCTCGACGTGATCGCGGCGGATGATCTGAAGGATGGCGCGGAGAAGATCGTGAAGGCGGTCAAGGGGTGAGCATAGCAGACCCCATTCTGCGCCGGACCGAACCCACCATTTCCAGACGGCGAGCCCAACATCGTGCAAACGCACCTCAATGCGCGCTCGCCACACAGTGATTAACTAAGGAGCCACACCATGGCAGTCCTCATCGACGAAAACACACGCGTAATCTGTCAGGGCCTTACCGGCTCGCAGGGCACGTTCCACACTGAACAGGCCATCGCCTACGGCACCAAGATGGTCGGCGGCGTGACCCCCGGCAAGG
>CALGEH010000005.1 GCA_937881735.1 uncultured Shimia sp.
CGCCAGAGGCGGTGACCCATTCCCCGGCCGAGATCATTGCCGCATGTCCGGTGGTTGTGACAAGTTCCCTGTGGCCACGTGCTTTCAGGCGCAGCACGCAAAATCCGCTTTCCGTGCTGTGGAAGGTTACCCGTTCCACAAGGCCCGCAAGGACCTCGGTTTCGGGCGCGGTACCTGTCACTCAACTGCCTTGATGGTAGAGCTACCTTTACGGGCCAAGTTGGCAATGGCTTTGTCGAATTCATATCTCGTCATGAACAGTCTGACCTAACGTTTAGTCTTTAAAAGACTATATATTACCTCAACTAATCTTACCAATCAGTGGGGGCCAGTCACACTGGTATCCTTTTCTTGGTAGGCTTAGATTAGCTTCAAAGTTGATAAGGTCATAAACACCAGACTTCTTCATCTTCCATGCTTTGACTGGCGGTCGGTCCTCATCGAAGAACGACACATCAACAAGCTCAATCGAAGACGGTAAGTTGTCTGCACCCATAAACACATCTGATACTACCATGTCAGACTTATCGCCTTGATCTGGGCCAACGTAGCCAAACGAAATTAGATCGTGGATGATCCTATCCATGTCATGACCTGACATCGTACCGAAAGCCATGAGTTCTCCATCAAAGTTACGGTAAGGATCAACCTGAGCAAAGAGGGTCTTCCAGCCGTCTGTACTGATGGGTTAGGTTGAGATCATTTTTTTGGTGGGAATGCGTCGCGAAGGCCAACGCGGTGTCAGCCAAAGTAGAGCGAGGGGAGCGATTTCTACATAACTTGTAAAGCCAATGCTTACGTCACCCCCCTAATTCCAATTGCTGCTTAATAGTTTCATAAAAACAGTAGTTTAGGGGTAGGCAATAAGGTTCAGTTTAAAGGCTCAACTTGCTCCACCTCTTCCCCCTAATTGGACTGGAAAGAGCGCCAAGGCGGGTTGCTCCACCGTGGCGCTCTTCTCTATTTTGCGTATCAGAGTGGCAATTTTGGCTCGGGCGAGGCGAGCGCAAAGATCGTCCTCCCTTTATGATCACCTGAGGTGAACTTTGACCCTGTGCTCTTGAAGCCTGCAGCGTTTAATGCGCCTCTTAGTCGATGTTGGAGCTGTGGAGACATCTTGACGGCTGAAGTGTCCTCATCATCGGCGGCAACAGCAGCCAGTACCTCCCGCATGCAGGTTTCACTCTTCTCTGATGTTTCAAGCCACTCCGCGACCTCATCAAATAAAGGGTCAACGGAGGCGCGCTTTAGCTGCTGATTTTTTGCAAGACTTTCCTCAGCGCTGGTTAGCCACCACTGCTCGCCCGCATCATAGAGCGCCTTGGCTGCCGTCCAAATTTTATCCCGATCGTTGCGAATGGCATCGATATCTACGGTGTCGAGTTTGATTGGCCAGAACCGTCGATTGCCAGAAGGCGGTGGGCGTCTGGCCCGACAGGGTACGCCCCGAGGCATCGGTAATCGTGCCGGAGATCATGATCGGCAGGCGTCGCCCGTGCTGTGCAAACGCCTCGATACAGGCAAAGATCGCGGCCTTGGCGTTGAGCGTGTCAAAGATCGTCTCGATCATGATCAGGTCCGCGCCACCTTCGATCAGCCCGCGCACCTGTTGGCCATACGCCACACGCAGAGTGTCGAAGGTGACCGCGCGGTAGCCCGGATCGCTCACATCCGGCGACAGCGACGCGGTGCGATTGGTCGGCCCCACGGCCCCGGCGACGAAGCGTTCCTTGCCGTCGATCGCTGTGGCCCGGTCCAGTGCGTGGCGTACGATGCGCGCGCCGTGTTCGTTCAGATCATGCACCGCCGCCTCCAACCCGTAATCGGCCTGTGCGATGGTGGTGGCGGAGAAGGTGTTCGTCTCGACGATGTCCGCGCCCGTGATGGCATAGTTGAAATGGATCTCCTCCAGCGCCTCGGGCTGGGTCAGGATCAAGAGGTCGTTATTGCCCTTTTGGGGATGGTCCGTCGGATGGGGGCAGGGCGTGCCGGAGCCGGTCCCGGCATAATCCTCTTCGCTCAGCTTGAGGTTCTGGATCTGCGTGCCCATCGCCCCGTCGAGGATCAAGATACGCTCCTGGGCCGTGGCGGTGAGTGTCTCAACAGTGCGATTGGGCATGGGGTTTCCTGACATGTCTGGTGCGACTTCTTAGGTAAGGGGCCGGGCTGCATTAGGCGAATTCATAATCTTCAGGATGATTATGAATGTTACGGTAGTTCGGTGGTTGGGCTGCTGCGCCGTCCAAGGGGGTTGCGCCGCCGCGCGTCCTGCGGGAGGGTGTGGCGCCACAATGAGGGAGACCGGGCATGATTATCTATGGGCTCAGCACATGTTCGGACTGCACCAAGGCGCGCCGCGCGCTTGAGGCGGCAGGCCGCGAGGTTTCGTTCAGAGATGTGCGCGCAGAGCCGCTGAGCGAGGCGGAGCTGGAGGAATTGATCGCGGAGTTTGGTGACCGTCTGGTGGACCGCACGACGAATGATTACCGCGCGCTCAACGATTGGCTGAAAAACTCCGAGGCCGAGGCGCAGATCGCGGCGCGGCCAAAGGTGATGGCGCGCCCGGTCATTCGGGACGGCGATGCGTTCTATCTTGGCTGGGACGAGAACGTTGAGGCGGCGTTGCTGGCGGAGTAAACCGTCCGCCGCGCCCAAGCGTCAGGGCTGCGTCACCGGCAGGCCGCGCTCCAACCATCCCGGCCCCGCGCGCGAGCCGAGCATGCCTTCGGGCACGTCGATGATCCGGGTGAAACCCGCACGGCTGAGTTCGCGGGTCATATGCCCCGAGCGCCCGCCGCTGGCACAGATCAACGCGATGGGGCGGTCGGTTTGACCCTCGGCCAACGCCAGCAAGGCTTGGGTGAAATCATCGCGCCGCATGTCCAAAGCGGTGCCGCCCTCGGGCAGTCCTGTGCGCGCCCATTCATCCGGTGTGCGCACATCAATCAACAAGATCTCGCCGCTTTGCACCTTGGCCAGCGCCGCGTCTGGGGTGAGGGTGGCCTCCTCTGCGTCAGCGGTGCGGGTCCAGACAGCGCACAGGCCTATGGCGGTGGCGCCGAAAAGCACCGCCCGGCGGCTTGCTGCTTGTCTCGCGTCAGTCATCGCGCGTCTCCTCTCCCCTATCCACCCTAGCGGCCGTCCGCAGCCCGCGCATCTCACAATTCGGTGACGTGGGCGCTTTCCTGTTGCGGTGGGGGCGCTATGATCCAGCATAATGTTGATCGTCACGCATAACACCCTGCGCAACCCGGCCATTTTGAAGGTGCGCCAACTGCCGCGCAAATTCTTTGGCCGGGTGACGGTCTGGCCGCGTGCGATGTCCTTTGGCCTCACGCTCCGGATATTGATCGAAATGCAATGGGTGCGGATCGCGCTGGCCCTGTCGCCGCTGGTGGCAATCGCTTTGATCTGGCGCGCGGCGGCGCTGCCGCTGAGCCAGGCGCCGCTTTTGATGTTGATCATCATCTGGTGGGTTGAAACGCGGCTCTTGCGGGTTCCGGCCAAACGGCGCGCGGCGCTTATTGATGCGGCGGAGGCAGAGCGCGGGCTGGACCTTTTGCGGGTAGAGGGACGCGCGGCGCTGAGCCGGATCGCGGCGGGGCGCGAGATGCGGGCGGGCCAGCTGCATCTGGTGGTAGAGCAGTCCGAACTTTGGTCCTTCACGCCGCTCACTTACGTCTCGGTGCAGTCCGAGGCGGGGCCAGAGGTGCTGCGCCTGACCGGGGCAGAGCAGGATATCCTGCGCGAGACCTTGTTTCAGGGGGGCCTCAGCGAGGCGCGATTGCAGCGTATCAACCAGTCGCGAAACACGTTTCTGCGCGATATTGCCTTTGATGCGCGCGGCGTGTCGGCGCATGCGCGGCTGGCCGCGGCACTAGGCTGAAAGGTCAATGAGCCGCCCGTAAGGGGCCGCCGTGTCGCCTGCGTCAGGCAGCGCCCAGATCACAGGCATTGTGCGTGGGGCTGGGCCGGGATCGCCCTCCAGATCGGTGAGGATCACGAGTGCGGAGGCGCGCATCCGCTCTGCCGCGTCGATCACGGGGCGAAACTCCGTGCCACCGCCGCGCGGCATCTCGGGCAGGTGGGGCCGTGTCTCGGACGGGTCCAGCCGGGCATAGTGACGGATCACTTCATCGAAGATCATCAGGTGTAGCTCAGCCCGCATCCGCCGTGCGATCCCGGTGACTTCACCCCAGAAAAGCGCCAGCCGCGCGTCATCAATGCTGCCCGAGGCGTCGAGTGCTACGGCGATGCGCGGCACGTCCGTCATCGGCTTTGACCCCGGCTCGAACCCCGGCATGGGCGCGCAGCGCTGCGTGGCCTCGGCCACACCGGCGATCCAGCGGCGGGCGGGGCGGTGCGCGCTGGGCTGTGGTGCTTGGGTGACGGCGGTGGTGAGCAGGCGGCGCAGGACACGCTCCCACGGCGTGCGCGGCTCGGGGATATCGCCCAGAAGATGGCCGATGCGGCCCAACCCGCGGCCCGCCTGCCGCCCGGTGGCCATTGCGCGGCTGAGATGTTGGCGCCAGCGCGAGTCATCCTCGGCGCGCGCAGCGTCCTCGGCCCCCTGCGGCCCTTCTTCGGGATCAATGTCGCTGTTGAATCCCTGCTGCACCGCATAGGCGCGGGCCGATTTGGCCGCCTCCTTGCCGCCGCCCTCCCCCTGCATCAGGGCAAAATAGAGCCTGTCCACATCCCACGCGCCAAGGGCTGTTTGCGGGGCCACATCCTCGCCGCGCAGGGCCTTCAGCAGGCCCGTGAGCGTTACAGCGGGACGGGGCAGGGCGTGGTCGGCGAGAAGCAGCGCCTCGTTTATCAGGGCATCGGCGGCAAGCTGATACATCTCGGGCCGGAACGCCCCACCGAGGCGCGCACCCATCGCCGCCAGCCGCGCGGAATGGCGCAGGGCCACGTGGAGGACATGATGGGCGGTCAGCCCGATTTGCTCATGCAGGGCGCGCGCCTCAAAATCCGCGCCATAGGTGATCGTGCTGCCGCTGGTGCGCGTCGCCTCTCCGTCGCGGTGCACGCACCAAAGGGCGAGGGCCGCCAGTGCCGGATCCGCCTCGGACAGAGCGCGGAGCGCGGAGCCCGCACGGCGGCTGTGGCTATGACCTTGTGGGCTCACGCAAGCCCGGCGGCGCTACGCTCGGCCATATAGGCGGCGTAGCTGTCGGAGGTGCGAAACGCCTCTTGCAGGCCGCTCGCCAGTGCCTTGTCTATCAAAAGCTCGAACCCGTAGGTGCAAAGCTCACCCAGCGGCAGGGTCCGGAACACCGCCTCGGGGCGGGCCTCGGCCAGGGTGCGGATATCGGCCATGGCGTCGATCACGCGGGGTATGGTCTGCGCATCTGTCACCGAGATCAGCGCATAGACCAGCGCCGTCAGCCCATGCAGGCTGGCAGGGTAAAGCAATGCTCGGTCGCGGGCCGTTGCCTCAAGGATGTCGCCCGCCTGCACTGTGGCCGCGATATCCTCGGCAATCAGGATGAACTCGGCGGCCACGGCCTCACCCACCACGCCCGCGATGAGGATGTCGCGCAGGGTCTTGTCCTCGACAGAGTGCAGGATATCGCTGACCCGCGCCCAGCTGCGCGGGGTGCAGGCGATCATCTGGCCCCGGCGCAGCGCTTCCTCGGCATTGTCCAGGAGATCGGGCCGCGTGCGGATAAAGGCCGTGACGGACGGGTGCAGCCCGCGCGGCACCCCATAGCCCAAGAGCCAGTCGGTCGGCTCGGCCACCACGCTCAGATGGATCAAGCGATCCGACAGGGCCGTGCCCATCTCATACGCAATCGCGCCGTCCTCGACGGTGTTGCCTGCCGCGACGATGAACGTGCCCTCGGGCAAGACATGCCGCCCCACGCGGCGCTCTTGCAAAAGGCCATAGACGGTGGGCTGAAGGGAGGGCGCGGCGGCGGTCAGCTCATCAAGGAAAAGGATTGCAGGGCGTGCGGGATCGTCGGGCAAATCCTCGGGGCGATACCAAACGGTGCGCTGCGCCTCATGGTCATAAAAGGGCAGGCCGCGCAGGTCCTGTGGCTCGATCGTAGTCAGGCGCAGATCAAAAAGCTGCGCACCCGTTTCGGCGGCAAGCTGTGCCACAATGTCCGTTTTGCCGATGCCCGGACGGCCATGCAGCATCCATGAGGCGGTCATCTGGCCCGCTTTCTGGGCGGCATGGCCCGCGCGCAGAGCGTCCAGCGCGCGACCGGCTGAGATGGGGGTGGTGTTGACGGACATCGGGCGGCGCTCCTCTTTGCCTGCCAACTTAGCGGATGGACAAGTGCGGGCAAGGCGCAGGGCGGCGGCATGCGGCACGGGTGGCTGCGTGGGCAGACCCGGTGGCTGGCCAAATCGCGCCGAAATCTGTCGCTTTGGGAACTGACTTAGCCCCGGATCAGCACAGAGTGGGCTGAACATAACGCCTTGGTGCAGACCAAAAGGAGTGCCCCGCATGAAAGTCACCGTTGCCGCCACACAGATGGCCTGTTCGCGGGACTATGAAGCCAATATCGCCAAGGCCGACGCCCTCATCCGCGCCGCCGCAGCTGCCGGGGCACAGATCATCCTGCCGCAGGAGGCCTTTGCCCTGCACGAGTTTCAGTTCATGGAAATGGGCCCGGAATGGTTCGCCCGTGCAGAGCTGCTGGACGGGCCTACGGTCAGCCACATGCGCGCGCTTGCACGTGAACTGTCGGTCGTTATTCCCTGCAACATCTGGGAGAAGGCCAATCACGCGTATTACAACACCAACGTGATCATTGATGCGACAGGCGACGTGCTTGGTCACTACCGCAAAAGCCACATCCCCCTCGGACTGCCAGGGTGTTATGAGAAGGTTTACTCCAATCCTGGCGATACAGGGCTGATGGCGTATCAAACGGCTTATGGCAAAATTGGTGCGGGGGTCTGCTGGGACCAGTGGTTCCCGGAATCGGCGCGGATCATGGCGCTCAAGGGAGCGGAAATCCTCTTCTTCCCCTCGGCTATTGGATCGGATTGTCATGACCATT
The DNA here is from genome assembly GCA_937881735.1 of uncultured Shimia sp. Lineage (GTDB taxonomy): Bacteria > Pseudomonadota > Alphaproteobacteria > Rhodobacterales > Rhodobacteraceae > Roseovarius. The sequence goes on from CALGEH010000005.1 coordinate 7,020, forward strand.
GGGAAGTGGTGATGCGCGGTCATGCGGGGGCCAATGTGATGCCGCTGGTGTGCTCAAACCGGGTCGGGCGGGAGGTCGGCACTCTGGGGGAGGTTACGTTTTTCGGCCAGGCCTTTATCGCGGGTCCGCGCGGCGATGTGCTGGCGCGGGCGGACAAGACGTCTGACACCTTTGTGACGCAGGAGTTTGATCTTGAAGAGATCGCTGAGATGCGCGCCCATTGGGGCCTCTTCCGGGACCGGCGGCCGGATCTTTATGGCCCGCTTCTGACCATGGATGGGACCACACGTCTGCCCTAGGCGTGGCTCAATACCGCCGGTGCACGCGCTTGGCCCGCAGGACGCGGCGGCCCTTCTGACGTTCGCGCAGAAACACGAAAAGGCCTGAGCCGAGGATGAGCACGATCCCCGCCATCATGATCGGTGTCGGCCAATCGCCAAATATCATCCAGCCCCAGAAGATCGCCAGTGGCAGGCCGACATATTCGAACGGTGCCACCGTTGCCGCATCGGACATTCTATAGGCTTGCGCCATGCAATACCCGACCATCGCCGAGGCCACGCCGAGACCCGCAAAAAGCCAAATGTCATTGCCTTGTGGCATCACCCAAGGGCGCAACAAAAAGATCAGGCTTTTGCTTTCCAACCCCACCGCAAACCGCCCGTCGCCCGCAACCAGAAAGAAGATGATGCAAACGATGATGAAATTGGCCTGAACATAGATCGCGAGCGCGGAGGCCTTGGCGGTGACACCCAATTTGCGCGTGAGGATTTGATTGATTGAATACGTCAGCGCCCCGATCAGCGGCAGCATATAGACGTAGAATGGCGCCTCGCGTGTGCCCGCGCTCTGCCAAGGCTGCGCCACGATGATCACCCCTATGAACCCGACGATCACAGCGCCAAGCCGCAGCGGGCCGACTTTTTCGCCCAGCAACGGAATACTCAGCAACGTGATGATCAAAGGTGCCGCGAAAAAGAGTGATGTCACCTCGGCCATGCTCAAGGAGGCAAGCGCGAGGAAAAAGCAGATATTGGCGATTACGAGCATCATCGCGCGCAAGAAATGCAGGCCCGGTGTGCTGGTCTTGAGGATGCTCCAGCCGCCCTCCATCTGCACCAATGCGATTGAAAAGAAGATGCCGATAGCCGAGCGCGTGAAGACCATCTGGTGAAGCGGGTAGCTGCCGGAGAGGAATTTGATGAGCGTGTCATTCACCGAGATTGCAACCATACCCAACAGGATGAAGGTGATTCCGGCGCGCGGATTGCTGGTGCGTGTGCTCATGTGAGGGCCCTCTTTCGCCTAGCGGTACCACGTCTTTGGACCGCGTGGCAGGTGTCTTAAGCATCTTGGCCGGTGGGCATGGTTGGGGTAGCGTGTCGGTGAAACTTACCAAGGAGAGCCTTCGATGAAAATGAGCGACAGCCGCGAGATCGCCGCAGACAGGGCCGCCGTATGGGCCGCCCTTCTGAGCCCCGAGGTTCTGAGAGACTGCGTGCCCGGTGCGACCGAGGTGACCGGCACGGCCGAGGACGGGTTCGAGGCCACGGTGACTCAGAAGGTCGGGCCGGTCAAAGCCACGTTCAAAGGGCGGGTGGTGTTGAGCGATATGGTTGAACATGAGAGCCTGACGCTGACCGGTGAGGGCAAGGGCGGAGCCGCGGGCTTTGCCAAAGGCGGGGCCGATGTGCGGCTGGAAGAGATCCCCGGCGGCACGCTTCTCAGCTATGATGTAGAGGCCAAGGTTGGCGGCAAGCTGGCACAGCTCGGCAGCCGCATCGTGGACGGGTTTGCCAAGAAGATGGCGGATCAGTTCTTCTCGAACCTTGAGACGGCCATCGTGGGCCCCGTAGAGGAGGACGCCGCCGCGACCGAGGACGCCCACGAGGCCGAGAAAAAAGGCTGGATCAAGCGGACCTTTTCAAAGGGATAGCGCCCCCGCCATGCGCCCCGCCACATCGCGCCCGCTTTGATAGGCGCCGTGGGCCGTGGCCTGCCATTTCAGGGAAAACGCCTCACCCGCGAAGCCGATTGCGCCCGTGTCGCGCGAAATGAGGTCCCGGCGCAGTTGCGCAGAGCCGGGCTCTGCATGGGAATAGGAGCCGAGGATAAACGGGTCCTGCGTCCAGCCCGTCGTGGCTGTCCCGGTGATGATCCTGGTGATATCCGCGCCAAAGGCCGCCACCAGATGCTGCGTGGCCAGATCCTTCATCGCTTCCGGTCCAGCAGTGGACACCTCCCGCGCGGGCGTGCCGCCGATATGGTTGATCAGCATGGGTGCCTCATCCTCGATGATCTGAAAATTCAGCGGGCCTGCGTCATGGCCCGTGTCGATTGAGGTGAACAGCTTGCCGCGAAACTCTGCTGGCATGTCGGTCAGGGTAAACGCCACCTTCTCATAGGACCCGCAGTTGATCGTCTCCATATCCGCCACCAGATCGGCGGCAGGTCCCGCGCCGAACGCAATCGCGCCGCTTTGCAGCACATTGGCCGACACCGTCACGATGGCCGCGCGTGCCCTCAAAGTGCCGCTATCCGTATCCACCTCGACACCCGCCGCCCTGTGCCGCACCGCGCGCACGGGCGTGGCGAGGCGAATGGGCAGCCCTTCGGCCATTGCCGCGATCAGCGCGCCGTAGCCTGTGAGCACCGGCCAGTCGGCCTCGACATCGTCGTAATCGGAATATCCGGCGGCTGAGACCACCTCGGGATCATCACCCGACAAAAGCTGAAAGATCATGCGCGCGGCGGCAGTCTCTGTGTTCGCAGGGGGCATCACCTCGCTCACTGCTACATCTTTTCCCGCCTTGCCCGCGCTGTGAATCCGATCAAAAAACGCGTCTATATTGGCTTGGGCTTTTGCCATCTCGTCGGGTGCGAGGAATGCTCCACGCCAAATGCTTGCGTAATCCTCGCGTGGCTTTGTGTCATAGCGCGTGCCCAGCTTGTCCGCCCACGGCACCAGTGGATTTACCGTCGCGCAATGCAGCCAATGACAGCCCCAGTCCCATGACCGCGACAGCCCGCCCGAAGCCGTATATGCCCGCCCGCCCACGCGGTCCGCGCCCTCAAGAATCACGCAAGTGAGCCCCCGCGCGGCACATTCCAGCCCCGTGCCGATGCCCGCAGCCCCTGCGCCGATGATGATAACGTCTGGATCGCTCATCCCTTTCAGTCCTTCCAGTCCCTCGCGAATTTGATCAAACCCTAGAGGTTTTGCGCTGGGTGACAAGACCACATCACCCTCTTTGTGCATCCGCGCAGGGCGTGCCCTCGCCAAATGCCCGATTGCCCCTGCGCGCCGATGGTCTAGGGTCCGCCCCAGCCGACAGGGGAGAGCGCGATGCGCGAGATTGTCAAAGTGGAGGGCCTGAGCAAGGTCTATGCGGGTGGGTTTGAGGCGCTCAAAGGCGTGGACCTCAGCATCTGCGAGGGTGAGATTCTCGCCCTGCTCGGCCCCAATGGCGCGGGCAAGACCACACTCATTTCGGCGCTTTGCGGCATCACCTCGCCCACAGGCGGTAGCGCGTCCATCGGCGGGCATGACATCATCACCGGATACCGCGCCGCGCGGCGGCTGGTAGGGCTGGTGCCGCAGGAAATCGCGCTGGAGCCGTTCGAGCTTGTGATCAACACCGTGCGGTTTTCGCGCGGTCTTTTCGGCAAACGGCGCGATGATGCGCTGATCGAGAAAATCCTGCGCCAGCTCAGCCTTTGGGACAAGCGCAACGCCCGCACACGCGAATTGTCAGGTGGGATGAAACGCCGGATGCTGATTGCCAAGGCGCTCTGCCA
>CALGEH010000006.1 GCA_937881735.1 uncultured Shimia sp.
ATGCCCGCAGCCTACCACATCACACGGAAACCGGCAGGTTTTTCAGACTTTCCTTTACTTAGGCCAATAGCCCAAGATCCGCGGGTGTGCGGTGCGGCTTGGCGCACGCGCTTCAATCCGCTACCCCTTGGGCGCAACCAAGGAGGCCCGCACATGGCCAAACCCCGCGCATGGCAAAAGATGCTCTCGGGCCGCAGGCTGGATCTGCTGGACCCTACCCCGGTGGATATCGAGATCGAGGATATCGCCCACGGCCTCGCCTTCGTGGCCCGCTGGAACGGGCAGACGCTGGGCGATTTCGCCTATTCGGTGGCTGAGCATTCGCTGCTGGTGGAGCAGATATTTGCCCGCATCGCGCCCAATGCCCCGCCCAAATGGCGCCTCGCCGCCCTTCTGCATGACGCGCCCGAATATGTGATCGGCGACATGATCTCCCCGGTGAAGGCCGCCGTGGGACCAGATTATGACGAGCTGGACCGCCGCCTGACTGCCGCGATCCATATCCGCTTCGGCCTGCCCGCGGCGATCCCCGGGACGATCAAAAAGCAGATCAAGAAGGCCGATAAGGTCAGCGCATGGATGGAAGCCACCCAGATCGCCGGGTTCCAGCGTGCGGAGGCCGACAAGTTCTTCGGTCACCCCGATCCCGCGCTGATGGAGGGTTTGTCGCTGCGCCTGCGCCCGCCTATGCAGGCGCGCGCCGATTACACCGCGCGCACCGCCGAATTGCTGGCGGCCATGTCGTGATTACGGTCCACAAACCCAATGCCTTTGACGCAGGGCCCATGGCGGAGCTTCTGAACGCCATCATCAAAGAGGGCGGCACCACGGCCCATACCAACCCCGTTACCGCCGCCAATATGACCGAAATGATGGATTTCGCCCCCGCCCGCTCGGCTTGGCATATCGCGCGCGACGCGGGTGGCACTCTGGTCGGGTTTCAGTTTATCGAGCCGCTGGACACCCTCCCGCCCGAGGCGTGCGATATCGCCACTTTCGTGCAGGTGGGTCGCACGGGCCTCGGCATCGGGTCCGCGCTCTTCACCGCCACGGCTCAGGCGGCCAAGGCCATGGGCTATGTCTGGATCAACGCCAACATCCGCGCCGACAATGAGGGCGGGCTGATCTATTACCAATCACGCGGGTTCAGGGATTATGGACGTATGGACGGGGTCACCCTCGCCTCAGGTCTCACCGTCGATAAAATCCTCAAACGTTAGGATATTTAACGATCCAAGCTTTTTCTTGGCCCAAATATCCCCGCCGGAGGCGGCTTGCGTTCTTAACGTGGTGAGCGTTTTGCGAGGATGCGCTGCAATGTCCGCCGGTGCATGTTCAGCCGCCGAGCCGTCTCGCTCACATTGCGATCACAGAGCTCATAGACCCTCTGAATATGCTCCCAGCGCACACGGTCCGCACTCATCGGATTTTCCGGCGGCGGCGGCAGTTCATCCCCCGTCGCCAAAAGCGCGTTGATGATATCCGTCGCATCCGCAGGTTTTGAGAGGTAATCCGTGGCCCCGATCTTCACCGCCGCCACCGCCGTAGCAATCGCGCCGTAACCCGTGAGCACCACAACCCGGCTGTCGGGCCGCTTTTCACGGATCACTTCGACCACATCCAGCCCGTTGCCATCCTCAAGCCTCAGATCGCAAACGGCATAAGCAGGAGGGCGCGCCGTAGCGATCGCCTTGCCACCCGCAACCGATCCCGCGGTCTCCACTTCAAATCCACGCTTCTCCATGGCCTTGGCCAGACGGCGCAGAAACGGCTCGTCATCATCTACCAAAAGCAGCGATTTATCCGGACCAATATTGTAACCTGTGTCGCTCATTGCGCTGCCTTGTGTCTTGTTTGTTACCTGTGGGTGTAGCCCGCGCCATCCCCTGCGTCAAACTGCCCAGCGCCGCCTCAGCTCGCGTTTACGAAACATGCGACCTGTTCGGCCATCGCCTCTGGTCCCAGGTCACGGCGGAAGAATTCGACAAATCCACGCTCCGGCAGGGTAAGGTAGGTAAAAGTCGTGTGATCCACGAGGTAATACGCCTCCTCCCCCGGGGCGGCGGGCTGTTTTGAATAGAAGGTGCGATAGGCTTGGCTTGCCGCTTTCACCTGCTCGGGCGACCCGGTCAGACCCACCATAGCGGGGTGCTGTGCTGCCACGAAATCGGCGACCACTTCGGGTGTGTCGCGCTCGGGGTCGATGGAGATAAAGACGGGCTGCACCTCGATCCCCTCTTCCTCCAAAATCTCAACCGCCACGGCATTGCGCGCCACGTCCAGCGGGCACACATCCGGACAGAACGTATAACCGAAATAGATCAGGGAGGGCTTGGTCAGCACCTCTTCGCTGGTCACAGTCTCACCCGCACCATTGACGAGGGTGAAGGGCCCACCAATGGCGCTTGCCCCACCCGCCACGCTGCCTTGCTTGCACTGTGCGAACTCTCCACTACTCTTACCCGTGGTCAGGTAATAGCTTGCCCCCAAAAGGGCGATCACGGCGAGGGTGGCGGCGACGGCAAATGTGCGGCTCATGGCAATGGGTCTCCCTGCGGCTGGGCAATATGCAGTTTCTCTGTCAGGTTTATGCCATTACCGGGCCACAACAACGAGACGAAACCACGCAGATGACAAATAATTCATCCGTCCGCATCACCCCGCGCCATGGCGGGACATGGATCAGGCTGCGCACGCTGATCCTTTTGCGCTGGTGGGCCGTCTTTGGGCAGATCGCCGCGATGATCATCGCCGAGCGGTATTACGATCTCAGCCTTGAAATGGAACTTCTCTATCTCGTCATCGGCGTGTCTGTGGTGAGCAACCTCGTGGCCACTTTCGTTTTCCCCGAAAACAAACGGCTGAGCGAGACGGAAAACCTGCTCGTGGTCTTCTTCGACATGCTTCAGCTGGGGTTGATGCTCTATCTCACGGGCGGGCTGCACAATCCGTTTTCGGTGCTGATTGTCGGGCCGGTGATTGTCTCGGCCTCGGCGCTGTCCCCGCGCTCCACGGTGCTTTTGGGCCTTACGGCGATCGCGATTGTCTCGGCGCTGGTTGAATTCCATCTACCGCTCAGGACGGATCAGGGATTCATTCTGGAGATGCCGGATATTTTCCTTTTTGGTAATTGGGTGGCGATCACCATCGCGATTGTGTTTCTCGGGGTCTATTCACGCTGGGTCGTGTCCGAAATTCGCGCCATGTCCGACGCGCTTCAGGCGACGCAAATGGCCTTGGCCCGCGAGCAAAAGCTGACCGATCTGGGCGGGGTGGTGGCAGCGGCGGCGCATGAGCTTGGCACGCCTCTGGCCACGATCAAACTGGCCAGTTCCGAGCTTGCCGATGAGCTGGAGGAGGGCAGCGATCTGCGCGAGGACGCTCTTTTGATCCGCGAACAGGCGGATCGGTGCCGAGATATCCTGCGTTCCATGGGGCGGGCTGGCAAGAACGACATCCACCTCCGGAGCGCACCGCTCACAGCGGTGGTCGAAGAGGCCGCGGAACCCCATATGGGCCGCGGCAAATCGGTGCATTTCGATCACGGCGTGGGGGGTGGATCGATCTTTGATCAGCCCAATATCCCGCGCCGCCCCGAGGTGATCCACGGCCTGCGAAACCTGATCCAGAACGGCGTGGATTTCGCGCGCGACACGGTCTGGATCGAGAGCAGTTGGACCGATACGACCGTGACCCTCAGGATAATGGATAACGGGCGCGGATACCCGCCGCATCTGCTGGGGCGTATTGGTGATCCGCTGATGCGGCGACGTGGCAAAGGGGGCGATCCACAGCGCCCCGAATACGAGGGCATGGGCCTCGGCTTATTCATCGCCAAGACCTTGCTGGAGCGGTCCGGGGCCGATCTCAGCTTTGCTAACGGCTCGGACTCCTTTCGTGCGAATGACGCCCTGTCACCGCGTACCGGAGCGTTTGTCGAGGTCGTCTGGCCACGCAGCGCGCTTGATGCAGGCGACACCGAGGCCGGGCTGGGCCTGAACCAGCCCTTTACGGCCTGAACACCGCCCAGACCCGTCCGCCCCGATTAACGCGGTGTTAACCATTATTGACGACCCTGCACGGTGGGACAGGATAATGGGAAGGAACGCGCATGGCCGCTTCGGCTGTTTTGTCATGGGTCGCGCTAGCGCTTTTGGCGCTGGCGGCGTCCTTTGCGATGCTCTGGGTGCTTGGGGTGATGTTGCCGAAAGCGCGCCCACCACATAACGCGCCCGAAGTTCTGGACGAGGGTTGCGTATACCTCTTTGAAGATGAGCTTTTGTTCGATCACAGCGCGCACACCCTGCCCGGGGGCGCAAGCATGCGTGACGCCAGCCTTGAATGGCTCGACCTCAAGACCTGGCTGGAACCACGGTTCAAAGGTCTGCCCGCACGTCTGGATGATCTGAGGGATGATACGGACATGGTGGTCACGTCGCGCACGAACGACGGCGGCGATATCATACTTGCGCGCTCCGGCCGCACCACCCGCATCACCCTGAGCGATCCGCCACATGATCACCCGGACGCTCAGCACTACATGCTTTGCGCCCGCGCCGAGCTTGGGGATCTGATCGAGGCGTTTGACGCGGCCCCCAACCCGATCTGGAAAACATCCTGTGACGGCGCGATCCTTTGGCAAAACAGTGCCTGTGCCCGCGTGTTCGACACGGCCTTCCTTAAGGCGCATGTTCGCGTGCCCCCAGCGGGCGAGACCAAAGCCACCCGGATCGCGGTCCCCCATGAGGGCAGCACGCGCCAGACATGGTATGATATTCAATCCACCACGCGCGCGCAGGTCGTGCTGCACCACGCGACGGATGTGACCAAGATCGTACGCGCCGAATCGGTGCAAAAGGATTTCGTCCAGACGTTGACCAAGACATTTGCCTATCTCACCATCGGGCTTGCCGTGTTCGATCGCAAACGGCAGCTGGCACTTTTCAATCCTGCGCTGATTGATCTGACGGCGCTCCCCGTGGATTTTCTGAGCGGGCAGCCGGATCTGATGAGTTTCTTCGACAACCTGCGCAATCGCAACGTCATGCCCGAGCCACGCAGCTATGCATCATGGCGCGCGCAGATCAACGAGGTGATTGATGCCGCCGAAGGGGGTCTTTATCAGGAGACGTGGACCCTGCCCAATGATGTGACCTACCGCGTGACGGGGCGGCCTCATCCGGACGGGGCGGTGGCATTTCTCTTTGAGGATATCTCGGCCGAGGTGATGCTCGCTCAGCGCTATCGCGCGCAGCTTGACCTGCGCCAATCCGCGCTCGATACCTTGCCCGAGGCGGTCATGGTCATCGGCCCCAACAATGTTCTGTCGTTCTGCAACAGCGCGGCCACCAGTCTTTTGGGCATCGATCCCGATAGCAGCTTTGCCGATATGTCCGTGACAGACCTGCTCGGTGTGTGCAGCGCACGCTTTGACGCACCAAAGCTCTGGGCCAGCGTTGAAACAGGCCTGCGCCAGCGAACGCTTGAAACGCCCCTATGTCAGAGCACCGAGATCACGCCCGGCCATAGCATCGATGCGCGGATTGAGGTCTTGCCGGGCGGCGCGCGCATGTTGATTCTCCTAAGCCACAATCTGGTCCAGAACCCCACACAGGTGCCCGCCCCCGCAGCATAGCGGCGATGGGTGGTTGCAGGCGGCGGTAGCGCGTGTAACCTCGCATCCATGAAGATCACGCGCCGCACCCACACCCTTCCCAGCCCAGAGGCCACATGCGCCTTCGCACGCGCGATCGCCGCTCGGCTTGGGGCGGGCGATGTGATCGCGTTGGAAGGTGATATCGGCGCGGGAAAAACGCATTTCGCCCGCTGCCTGATCCAGAGCCTTCTGCCTGCGCCCGAGGATGTGCCCTCGCCCACCTACACATTGGTGCAGACCTATCCCGGCCCGGGATTTGAGATATGGCACGCCGATCTTTACCGCCTGACGGGACCTGCCGAGGTGTTCGAGCTGGGTCTCATCGATGCGTTCGAGACGGAATTGTGCCTTGTGGAATGGCCCGACCGGCTCGGGGATCTTGCGCCGGAAACAGCACTTTGGATGCGGCTGGCCCAAGGCACGGATGAGGACGCACGGGAGGCCAGTTTGCACTGGTCCGATCCCAAATGGGACGTGGCGCTGGAGGGGCTTGTCGCATGACTGACCGAACCGAACTGGCCCATGCTTTTGTAGCGCAAACCGACTGGGCCACCGCCGATTGGGCGCCTCTCGCCGGAGATGCATCCAACCGGCGTTACCTACGGCTGCATATGGACGACCAAAGCGCCGTTCTGATGGACGCGCCGCCTGAACGTGGCGAGGATGTTGTGCCGTTCATCACCATTGCAGAGCATCTAGCCAGCGTTGGGCTCAGCGCGCCACGAATTTTGGCGCAAGATCGCGTGCAAGGGTTCTTGCTTCTCGAAGATTTGGGCGATGATCTTTACGCCCGCGTTCTGGCGCGCATGCCTGAGCATGAGGGCGCGCTCTACACTGCTGCTGTCGCAGCGCTTGCCCATCTACATGCCACTCCGCCACCGGACGCCTTGCCTACATACAGTCCCGCGATGATGGCCGCCCTCGCCGCCCTCGCTTTTGATTGGTATGCAGGCGTGCCGCAAAGCCCTGAGCGCCAAACCGCGAGAGATGTAATGGCGCGCCTAATGATGCGGCATGCGCCCGAGGCTGATGTCCTGATTCAACGCGATTATCACGCGGAAAACCTGCTCTGGCTACCAGAACGCGCGGGCGTTGCACGGGTGGGGCTGCTGGATTTTCAGGATGCGATGGCGGGACACCGCGCCTATGATCTCGTGTCACTCCTTCAGGACGCACGCCGCGATGTGCCACCAGAGACCGAAGCCGCAATGATCACACATTACCTGTCGCTGACCAGGCTTGACCCCGCGCGCTTCGATTCCGCCTACCACGTGCTGGGCGCACAGCGAAACCTGCGCATCATTGGCGTGTTCGCCCGTCTCTGCCTGCGCGATGGAAAAGCGCATTACGCGGGTCTCATCCCCCGCGTCTGGGCCTTGCTTCAGCGTGATCTGGCCCATCCTGCACTGGCCGACTTGCGCCCGTTGATCGCGGAACACCTGCCCGAGCCTACACCCGATTTCCTCGCAAGCATCACATCGCGGAGCGGCACATGCCCTACCCCGTGATGCTCTTTGCCGCAGGTTTCGGCACCCGCATGGGCACGCTGACGGCGGAGCGCCCCAAACCGCTGATCGAGGTGGGAGGGCGCGCGCTTCTGGATCATGCACTGGATCTGGCACGGGCCGCCAAAGCGCCCAAGATCGTTGTAAACGCCCATTACAAGGCCGAGCAGATCACGGCACATCTGGCGAGGCAGGACGTTAAGGTCCTGCACGAGAAACCTGACATTTTGGACACCGGCGGCGGGCTCAAGGCCGCACGCGCCAGCCTTGGGGCGGGACCAGTCTTTACCCTCAACACAGATGCGATCTGGTCCAGGCCGAACCCCCTGACCCTGCTCGCCGAGATGTGGGAGCCGCAGATGGATGCACTTTTGCTCTGTCTGCCACCCGCGCAGGCGATCGGCCATGCAGGTGCCGGGGATTTCACCTTGGCGGACGGGCGGTTCAGACGTGGGCCGGGCCTCGTCTACTCAGGTGCGCAGCTTATCCGCCCCGAGGTGCTGGACGGCATCCCTGATCGGGTCTTTTCCATGAACGCCGTATGGGACATTCTGCTCACGCGCGGCACGCTCCATGGCTGCACCTATCCCGGCGCGTGGTGCGATGTGGGCCATCCCGGCGGCATCACGCTGGCCGAGGATATGTTGGCGCGCCATGTTTGAGCCAAGTGCCTCCCCCCGCGTTTTCGGCCTGCCTCCGGGCGCGGATTTCCCCAAGGAGCTTATCGCGGGGCTTGAGGAACGCCTTTCGGGCCAGCCAGCTGAGGCTTGGGCAAGGGTCGAGCTGATCGTGAACACCCGCCGGATGGCACGGCGCATACGTGCGCTTTTCGATACAGGCCCGCCGCGTCTTTTGCCGCGTATCCGCCTCCTGTCGGATCTGGGCACGGAATGGGGTGCCGCCCACATTCCGCCCCCCGTGCCCGCCTTGCGCCAACAGCTTGAGTTGATCCAGCTGATCGCGCGCCTTCTCGACAACCAGCCGGGTCTCGCGCCCCGCGCGGCGCTCTATGATCTGGCGGATAGCCTCGCGACACTGATGGACGAGATGCAAGGCGAGGGGGTGGAGCCTTCGGCGCTCGACCGGCTCGATATCACAGACCAATCTGGCCATTGGGAGCGTATCCGCGCCTTTCTCGGCATCGTGCAACATTTCAGCGCCGCCAAGGACGCGCCCGGACATGAAGCCCGCCAGCGCCGCGTGATCGAAGAGCGCGTCGCCGCGTGGCAGAGCGCACCGCCAGAGCACCCGGTGATCCTCGCAGGCTCCACAGGGTCGCGAGGCGCCACACAGCTTTTGATGCAGGCGGTGGCGCAATTGCCGCAAGGGGCAGTGATTCTGCCAGGCTACGATTTCGATATGCCCGACCACGTATGGGGCTCTTTGGGCGATGCGATGCTTTCGGAGGATCATCCGCAATATCGCTTTGCTCAGCTGCGAGGCGCGTTGGGGATTACGCAGGTGGCTGAATGGACACCAACACCCGCACCGAGTGCTGCGCGCGCCAAGGTCCTGTCGCTTGCCCTGCGCCCCGCCCCGATCACCGACCAATGGCTGAGCGAGGGGCCGAACCTGCCCAATCTGGAGTCGGCGATGGAGGGCGTGACCCTTCTGGAGGCCCCAAGCCAGCGGGCCGAGGCCGTGGCCATCGCGATGCGCCTGCGCCAGGCCGCAGAGGACGGGATCACCGCCGCACTGATCACCCCGGATCGCGGCCTGACACGGCAGGTCTCAGCCGCGCTGGACCGCTGGGGGATCATCCCAGATGACAGCGCGGGCACGCCCCTGCATCTCTCGCCCCCCGGCCGCTTCCTGCGCCATGTGGCCGAGCTTGGCCGCACGCGGCTGACCGCGGCCGATCTGCTGACGCTGCTGAAACACCCGCTCACCCATACAGGCGCGGATCGGGGCGAACACCTTCTGCTGACCCGCGCGCTTGAGCTTCACCTAAGGCGGCACGGCCCTCCCTACCCTGAGGCAGAAGATCTGATTACATGGGCTGCTGGTGAAAAGCACACGATGGCTGAACGCTGGGCCGCTTGGATCGCCACTAAGGTCTGCGGGCAAGAGATTGAGGCAGAGCAGTCTCTAACATGGCAGATTGACACCCATATCGCGCGAGCTGAGGCGATTGCCGCGGGCAGCGCAAGCGCGGACGCGGCGGAGCTTTGGGCCAAGGATGCAGGGCGCAAAACGCGGGCCGTGATGGATAACCTGAGCGCTGAGGCCACACATGGCGGCATGATGACGGCTGCAGATTACGGCACGCTCGTCGCTGCCCTTTTGGCCAAGGGCGAGGCGCGCGGCACGGAAGATGCGCATCCCAACATCCTGATCTGGGGCACACTTGAAGCGCGGGTGCAGGGAGCCGATCTCCTGATCCTCGCAGGGCTGAACGAGGGCACATGGCCCGCAGCGCCCAGCCCTGATCCTTGGCTGAACCGCGAACTGCGCCACCGCGCCGGGCTGTTGCTGCCCGAACGGCGCATTGGACTCGCCGCGCATGATTTTCAACAAGCAGCCTGCGCAAGGGAGGTCTGGATCACACGCTCCATCCGCTCGGATGAGGCCGAAACGGTGGTGTCGCGCTGGGTCAACCGGCTTCAGAACCTGCTCGATGGGCTGCCCGAACAAGGTGGCAAGCGCGCGCGGCTCCAAATGCGCGCGCGGGGGCAGGCGTGGCTGGACAAGGCCACCCTCTTGGAGACCCCAGAGCATATGCCGCCCGCCCTGCGGCCCGCACCCTGCCCGCCTCTTGCCGCGCGGCCCAATCGGCTGAGCGTGACAGAGATCAAGCGCCTCATCCGTGACCCTTACGCGATCTACGGCAAACACACGCTGCGGCTGCGCCCGCTCAACCCATTGATGCAGGCACCCGATGCCCTCTTGCGGGGGATCGTTCTGCACAAGGTTCTGGAGGATTTCATCCGGGACTCAGTCTCTGATCCGGCCCAACTCACCCCTGAGGCCTTGATCGCAAAAGCCCGCATCATGCTGGAGGAGCATGTCCCTTGGGCCGAGGCGCGCGCGATGTGGCTGGCACGCCTTGCACGTGTGGCCGAGTGGTTTATCGAGACCGAAGAGGCCCGCCGCGCGCTCGCCACCCCTACCGAGTTTGAGGCCAAAGGGGCCGCCGAGATGGCTGATCTGGGCTTTACCTTGGTGGCGAATGCGGACCGGATTGACCTCGATGCGAACGGGACTCTCCATATTTTTGACTACAAGACCGGCACGCCGCCCAGCAAGAAGGAACAGGAAGTTTTCGACAAACAACTTCTCCTGGAGGCCGCCATTGCCGAGGCCGGTGGCTTCGGCGAGCTTGCGCCTGCCAAGGTGGCCCGCGCGCTCTATATCGGGCTGGGGAGCACACCGGCGGAAATGCCTGCGCCGCTGGAGGATGTGCCCCCTGCGCAGACATGGGCGGAGCTACGGGAATTGATCACGGCCTACCGCGATATCAGGCTCGGTTACACCGCAAGACGCACGCTCAAGTCCAAAAAGGATATCAGCGATTACGATGGCCTGTCGCGGTTTGGCGAGTGGGATATCACCGATGCTCCGTTGAAATTGCCGCTATGACCGCCCCCGACACAGCCACCCAGCGGCAGATCGACGCCGCCCGCCCCGACCGCTCCACATGGCTTTTGGCCAATGCGGGGTCCGGCAAGACCAAGGTGCTGACCGACCGGGTGGCGCGGCTTTTGCTCGATCAGGTGCAGCCGCAAAACGTGCTCTGTCTGACCTACACCAAGGCCGCCGCCAGCGAGATGCAGAACCGACTTTTTGCGCGGCTTGGCGCATGGGCGATGCTGAGCGACGAGACGCTGAGCGATGAGTTACGCGCGCTTGGCATCGAGACCGTTCTGGACGCTGAGGCGTTGCGCGCCGCGCGCAGGCTCTTTGCCCGCGCGATCGAAGCGCCAGGCGGGCTGAAAATTCAGACGATCCACTCGTTCTGTGCGGCGCTGCTCAGACGGTTTCCACTGGAGGCCGGCGTGAGCCCCCATTTTGTCGAGATGGAGGAGCGGACCTCCACCCTACTGCGCGCCGAGATCATCGAGCAGATCGCTGCTGGGCCCGGTGCTGGCGTGCTCTATGATCTGGCCGAAATCTATACTGGCGAGACGCTGGACGATCTGACCCGCGACATCGCCAGTCGCGCGCCCGATTTCGACAGGCCGCGCACCGATGCGGGGCTAGCGCGGGCCGTGGGGCTGATGCCGGACATGACCGAGGCACGGCTTCTGAATGAGGTCTTTCTGGGCGGCGAAATGTCCATCATCGCAGACCTTTGCAGTCATCTGAAAGGTGGTGGCGTTCAAGATCAAAAGGCAGGCAAACGGCTTTCCAAAATCGCCACGCCTGGCTTGGCTGCTCTCCCCATTCTGGAGGGTGTTTTGCTGACAGGTGCGGGCGCAAAAGAACCCTTTACCGGCAAAATCGACGCCTTTCCCAGCAAACCTACGCGCGAAAAAATTACTGACATGCTGGCCGCGCTCAACGCCCTTATCCTACGGGTCGAGGCCGCGCGGCCCACGCGCCTCGCGCTTAAGGCGTTGGCGCAGACCAAGGCGCTGCACCGGTTCGCCCAAGTGTTCCTGCCCGCCTATGCAGCCGCCAAAGAGGCCCATGGCTGGCTCGACTTCGACGATCTGATCCTGCGCGCAAAGGCCCTTCTGACGCGGTCGGATGTGGCGGCTTGGGTGCTCTATCGCCTTGATGGCGGGATCGACCATATCCTCGTGGACGAGGCGCAAGATACCAGCCCGACCCAATGGCAGGTGATCGACCGTCTGGCGCAGGAATTCACCAGCGGGCAAGGCGCGCGGGACGTGGCCCGCACGATCTTCGTCGTGGGCGATAAAAAGCAATCCATCTATTCTTTTCAGGGCGCAGATCCGCGTGAGTTTGACCGCATGCAGCGCGACTTTGCCGAGCGGCTGGAAAACGCGGGCACACCCCTGCAAAGCCAGCAATTGGAGCATTCCTTCAGATCCTCCGCCGCGATCCTGAGCGTGGTTGATGCCACGTTTGATGGGCGCGATGATAGCGGTTTTACGCCTGATCAGAGCCATATGGCGTTCAAATCCGACCTGCCCGGGCGCGTCGATATCTGGCCAATTGCCGACCCTGCAGAGGCGGAGGACGACCCGCCCTGGCACGCGCCCGTGGACGTGACCGCCCCCAATGATCCCGCTGTTCTTCTGGCCGAGCGCGTGGCGGAGAACATCCGCTCCATGATCGACAGTGCGCAGGTCATTCCGAATGGCGAAGGCACGATGCGCCCGGTGCAGCCGGGGGATTTCCTGATCCTCGTGCAGCGCCGGTCCGAGATTTTTCATGAGATCATTCGCGCTTGCAAGGCCGTCAACCTGCCCATCGCGGGGGCCGACCGGCTCAAGGTTGCAGGGGAGTTGGCGGTCAAGGATCTGGCCGCGCTTCTGAGCTTTCTGGCCACCCCGGAGGATGATCTGTCGCTGGGCACGGCGCTGCGCTCGCCGCTCTTTGGCTGGGACGAGGCGGCGCTCTATGATCTGGCCCACACGCGCACGCAGAAATTTCTCTGGCCCGCGTTGCGCGACCGGGCGGCGGAGTTTCCCGAGACGCTGCGCGTGTTGCGCGACCTTCTGGGGCAGGCGGATTTCCTCAGGCCTTATGAGCTGATCGAGCGCATTCTCACGCGCCATGACGGGCGGCGCAAACTGCTCGGCCGGCTGGGGAGCGAGGCGGAGGATGGCATCGACGCGCTTCTGTCGCAGGCGCTGGCCTATGAGCGGCGCTCGGTCGACAGCCTGACGGGTTTTTTGACATGGATGGAGACCGACGATCTGACGATCAAGCGCCAGATGGACAGCGCCGGGGACCGCATCCGCGTAATGACAGTGCACGGCGCCAAGGGGCTGGAGGCACCCATTGTCATTCTGCCCGACACCGCCGAGCGGGTGCAAAAAAGGCGCGGGCAGATTTTGAGCGGCGGGGATCTTCCGCTCTGGCGCCCACGCGCGCAGGAGGTTCCTCACGCACTCACCGATACCCTCGCCGATGAGCGAGCGCGCGAGGCGGCGGAGGAAGACCGGCTTCTCTACGTGGCGATGACACGGGCGGAGACATGGCTGATCGCGGCCTGCATGAAGCCGCAAAAGGGCAGCGGCGCGGGCTGGTTCGAGAAGATCGAGGCGGGCGCGCAGCGTGCGGGCGCCGTGCCGATGGTCTTTGACGGTGCCGACGGCTTGCGCGTGGAATATGGAGATTGGGCCGCAACAGAGACTGACAACGGTCCCGAGCTGCCCAAACCGCCCCAAACCCTTCCCGCCTGTTTTAGTCGGCCCGCCACCCTGCCACCTGCCCCACCTGATGCGATCACCCCTTCTGAGCTTGGCGGGGCCAAGGCACTTCCCGGTGATGCGGGTCTGGACGAAGACACGGCCAAACGGCGCGGCAGGCAGATCCACCTGCTCTTGGAAGTTCTGCCGACCGAGCACGAGGCAGATTGGCCCGACATCGCCCAGCGCCTTTTCCTGCGCGGCCCTGACGCGGCAGACGCCTCAGACCTACGGGGCCTTCTGGACGAGGCCGCCCGCGTTCTGAAATCCCCAGCCCTCGCGCCCCTTTTTGCGCCCGGCACATTGGCCGAGGTTCCGGTGACGGCCCCCCTACTCCAAGGGCGGCTGCACGGCATCATCGACCGGCTCATAATCACCGAAACCACGGTCCGAATCGTCGATTTCAAAACCAACGCCGAGGTGCCCGTTACGCCAGAGGCCTGTCCCGAGGGGATTTTGCGGCAGATGGGGGCCTATGCCGCAGCCCTCGCGCAGATCTACCCAAGCCACGGAATCGAAACGGCGATCTTGTGGACCCGCACCGCCGATCTGATGGTGTTGCCACACGATCTTGTGACAGATGCCCTAGACCGCACCCAGATATCTTGACCTTCGTGCGCGCCCTACCTAGGTTCGGCCCCTGAAACACGAACCCCTTGAGGAGTGAAAATCATGGCCACCGTTGCCGTCACCGATGAGACTTTCGACGCCGAAGTGAAGAATTCCGATATCCCCGTCGTGGTGGATTTCTGGGCCGAATGGTGCGGCCCCTGCAAGCAGATCGGCCCGGCTCTGGAAGAGCTTTCGGCGGAAATGGGCGGCAAGGTGAAAATCGCCAAGATCGACGTGGACAGCAACCCAAACTCCGCCGTCGCCATGGGCGTGCGCGGCATTCCCGCGCTCTTCATCTTCAAGAACGGCGAAGTGGTCTCGAACCGCTCCGGTGCGGCCCCCAAGGCGGCGCTGCAAAGCTGGATCGAAGACGCGCTCTGAGCCGTTTCAAACTTACAAATTTCAGGGCGTCCCTCGGGGCGCCCTTTTTGCATCTGGTTGCGCTCGGCCCGCCTCGACCGCATATATGAACCAAGAGCGAGGAGAACGTGATGGATCAAAATAGCTTCCCCGGATGGCACGGCACCACCATCATCGGCGTGCGCAAAGGCGGGCGCGTTGTGGTGGCGGGCGATGGTCAGGTGAGCCTTGGCCAAACGGTCATCAAAGGCACCGCGCGCAAAGTCCGTCGCCTCAGCCCCGGTGGGTTTGACGTAGTGGCAGGCTTCGCAGGCTCCACCGCCGATGCGTTCACCCTACTGGAGCGGCTGGAGGCCAAGCTTGAGGCCACGCCCGGACAGCTGCAGCGCGCGAGCGTCGATCTCGCCAAAGACTGGCGCACGGATAAATACCTGCAAAAGCTGGAAGCGATGCTGATCGTGACCGATGGCACGGAGCTCTTCGTGATCACGGGCGCGGGCGACGTGCTTGAGCCAGAGCATGATGTGGCCGCCATCGGATCCGGTGGGAACTATGCACTCGCCGCCGCGCGGGGGCTGTTGGAAACGGATCGCAACGCCGAGGAGGTGGCCCGCGCCGCCATGGCCATCGCCGCCGATATTTGCGTCTACACCAATGGCAAGCTCACGGTCGAAGAGATCATGGCCAAGCCCTGAATTCGACCCTAACACTGCGCAACGGAGCCCAAAATGTCTGACCTGACCCCCCGCGAGATCGTCTCCGAGCTGGATCGTTTCATCATCGGCCAGAGCGACGCGAAACGCGCTGTAGCCGTCGCCCTGCGCAACCGCTGGCGCCGCAAGCAGCTCAGCGATGACCTGCGCGACGAGGTCTACCCGAAGAATATCCTGATGATTGGCCCCACCGGTGTGGGCAAAACCGAAATCTCCCGCCGCCTCGCCAAACTGGCCCGTGCACCTTTCATCAAGGTGGAGGCCACGAAGTTCACCGAAGTGGGCTATGTCGGCCGCGATGTGGAGCAGATCATCCGCGATCTGGTGGACAGCGCCATCGCCATGATCCGCGAACAGATGCGCGACGACGTCAAGGCCGCCGCCCACACCGCTGCAGAAGAGCGCGTCATTACCGCCATCGCAGGCGAGGATGCACGCGAAGGCACCCGAGATCTTTTCCGCAAGAAACTCAAAAGCGGGGAGCTGGATGATACGGTCATCGAGCTTGATGTGGCCGACACGTCGAACCCGATGGGAGGCATGGACATCCCCGGACAGCCCGGCGGGCAGATGGGCATGATGAACCTTGGCGATATTTTCGGAAAAGCCTTCGGCGGGCGCACCGTGCGGCGCAAGATGAAGGTCTCCGAGAGCTATGAGGTGCTGATCGGGGAGGAGGCGGACAAGCTTCTGGACGACGAGACTGTTACCCGCGCCGCCCTTGAGGCAGTGGAGCAGAACGGCATCGTGTTCCTCGACGAAATCGACAAGGTCTGCGCGCGGCAGGATGCACGCGGCGGTGATGTGAGCCGCGAAGGCGTGCAGCGGGATCTCCTGCCCCTGATCGAAGGCACATCGGTCAGCACCAAGCATGGCGCGGTCAAGACCGACCACATCCTCTTCATTGCATCGGGCGCGTTCCACATCTCCAAACCCTCGGACCTGCTGCCCGAATTGCAGGGCCGCCTGCCGATACGGGTGGAGCTGCGTCCCCTCACCGAAGAGGATTTCGTGCGCATCCTGACCGAGACGGACAACGCCCTGACCCTGCAATACACCGCCCTGATGGGCACAGAACAGGTCACGGTCGATTTTACCGAGGACGGTATCAAAGCCCTCGCCAAGATCGCTGCCGAGGTGAACCAATCGGTCGAGAATATCGGCGCGCGCCGCCTCTATACGGTGATGGAGCGCGTGTTCGAGGAGCTGAGTTTCCATGCGCCCGACCGCGCGGGCCAGTCGGTCACGGTGGACGCGGGTTTCGTGGACAAAAACCTCGGTGAGCTGGCCAAATCCACGGATCTGAGCCGTTACGTGCTCTGATTTTTGCACCAGTCATCTGCGAATAGCACCATGGCCCGCGCGGCCCTGAGCGCAAATCAAGCACTGTGCGCCATAGGCGCCCCGCCGGGTCACGCGCATTTTTGCCCCTTCCCTTCAGCCAGAATTCGCGCCACCAAAGGGCGATGAACACGCTTGGCTTTCTTCGCGACAATGCGCGCTGGCTCTCTGCCGGGGTTCTCCTGACATTCCTCAGCAGCTTTGGGCAGACGTTCTTCATCTCCATCTTCGCGGGCGAAATCCGCGAGGGGTTCGGGCTCAGCCACGGCCAATGGGGCGGTATCTACGCGCTTGGCACCACGGCCTCGGCTATCGTGATGGTCTGGGCGGGTGGGCTGACGGATCGGTTCCGCGTGCGGGGCCTCGGCGCGATCATCCTCGCAATGCTTCTGGCGGCGTGCCTCTTCATGGCGCTTAACCCGGTCTGGTGGCTTTTGCCGCTGGTGATCTTCGCGCTGCGCTTCACGGGCCAGGGCATGAGCAGCCATATCGCCGTCGTTGCCATGTCGCGCTGGTTCATCGCCACGCGGGGGCGGGCACTTTCAGTGGCCACTCTGGGCTTTGCCGCAGGTGAGGCGCTTTTGCCGCTGATCTTCGTCACGCTGATGATCACAATCGACTGGCGCATCTTGTGGGTGGTCGCGGGCGTGATCGCCGCACTTGGAATCCCAGTCCTGATGCTCTTGCTGCGTGAGGAGCGTACGCCGCAATCGCTTGCCGGCTCGAATCAAGCCTTTGGCATGGAGCTGCGCCACTGGACCCGCAACGAGACGCTGCGCCATTGGCTTTTTTGGTTCATGATCCCGGCGCTTCTCGGCCCCTCGGCTTTCAACACTGCGTTCTTCTTTCACCAGGTGCATTTCGCCGAGGTGAAATCCGTGAGCCATATCGAGCTTGTCGCCTTTTTCCCCTTCTACACCGGGGTCAGCATCGCCGCGATGGTGCTGAGCGGCTGGGCTTTGGATAAATTGGGCACTGCGCGGCTCATCCCGTTCATGCAATTGCCGATGGTCGTGGCCTTCCTTGCTTTCGCGCTGGCCGAGACGCCTTTGGGGCTGACCATCGGGTTTCTCTTTCTGGGGCTCAACACCGGGGTGAATACGACCCTGCCCGCCGCCTTCTGGGCCGAGTTTTACGGCACCCGCTATATCGGGTCCATAAAGGCAATGGCGGCCGCAGTGATGGTGTTTGGATCGGCCATCGGGCCGGGGATCACGGGGCTGGGGATCGACATGGGCGTGGGGATCGAGGCGCAATATATCGCCGTTGCCGGGTTTTTCGTTTTCTCAACCGTGATGATGACAATCGGCATCCGGCGCGCCGCACCACGCCTATCGCGGGCGACGTAGATAGACGTAATAGGCGCCGCCGCCGCCATGTTTGCCATGCGCTTCGCTCACCTGCATCACCATCTGCGACAGCGGCGGCAGGCTGAGCCAATGGGGCACGTTATGGCGCAACACGCCCTGCCGGACGGGGATCGGTCCGCTATCATCGGCGCGTTTGCCCTTGCCCGTGATCACGAGGATCAGGCGCTTGCCCTGCCCATGGGCGCGCATGACGAAGCCACTCAGCGCATTATGCGCGCGGTCCACGGTCATACCGTGCAGGTCGATCCGTGCCTCCGGCTGCATCTTGCCGCGCTTGAGCTTGCCAAACGCCTTGCGGTCCATCGTGGGCGGGGCGGGGGTGTGATAATCTGTGAGGCCGGGCAGGGTGTCACGGCTCTGGGCGCGCTCACCAACTTTGAAAGCAGGCAGGGGTAGGGGCTTTTTGGGTGCGGGCGCAACAGGTTGGGCTTTGGGCGCGAAGCGCTCGGCGGGCTTTTCCTTGACGGTCCGGGGCATCAAAGGCTCTGCGGTGCGCGCAACCTGTCTCCAGAGGTCAAGCTCCTCTGGTCGCACCCGGCGACGGCTCATTTCAGCGCCTCCAGCATGAGGGCCTTCATTTCAACGCCTCCGGCACAGGCAAAATCATGTCAGCGCCTCCGGCGCTAGCGCATAGGCGCGCTGGATCGGCATCAAAACAACCATCCGGCCCGGATCACGCAAACGGCGCGCAATTCGCCCCGCCTGATCCCCAGTGCCCATGAACAGATCACCCCGCTGCGCGCCCTTGATGGCAGAGCCTGTGTCCTGCGCGATCATCAGCCGCCTGATCGGCCCGTTTCCACCCTTCTCCACCCACACCGGCGCACCCAGCGTGACATAGGCGGGGTCCACCGCAATCGAGCGTCCCGTAGTGATGGAGCGGTTCATCGCACCCAGTGGCCCCTTTTCGGCAGGCACCTGATCAACGCGGCGGAAAAACACATACGAATCGTTTGTCTGCAAAAGCGCCGCCCCTTCGACCGGGTTGCGCCGGACCCAATTCTGGATCACCTGCGCGCTGACCTGATGGGGCTGATACACGCCGCGCCGCACCAATTATGCACCGACCGAGCGGTAATTATGACCGTTTGAGCCACCGAAACCTACGCGAATCATCTGACCATCGGGTAAGCGCACGCGGCCCGAGCCCTGAATTTGGAGGAAAAATTTCTCGACCGGATCATCCACCCAGACGATCTCGAGACCCCGCCCCCGCATGGCATCCCCGGTCTCGATCTCGCGGCGGGTGAGCCATGGGTTGATCTGCTTGGCCTCGGGCGGCTCGCGGTAAAGCGGATAACGATAGCGCGCGGAAGGTTGCAGGGAGCCGGTCAGCTCGGGCTCGAAATACCCGGTGAAGAGGGCGGGCCGTCCATCCGTGATCATGATGGGGCGGAAGAAAAGCTGGAAAAATCCCTTCGCGTCCGGTCCCTGCTGGGCCAATGCACAAAGCGACAGCCAATCAGGATCGCGCATATCCGGGCAAGTTTCTAAAAACGTGGCCAACGCTTGGGAATGGTCATCCTCTTCCCATCCGTCAAGGTCGGAAAAGCTTAGAATTTCATATGTAGTCTCGGACGCGAAGGCGCCGCCCGGTAGGGGCAGCGCCAATATAAGGGCGGTCAGAGCCGCCCGGATCATTCGCCCGTAGCGACGAGACGCCAGTTGGGATCGTCGGAGCCCATCATGCGCTCAAACGTCCAAATGTCTTTCTGGCGCTTGGATTTGCCGGCCTCGCCTTCGACAAGGTCGCCCTTGGCATTGTAGACAACGGATGTCAGCTCACCGACGAACTTCACGACGACATTGGCCTCGCCTGTCTCGCTGACAAAGCTCGCATCATGCAGGGTCACCTCGCGCACACCAAGGAACTCTGCCTCAATGGTCAGGCCCTGATCTTTGCGCATTTTGATGACATCGTCGAAGGTTTCGGCAACATCGTCGCCAAGTAACGGGCGGATCTGTTCCATATCACCATTCTCAAAGCCCATCAGGATCATCTCATAGGCACCGCGTGCGCCTGACAAGAATTCACCAACAGCAAAAGACGGCTCGGCGCGCTTCATCTCGGCCAAGGCCACAGCGGCTTCGCTATCTTCTGGCACATGGTCGATGATATCATGATCGGGGCCGCCCTCGATCACTTCAAAGCCGGGATTACGGCGCGAAGATGCGCCTTCCATCGGCGCTGGGGGCGCCTCAAAGCCTCCGCGGGTGCCAAGCACGCTGCGCAGGCGCAAGATCAGGAAAACAGCGATGCCGGCAAGGACAAGAAGCTGTATAATGGCCGTGTTCATGGTCACCTCATTCTGGGCAAGACTTGGAAAGCTCCGCGTTCCGACCTTATGTAGGTGAGCATGAGGTCCAAGTCCACCTTGGCCCCTAAAAACAGAAGGATATGCGACTATGTGGCTCCTCTTGGCCTTTATTGCGGTCCCGCTCATTGAAATCGGCCTGTTTATTCAGGTGGGCGGGTGGCTTGGTCTGTGGCCGACGCTGGCGATCGTTCTTGTGACCGCGCTGATCGGAACATGGCTTGTGAGAACCCAAGGGGCTATGGCGATAATGGCGCTGCGCGAGTCCTTTTCAGAGCTTCGCGACCCGACCGAGCCGCTGGCCCATGGGGCGATGATCCTCGTTGCGGGGGTTTTGCTTTTAACGCCGGGGTTTTTTACCGATGCGGTGGGATTTGCGCTTCTGACCCCGCCCTTTCGGCGCGCGGCCTTTCTATACCTGCGTAAGCGAATTCATGTGCAGGGCTTTCAGACAGGCCCAACAGGCCCCTCTGGCCCTCACAGTAGACGCCCCCCGCCGGGGCCCGGCACGATTGAGGGCGATTTTCAGGATGTGACTCCGAATCAGGACGCGCCATCCGGAGACTCGGGATGGACAAAGCATTGAGGCCCGTCCTGAAACGCGATAGATGAGCCAGCGAGTTTAAGAGCACCACATTCAGCAGGAGACGACCATGGCAGATGAGGACACAGGCGCAGCACAAGCCGGAAACGGCGCGGCCCCCAAAGAGCAAGCGCCCCAAGTAAAGATGCAGATCCTGACGCAATTCGTGCGCGATCTCTCGTTCGAGAACGTGCTGGCGCAAAAGGGAATCGGCGGCGAGGTTCAGCCCGACGTAACGGTCAACGTCAACATGGACGCTAAAAAGCGCAGCGCCGAGAACCAGTATGAAGTGATCATCAAAAGCACGATTCAGTCCAAAAACAAGGGCACTGAAGACATGCTGTTCATGCTTGAGCTTGAATATGCGGGCGTTTTTCAGGTGGATAACGTCCCCGAGGATCAGCTGCACCCGTTCTTGATGATCGAATGCCCTCGGATGCTCTTCCCGTTCTTCCGCCGGATCGTGTCCGACGTGACGCGCGATGGGGGCTTCCCGCCACTCAACCTCGAAAACATCGATTTCGTCGGCATCTACCGGCAGGAAATCATGCGCAGGCAGGCCGAAATGGCCAAGGGCGATCAGCCGATCGTATAACCAAGCCTGCGCCACATGGCGCTATCGCCCATGCCATCGACAAAGGTCGCGTGCGCCTTTTCTTCCGCATCGGTTATCCGGGGCGCAAGTTTTTTGGGACGCGGTCCAGCGCGCCATGTCGGCGATTGCGCGGGGCCCGCGCTTTCGCGGCTTTGGGTGCTCAGACCGAAATCCGGCTGCCGCCCGCCGATCAGCTCCAGATAGACCTCAGCCAGGATCTCGGAATCCAGAAGGGCTCCGTGGAGCGTGCGGGCCGTATTGTCGATGTTAAACCGGCGGCAGAGCGCATCAAGCGACGCGGGCGATCCGGGAAATTTTTTGCGCGCAATCATCAGCGTATCAACCGCCTGATCCATCGGCAGCGCAGGCAGTTTGAGCCAGCCTAGCTCGGCATTGATGAATTTCATGTCGAACGAGGCGTTGTGAATCACCATCGTCGATGTGCCGATGAATTCCAGAAAATCGCGTGCGATCTTTGCGAAGACCGGCTTGTCGCGTAGAAAATCATCGCCCAGCCCGTGCACCTGAAACGCCTCGTCCGGCATGGCGCGCTCGGGGTTGATATATTGGTGATAGGTGCGGCCCGTCGGCATGTGGTTTTCCAGCTCGACAGCGCCGATCTCCACGATGCGGTCACCCTGATCCGGCTCAAAACCGGTGGTTTCGGTATCCAGAACGATCTCACGCATGGCGACTTTCCCTGATGGCTGCGAGGATATCTTGGACCTGCGCGCGGGCGTGTTCAACCGTATCTGTAGTGATCACATAATCGGCTAGGCTGCGCTTTTCGGCATCGGGCATCTGCTTGGCGAGGATGGCATCCAGTTGCGCCTCGGTCATGGTGCCACGTTCCAAAACGCGGGCGCGTTGGACCTCCTCGGGGGCGGTGACAACAACGACTGCATTCATATGCTTTTCACCGCGTGTCTCATAGAGAAGGGGGATATCCAGAACCACTATATCCGCCTCGGTCTCGCGGAGAAACTGAGCGCGGTCCCGGGCCACAAGGGGGTGCACGATCCGTTCGATCCGCGCCAGCGCCTCAGGGGTCTTGGCGAGGATGGCCTTCAGCGCATCCCGCGACACCGCACCGTCGTGGACCGCGTCGGGGAATGCTGCCTGCATCGGAGCCACCGCCGCACCACGGCGGGCGTAGAGGCGGTGCACCGCCGCGTCTGCGTCCCAGACGGGGCAACCCGCCTCGGCAAAAAGCTTGGCCGTCGTGGACTTGCCCATTCCGATGGAGCCGGTCAGACCCAGTCGGAATGTCATCTGAGCGCCGCTGCCCGTGTGGCGCTGTCCACTGTGGGGCGCTGGCCGAACCACCGCTCGAACCCCGGCACAGCCTGATAAAGCAACATGCCAAGCCCATCAACCGTGCGGCATCCCATTTCCTCAGCCGTCAAAAGCAGGTTCGTCTTGAGCGGTGCATAGACAAGGTCCGTGACCACGGCACCTTTCTGGAGTCCATCAAGCGGCACCCGTAAAGGCGGCTTCCCCAACATCCCCAGTGACGTGGTATTCACCACCGTAGCGGCATACTCCATTATGTTGCCGGCCTGAACCCAGTCAAAGACGCGCAACCGCTTGCCGAACTCCTGCTGAAGCGCCTCGGCACGCACGCGGGTGCGATTTGAGATCAATATCTCCGGCACACCCGCATCCAAAAGTGCAGCCACCACAGCGCGCGCAGCCCCCCCTGCACCCAGCATCGCTGCGGGCCCCGCACTTGGGTTCCATCCGATTCCGGCGCTTTGCAGGTTTTTCACGAAACCGTAGCCATCGGTGTTATCAGCGTGGATCTTGCCATCCTTGCGAAAGATCAAGGTGTTGGCCGCGCCGATAAGAATGGCCCGGTCTGTCACCAGATCGGCGATCTCTATTACCTTCTCTTTGTGCGGAATCGTGATATTTGCCCCAACAAACCCAGCTTTGGGAAGGCTACGCAAAACAGTCTCCAGATCATCCGGCGCCACATCCATCGGCACGTAATGCCCCGCCAACCCCATATTTTTCAGCCAATGCCCATGAATTTGCGGCGATTTGGAATGTGCAATAGGATGACCGATCACGCCAGCGAGTGGGATTGGATTTAGGCTCATGTCTCAAGGTCTCCACGCAAGCTGAGATAGGAGAGCAGCTCCAAGAGCGGCAGGCCGAGCACATGGAAGTAATCCCCGGCCACGCTGGAAAAGAGCCGCGCCCCCTCTTCCTCCAACTTATATGCGCCAACCGCGTGGCGGATGCTATCCCAGTTTCGCGCGATATAGCTGTCAAGGTAAGCGTTGGAGACATCGCGCATCTGCATCCGGACGGTGCCCACATGACGCCAGAGCGGCTTGCCGGCCTCATAAACCACGCACGCCGTCAGCAGGCGATGCGTCTTTCCACGCATGAATTGAAGCTGCGCCTTGGCCTCCTCGGGGCTCTCGGGTTTGCTCAGAAGGCGCGCATCCAGCTCCAGCACCTGATCGGCGCCGATCACCAACGCATCCGGGCGCTTATCGCTCAGCTTGCGGGCTTTCATTTCGGCCAGTGTATCGGCAATATCGCGCGGTGGCGCACCCTCGGCGACAAGAGCCATACGTATCGCATCCTCATCCACCCGCGCAGCAATAGCCTCAAAGTGCACACCCGCATTTCGGAGAAGCGTGCTGCGGATTTCGGACTGGGAGGCTAGCAGGATGGGGGCAGTCATGTGGATAACCTATGGGGTAGGTGGGGCACGTTCTGTGCGAATAGCGAAGGTTATGCCCGCATGGGACAGTTTGTCCAAGAGCTTGGGGCATGTCAGGAGGTCTGGCAAAAACAATCCGCCTGTGGCTTGTATGAATCCTAAGCTGTGAATAATCGGCTTGGGTCTAGGATTATCCGGACGTTATTCACAAGGTCATTAGCCCATAAGTGCGACATAAAGCTATGAATAATAATGTTTTAGGTTTTTTTCCCACGCCATATGCAAAAATGGAAGGCACCACGAGACGCCTGTGGCCGGGTCTCTGGATAACCAAGGTATCCACAGAATACGGCCTGCCTACTTCATCATCATCCTTTTCTATATCTCTATTTTATTTATAGAGAAGGGCTCAGAGATATGGAGCACGGCATGTCCGATATTTTACTATCCCTCTACCCATGGACGAAGTCACTGCACATCACATCCGTAATCGCCTGGATGGCTGGGCTGTTCTACCTTCCGAGGCTTTTTGTCTATCACGCGGAGCAATCAAAACCGAGTGACAGCCGCGACGATATCTTTCAGGTGATGGAGCTGAAATTATTCCGCCTCATCATGAACCCATCGATGATTGCCACATGGGTTTTTGGGCTCATCCTTGTCGCCACGCCCGGCGTGGTGGACTGGGGCGCTGTCTGGCCCTGGACCAAGGCGGGGAGCGTTCTGGCGATGACATGGTTCCACCACTGGCTTGGGCAGCGTCGAAAAGAGTTCGTCGTGGGTAACAGTCCCGTTTCTGGGCGCACGTTTCGGATCATGAACGAAGTGCCGACCATTTTGCTCGTGGTGATCGTGTTGTCGGTGATCGTTCGGTTCTGATCGAGGGGCAGTGCTGAATTGACTTTGGCTACTGCGCGCTCTATTGCGAGCAACAGCCGCCCGTTCGGGATGTGCGTTTTCCTTAGGCTCTCAAGATGACCCCCGCACATTGGGGGCGCTCAGGTATTTATATGTCCGAAGACCGTCTCAATCTCTCTGACCTCAAGGCGCATACCGCCAAGGATCTTCTGGCTATGGCCGAGGAACTTGAGATCGAAAACGCCACCACGATGCGCAAGGGCGAGATGATGTTCTCGATCCTCAAAGAGCGCGCGGAAGAAGGATGGACGGTATTTGGCGACGGTGTGATCGAAGTGCTTCAGGATGGGTTCGGGTTCCTTCGGTCGCCAGAGGCGAATTACCTGCCCGGCCCCGACGATATTTACGTCTCTCCAGAGATGATACGGCTTTATTCGTTGCGCACTGGTGACACGATCTACGGCGAGATGCAGCAGCCTGAGGAATCGGAGCGCTATTTCGCCCTCACAGGCGTGACATTGATTAATTTCGAGGACCCTGAGAAGGCGCGCCACAAGATTGCATTCGATAATCTTACGCCGCTTTATCCCGATGAGCGGTTCAAGATGGAGATAGAAGATCCAACTATCAAAGATCGCTCGGCCCGGATTATTGATCTCGTGGCACCCATCGGTAAAGGGCAACGATCCTTGATCGTGGCGCCCCCACGGACGGGTAAGACCGTGATTCTGCAGAATATCGCGGCCAGTATCGAGCGTAATCACCCCGAATGTTACCTGATCGTCCTGCTGATTGATGAGCGGCCGGAAGAGGTCACGGATATGCAGCGATCGGTCAAGGGTGAAGTGATCTCGTCCACCTTCGATGAGCCTGCGACACGGCACGTCGCTGTGAGTGAGATGGTGATCGAGAAGGCCAAGCGTCTGGTTGAGCATAAGCGAGATGTTGTTATCCTTCTCGATTCTATCACAAGACTTGGTAGAGCGTACAACACAGTCGTGCCGTCCTCTGGTAAGGTTTTAACGGGGGGTGTCGATGCAAACGCGCTGCAACGACCCAAACGGTTCTTTGGTGCGGCGCGTAATATCGAAGAGGGTGGCTCGCTTACCATCATCTCCACGGCTCTGATCGACACAGGCAGCCGCATGGATGAGGTGATTTTTGAGGAATTCAAAGGGACTGGTAACTCTGAGTTGGTTCTTGATCGCAAAATTGCGGATAAACGCGTGTTCCCAGCTATCGACATTCTCAAATCCGGCACACGTAAAGAAGAACTTCTGGTGAATAAACTTGATCTGCAGAAAACCTTTGTCCTGCGCCGTATTCTGAACCCAATGGGGACGACAGACGCGGTGGAATTCCTGATTTCCAAGCTGAAACAGACAAAGACCAACGCGGAATTCTTCGATTCCATGAACACCTGACACCGGGGGCGCTATGGACACGATTTATGCTCTGTCCTCGGCCCAAGGCAAGGCCGGGGTGGCGGTCGTGCGGGTGTCAGGCGCCCTTGCATTTGCAGCCTGCGCAAAAATTTGCGGCAATCTACCTAAAGCACGACAGACCAGCCTGAGAGTATTGCGCGGCAAAGATGGCTCGCGCATCGATCAGGCGTTGGTGTTGGTATTTGATGAAGGTGCGAGCTTTACGGGTGAGCCAAGCGTCGAGTTCCAGGTGCACGGAAGTACCGCCGTTGTTGCAGCACTTCTGGCCGCACTTGGATCCATAGAGGGGTTGCGGCCAGCGGAAGCAGGCGAATTCACCCGCCGCGCATTGGAGAATGGTCAGCTTGACATGGCGCAGGTCGAAGGGCTCGCCGATTTGTTGGAGGCGGAGACCGAAGCCCAGCGGCGCCAGGCTTTGCGGGTGTTTTCGGGTGATTTGGGTGCGCGAGCCGGTAGGTGGCGAAAGGATTTGATCCGTTCGGCCGCACTCTTGGAAGCGACGATAGATTTCGCTGATGAAGAGGTTCCATCAGACGTGTCGCCGGAAGTAAACGCCTTGGTGGCTGGCGTGCTGGTAGACCTGAAACGTGAGATTTCGGGCGTTGGCGTGGCGG
>CALGEH010000007.1 GCA_937881735.1 uncultured Shimia sp.
AAGGCGCACGCGCGTTCAGCGAAAAGCGTGATCCGGTCTGGAAGGGAAAGTGATGCAGCCAACACGCGATTTTGTTGGCTGCGGCTCAACACCGCCCCGCTCACAGTGGTCCGGCGGTGCGCGTATCCCAGAGCGTTTCTGCATTAACGATTAGGAGGGCGATGAGCGCTCCATCCTTCGGGCAAAGATCGCTTGGAGGAAGGTCTTCCAGATGTGGCCGTCTGGCCGTAAGTCCGCGCGCGCCCGTGATGGCGTCTGGATCGCCCAACGCGGCAATATTGCCCATGACCGGGACGAAACAAACCGCAATCCCGCGCCTGTTCTAAGGCGTTGGAAAATTTCCCGTTTCGCATCCGGGCACAGATCGCTATCTTATCCGGCACAATGATAAAACTCGGCCAACTGGGAGATAACGTATGAAACATACCCTCAAATTCGGGGTCGCCGCCGCGATCAGCATGACCTTCGCAGGCGAAGCTCTCGCCACGGAATGGAACGTCTCGCTCTGGGGTAAGCGCCGCGCCTTTACCGAACACGTGGAGAAGCTGGCCGAGCTGGTCGATGCCAAGACAAATGGCGAGTTCACTCTGAACATCAGCTATGGCGGCCTGTCGAAAAACCGCGAGAACCTTGATGGCATCTCCATCGGCGCGTTCGAGATGGCGCAATTCTGCGCGGGCTATCACCGCGACAAGAACCCCACCATCACAGTGCTGGAGCTGCCCTTCCTCGGCGTCGAGACGCTGGAGCAGGAACGCGAATTGTCGATGGCGCTCTACGCCCTGCCCGCCGTGCAAGAAGACCTCGGCCTCTGGAATGCCACGCTGCTGATGCCCTCGCCCATGCCGCAATATAACCTTGTCGGTCTCGGCGATGCACCCGCAACCCTTGAGGATTTCGCAGGGCTGAGCGTGCGCGCGACCGGCGGCATCGGGGCCGCGATGGAAGCCGTGGGCGCCGTGCCCACCTCCATGTCCGCGACCGAAGTGCGCCAGTCGATGGATAGCGGCGTCGTCAAGGCCGTGGCCTTTGCTCCGCATGCGCACATGTCCTTCGGCACGATCGAGAATGGCAAATGGTGGACCACCAACCTCAACCCAGGCACGGTCAACTGCCCCGTCGTGGCCAACACGGACGCCCTCAATGATCTGAGCGACGCGCACCGCGAGGCGCTTTTGGGCTCCATCGACGAGGCGCTGGATCACTATGTGGACAATTACACCAACGTGACCATGGCCGCTTGGGGACCGGCGCTGGACGAGCGCGGGATCGAGCGGGTGAGCTTCTCCGCAGAGGGCCTCGCCGCGTTTGAAGAGGCCGTCGCGGGCCCTGCCGCAGCCGCATGGATCGAAGATATGAGCGCCCGCGGTCTGCCCGCGCAGGAGCTTTATGATTTCGCCATCGGTAAAATCGGTGAACTCAAAGGCATGTAAGCCACAAAAGCGCCTCGGGGCCTTGCCCCGGGGTCTCTCGGCTCTCCGCCCACCCCGCTCAAGACCGGGACGCGGAGCGCTGATACAGCCGATTTCCGCAGCATGAAGGACACATCATGGCTGGCGCCGCCTCCGTCCTATCAGACGACAGCACCCTGTCGCGCATAGATGCCCGCCTTTATGGGCTTGAACGTTTTATGGCGCTTCTGAGTGGCCTTGCAGTGTTCGCGATGATGTTGCTCGCGGTGGTATCCGTGGGGGGGCGCAATTTCTTCGGCCAACCGCTGCCCGGCTATGTCGATTGGATCGAGCAGGCCATGCCGCTCATCGCCTTCATGGGCATCGCCTATGCACAGCGCGACGGCGGGCATATCCGCATGGATATCGTGGTCGGTACGCTCAAGGGCCGCGTCCTCTGGGCGGTGGAGTTGATCACCACCCTTTTCGTGCTGGCGCTTATGCTCTTGCTGGTCTGGGGCACATGGGCGCATTTCGAGCGTAGTTTCGATTTCGCAGCCCCGCTCTGGAGCCGCGACAGCTCCATGGATATCGCCCTGCCCCTTTGGCCTGCCAAACTTCTGGCCCCCGTGGCGTTCAGCGTGCTGTGCCTGCGTCTCTGCCTTCAGGTCTGGGGCTTCACCCGCGCGCTTATCTCCGGCACCGACAGCCCCGTGGCCGTGCCCATGGTCATCGACGCCGCCACCCAGGCGCGCATGGAGGCCGAGCAACTGACCGGCCGCGACGGATAGGAGCGCGATATGGAGCCTACCGATATCGGCATCATCGTCACTGGCGGCATGCTGGTCATGGTCATCCTCGGGATGCGCGTGGCCTTCGCCGCCGCCATGGCCGGGATGGTTGGCCTCATCTGGATCTTCTGGGCGCGCAAGGGCTATGCGGGCGATGAGCTTGGCTGGGCCCTCACCGTGGCGATCAAAACCGCAGGCCAAGTGCCCCACTCCAAGGTCAGCTCGCAGGCGCTGAGCCTGATCCCGACCTTCATCCTGATCGGCTATCTCGCCTATTACGCTGGGCTCACGGTCGCCCTGTTCGAAGCCGCAAAACGCTGGATAGCCTGGGTGCCCGGTGGCCTCGCCGTCTCGACGGTCTTTGCCACGGCAGGCTTTGCCGCCGTGTCGGGCGCATCGGTGGCCACGGCGGCGGTATTTGCGCGTATCGCCATCCCTGAGATGCTCAAAATCGGCTATGATAAACGCTTTGCCGCAGGGGTGGTGGCCGCGGGCGGCACGCTCGCCTCGCTGATCCCTCCCTCCGCCATCCTCGTGATCTACGCCATCATCGTGGAACAGGACGTAGGCAAGCTTCTGCTCGCAGGCTTCATCCCCGGCGTCTTTTCAGCCTGCGTCTATGCGATCCTCATCGTGGGCATGGCCCTGACCATCAAGGGCTTCGGCCCGCCCGTCAGAGGCTTCACATGGCGGCAACGGTTCGCATCCCTGCCGCCCGCGCTGCCCATCGTCTTTGTCGTCGTGACGATCATCTTCTTCGTCTACAACCCGTTCGGCGGTGATGCCTGGGGCACCCCGACGGAAGGAGGGGCTATCGGCGCGTTCGTCGTCTTCCTCATGGCGCTTTATCGCGGCATGCGCTGGCCCGAGTTGAAATCAGCCCTTCTGGAAACCGCGAAGCTCAGCGTGATGATTTTCACCATCATATGGGGCGTGCTGATCTATGTCCGCTTCCTCGGCTTTGCCGACCTGCCGGGCGCCTTTTCGGACTGGATCACGTCGCTGACCATGTCGCCAATGCTGATCCTGGTCTGCATCCTGCTGGCCTATGCGGTGCTGGGCATGTTCATGGACGCGATCGGGATGCTTCTCTTGACCCTGCCCGTGGTCTACCCGGCGGTCATGGCGCTTAACGGCGGTGAATATGTCTCGGCGGCCGATAGCGCCTTTGGCATGTCCGGCCCGATGTGCGCGATCTGGTTCGGGATATTGGTGGTAAAAATGGCAGAGTTCTGCCTCATCACGCCGCCCATCGGGCTCAACTGTTTCGTGGTAGCGGGCGTGCGCCCGGACCTCAGCGTGCAGGATGTGTTCAAGGGCGTGACACCCTTCTTCATCGCCGACGGGATCACCATCGCATTGCTCGTCTCATTCCCGTTAATTGTTCTTTGGTTGCCGGGGCTTGCGGGCTAAACGGCCTTGAGCGCCGCCGCAATGATGCCTTCTTTCGACGGCATCGTCGCCGCATAGGCGGGGCCTGTGGCGATAAAGCTGTCTTCTGCGGCCAGCCTGCTGACCCGCGCGCGCCCCGCCTCCACAAAGAGCGTAATCAACCCCTCGGCCTGCCCACCCGTGCGCCGGCACTCGTCCACCACAAGCACCGCATCGCAGCCTTTGGTGGCCTCGAGAAGCGCCGCCTCCGGCACGGGCGCAACCCAGCGCATGTCGATCACCCGCGCGTTCACACCTTGCACGGCCAGCTCCGCCTGCGCCTGCCGGGACAGGTAATGCCCGTTGCCATAGGTCACGATAGCGAGGTCGGTGCCATCCCCGTGCACACCCACCTCATCCAGCCCGATCACTTCGCCGCGCGCAGGGTAAGTTCCCATCCACGCGCCGTCGCCCTCAAACAGATCGCGCATCGGATAAAGCGCAATCGGCTCGACAAAGATCACCACGCGCTGCTCTTCGCGCGCCAGACGCACGCATTCGCGCAGCATCATCGTTGCCTCTGGCCCCGATGACGGGCAGGCCACGATCACGCCCGGAATATCGCGCAGCACCGCCAGAGAATTGTCGTTGTGGAAATGCCCACCGAAGCCCTTTTGATAGCCAAGCCCGGCAATGCGCAGCACCATCGGATTTGTGAACTGCCCTTGGGAGAAGAACGGCAAGGTCGCCGCTTCCCCGCGCAACTGATCCTCGGCATTGTGCAGATAGGCGAGGAACTGAATCTCCGGCATCGGCAAAAACCCGTTATGCGCAAGGCCAATGGCGAGGCCAAGGATGCTCTGCTCATCCAGCAGCGTATCAATCACCCGGTCCGGCCCAAACCGCCCATGCAGCCCCTTGGTGACGCCGTAGACACCACCCTTGCGGCCCACATCCTCGCCCATCAACGTGATCTCACCATGCTCCAGCATCAGATCCGTCAGCGCCCAGTTGATCAGACGGCTCATCGGGTGTGGCGTCTCCATGCTGCGCAGATCGCTGCCGAAGGCTGCCGCGCGGGTGGCATGATCCGGCCCGTTCGTGGGTGCGCAGGCGCGTTTGGGCGGGATGATACTGGCCATCACATCCGCCGCCGTTTGCAGCCGGGGCCGCTGCACAGCCCGTTCGGCGACACGCGCCACATCGGCGCAGGTCTCGTCGTAAATCTCAAGCGCCTCGGCGCGGCTCATCGCCCCCGCCGCCTCCAAAAGCCGCACGGAATGCAGCAGAGGATCGCTCGCCTCGTCCGCTTCCACCTGTGACACCGGCAAATAGGTCGTCGGCAAATCCGCGCCCGCATGGCCGTAAAGGCGCACCATGGTGAGATGCAAAAACGCAGGCTTGCGCGTCCGCCGCGCATAGCCCGCCGCCTCCGCCGCCACGCGGGCCGTATCGTAGATATCAAGCCCATCGGCGTGGAAATACTTCAGCCCCGGGCGGTGCTGCATCGACGCGGCGATCCAGCCCTTCGGCGTCTGCGTGGAAATCCCGATGCCGTTATCCTCGCAGACCCACAAAAGCGGCAGCGGCACAGATTGCACAGAGGCCCAGCCCGCCGCATTGATCGCACCTTGGGCAGTGGAATGATTGGCCGAGGCATCGCCGAAACTGGCCATCGCAATGCCGTCCGCAGGCAGCATCCGGTGCTCGGGCGGGCGACGGCGCGCAAGGCCGATCCCATACGCCGCCCCTACCGCCTTGGGCAAATGCGAGGCAATCGTCGAGGTCTGCGGCGGGATCATCAGCGCGCGGGAGCCCAGAACCTTGTGCCGGCCGCCGGAAATCGGGTCCTCGGATGAGCACGCAAAGCTCAGAAGCATATCCCATGTGATATCCTGATCCGGCACCTGCCCCGCGCGGGCAATCTGAAACGCCGCATCGCGGTAATGCAGAAATGCAATGTCATCGGGGCGCAGCGCGTGGGCCACCGCCGCCATCCCCTCATGCCCCGAAGAGCCGATCGTGTAGAATCCCTGCCCCGCTTTTTGCATCGCGCGGCTGGTCCGATCAAGCGCCCGGCTCAGGCATTGCGCGCGAAAAAGCGTGACCGCCTCTGCCTGGCTCAGCGCATCATCGGGCGCGCGCCCGGGCGGTAAATTCCCCGCAGGCACGCGAGTGCGAAAATTCTCATGCACGATCTCGGCGCGGTCCATGCATCCACCTCCCGTAATCCTCCCGCGCACCATGCAGGGGCACTTCGCGCACCGCAAGCAAGGATCGCGCCGGGCCCGCGCCTTGGCGCTTGTTTCAAGCCCGCCGCGTGAGGTATCACACCGCGGTGATCCTGAAGGAGGCCACCCCGCGCATGACAGATTCCACCGCCCCGGCGCTCGACCTTGTGGGCGTAAGCCTGCGTCTTGATGGGCGCATGGTTCTGGACACGCTTACACTGCGGGCGCAGGAGCGGCGCATCGGCATCGTCGGGCGCAATGGTGCGGGCAAGTCGACCCTCGCGCGGCTCATTGCCGGGCTGGAAGAGCCACAGGAGGGCGCTCTCAGCGTGTTTGGCGTCAATGTCGCGCGCGACCGGGCAAAGGCCTTGCGCACCGTGGGCATCCTCTTCCAGAACCCCGATCATCAGATCATTTTTCCCACTGTGGACGAGGAAATCAACTTCGGCCTGCGCCAGATGGGCCTGTCCAAGGACGAAGCCGCCACCCGCACCACCGCCATGTTGGAGCAGTTCGGCAAAAGCCATTGGGCCGGAGCGCCTGTGGCCACGCTCAGCCAAGGGCAAAAGCAGCTTTTGTGCCTGATGGCCGTGCTCGCGATGGCCCCGCGCCTTATCGTGCTGGACGAGCCACTCTCGGGGCTCGACATCCCCACCCGGCTTCAGCTGACCCGCTATCTCGACGCCGCCCCGGCCACGCTGGTGCATATTTCGCACGATCCGGTGGCACTGGCGGGGTATGAACGGGTGATCTGGCTCTCGGACGGGCGGCTGCGCGAGGACGGTCCTGCCACGAAGGTTCTCTCAGCCTTCACCCGCGAGATGGAGCAGTTGGGAGGGCGCGATGATATCTCTGACCTCGCCGGTTGAAACCCGCGCCCATGGCTGGCCCGCGGGCGCGAAACTGGCCACCCTTTGCGCCGCGACGATGGTGCTTTTCGCGATGCAGTCGCTCACCTTGCATCTGGTGGCTTTCGGCGCTTGCCTTGCGCTTTATGCAGCGCCGGGCTGGGTCTTTCTGCGGGCCGGGCTGCGGCGGCTTTGGATCTTATGGCCTTTCGTCGGTCTCATCGCGGTGTGGCATCTGATCACTGGCGCGCCGCAAGACGGGGCCATCATCGCACTGCGCATGCTCAGCGCCGTGGGCCTTGCGAACCTCGTGACGATGACGACACGGCTCAGCGATATGATCGCCGTCATCCGCTGGCTTGCCACGCCGCTGCGCCGCGTCGGGCTGAGCACGCGCGCGCTGGAATTGGCCATCGCCCTGATGATCCGGTTCACGCCGGTTCTGGTCGAAAAGGGCACGCATCTCAGCCGCGCGTGGCGTACCCGCTCACCCAAGGGGGTGAACTGGCGCATCGTCATGCCCTTCACCCTTCTGGCCATAGACGATGCCGAACATGTGGCCGACGCGCTCAAAGCGCGCGGGGGGCTGGCGCCCGGCGCGGCGGAGCGTTAAGCCTCGCTTCATGGAACGCTCCCTCGCCCTCATTGCGCTTTTTGCGGCTCTCATCGCGGCACTTGGCCTCATCCCCAAATTCGCGCTCGCCTTCGGTGTGCCGATCACGGCGCAGAGCCTTGGTGTCATGCTCTGCGGCACCATTCTGGGCGCGCGGCGCGGTGCGCTGGCGGTGCTGTTGTTTCTCTTGCTGGTGGCAATGGGCCTGCCGCTTTTGGCGGGCGGACGCGGGGGGCTTGGCCTGTTTGTGTCGCCCACGGCGGGCTTCCTGATCGGCTTCCCGCTCGCGGCTTTCGCGGCGGGCTGGATCACCGAGCGCTGGCGCTCCGTGCCGCTCGGCATTGCCTCGGGCGTGGCGGCGGCGGTGGGCGGGATACTCGTGCTCTACGCCTTCGGCGTGACAGGCATGGCCATCGTGCTGGACAAAAGCTGGGGCGAGGCCGCACTCCTGATCACGGCCTTCCTGCCCGGCGATGCGATCAAGGCGGTGCTGGCCGGTCTGATAACCGCGGCGCTCGCCCGCGCCCGGCCCCGCGCCGTGCTCTCGCGGCTCTAAAACGTTTCGCGCAAAACCAACGCAGACCCAAGGCCGCCCGCCGCCGCAATCGCCGCAAGCCCCGCGCCGCCGCGCGCCTGCATCTCGTGGAAAAGCCGCACGGCAAGCACAGCGCCGGACGCGCCGATAGGATGCCCCCGCGCCAAAGCCCCGCCGCCCAGATTGACGATCTCGGGATCGATCTCAGCGCCTCGGATACAAGCCAGCGCCTGCACCGCATAGGCCTCCATGATCTCTGCCGTGCCCAGATCGTCGGGCGCCACATCCGCGGCCTGCAAAGCCGCCGCGATAGCTGCAATCGGCGCGATCCCCGGCTGCATCGGGTCCGCACCAAGCGTTGCTGTGCCTGCGATCCTGAGGCCGCGCCCCGCGGCCACGCGCTCCGACACTACCACGCAAACCGCCGCACCATCTGCGGCCACCGCCGTGTTGGCCGCCGTGATGTCGCCTGTGACGTGCGCCGCGCGGGCGGCCACCTTGGCGCTGAGGCTCCGGGCAAACGGGTCTTGGCTGACACCGATCAGCGGCACGATCCCGGCGCAGGGCCCCGCCGCGAGGGCGCGCGCGTGGCTGTGCATGGCCCACGCATCCTGCGCCGCGCGCGAAATCCCCCACGCCCGGCCCAGCGCATCCGCTGCCTCGACC
The DNA here is from genome assembly GCA_937881735.1 of uncultured Shimia sp. Classification (GTDB taxonomy): domain Bacteria; phylum Pseudomonadota; class Alphaproteobacteria; order Rhodobacterales; family Rhodobacteraceae; genus Roseovarius. Next base: position 8,447 of record CALGEH010000007.1, read on the forward strand.
ATATCCACATCCCGTATCGCATCGGGCGCGAAAGCCGCCTGCTCGTACGGCTCCGGCGCGCGCCCGTCGGCAAATGTGCGCGCGCGCAAGGGCCGGCGCGAATAGCTCTCCACCCCGCCCGCGAGCACCACCTCGGCCTGACCGGCCTCAACCATCGCCACCGCGATCCGGATCGCATCAAGCCCGCTCGCACATTGCCGATCAATGCTCAGCCCCGCGACCCTCTCAGGCAGGCCCGCCGCAAGTGCTACAAGCCGCGCGGGGTTGCCGCCCGCACCCAGCGCGTTGCCGAGGATCACCTCCTCCACATCCGCGCCCGATAGCCCCGCATCGGCCAGCACCGCCGCAATCACGGGTACGGCCAAATCGTGAATTTCAAGCGCCGCAAACGCCCCTCCACGCGGCACCACAGCGGTGCGCCGGGCAGCCAGCAGAACCGCGCTCATTGCAGCTCCAACCAAAGCGTGAGGGCCGCCAGATCCGGCTTGCCCGCCGCCGTCATCGGAAACTCCGGATGCCTCAGCACACGGCGCGGTACAGCGCCTGCATCCAACGCCGTGCGGCAGGCCGCAAGAAGCGCCTCCACCTCCGCGCTCCCCTCGATCACAGCCACCAAGGCCTGCCCCCGCGCCGCATCTGCAACTGGCAAAACCGCGGCCTGAAAGACGCCCGGCTGGGCCAGCAGAACCGCCTCAACCGCCTCGGGATGCACCCAGCGTTCGGCCACGCGCAGCGCACGGTCGCGCCGCCCCTCAAGATAGAGATATCCGCCCGCGTCCAGCCGCCCGATCTCCCCCGCGCTCACCCAATCCCCCTCGCGGCGCAAGGGACCGTCGGCATAACGCTCCGCCACATAAGGCCCGCGCACCCAAACCTCGCCCGCATCATCGACCAATAGCTCCGCCACGCCATAGGCGCGACCGACCGAGCCTTGGGGCGTGTCTGCGTCAGTCATCGTGACAAAGCTCGTCTCGGATGCGCCGTAAAACGCCGTCACCTCGGCCCCCGGAAAGCACTGTAAGAGCCCTGCGCGCAGGTCTGCATCCAGCGCACCACCCCCAACAATCACATGGCGCAGCCCGCGCGCGCCTCCCGCCGCCAGAACCGGGCGCAGTTGCGAAGGGGTGGCGTAAAGCACCTCCTCGCCCATCAGCTCCGCCGCCTGTCTGCGTGGCACCATACCGCCCAGAAGGCTCACATGCGCACCCAGATGCGCGCCCTCCATCACCGCGTATAGACCCAATGAATGGCGCATATCGCCCAGAACAGACACCCGCGTGCCCGGCCCAATACCAAAGCGCTTGGCGTTGAGAGCAAAGCTGAGCATCCATGAGCCATCACGCCGCCAGATCCGCTTGGGCGCACCAGTGGTGCCCCCGCTCAAAACCTCGAAGATACCGTCCGGCAGTTCGGCGGGCCGCACGCCGTCCAGCCCGGCGGAAAAGCCATGCCCGCCCTCGATTGCCGCGCGCAAAGCACCAGCATCCTCCCCGCGCACCTGTGCGCAGGTGTGCCACGCAAAGCGCGGCGCGGCGCTCACCCCATCACCGCCCGCGCGGCACGGGTGTAGAAATCCCCATAATCCGCCGCCACCGGCACAATCGCCTCCAACGCCGCAAGCCGCTCGGCATAACCTTCTTCCGAGGCGGCCAGAACTGCCGCACGCAAACTTGCCTCATCCTCGCAAATGATCATGCCGGATGTGTCGAAGAAATCAGCAATGTTCGGGCAGCCCCAATAGATCGGCACGGTGCGGCACAAAATAGCATCCACCAGCTTTTCAGTGAAGTAATTACGCTCTTGGATATTTTCGATCACGACCGAGAACCGATAGGGCGCCAGCCCCTCGGACTTGGCGTGAAACGGGGTATAGCCTCGGCCCAACGCATCCATCTCTACATCCGCATCGCGCGCCCAATCCACCATGGAATGGCGCAAGCGATGCCCCTTTTGCGAGCGTTTCTCGGACGCGATCAGTGATAGGTTACGGCTCTTGGCGCGGCCCAGATCACGCCAATCGGGGACCCAGCATCCACCCGCGGGGAAAAACACGCCATTTGGAATCGCACTCAAAAGCGCTTCGTCGCTGGCCAGAACCTTGTGAAACCGCCCATACGCATTTCGCAAACGGTCCATGTGAGCGCCGTGAATAACGCGCGGCTCAAGAACCATTATCGACACGTTCGCCCGCGTGCCAAAACCAAAGCGCCGGTAATGCGACTTGCGCGGATAAACAATCAGATGATCGTCAGGACCCAGATCCCGCAGGCATTTGCCCGCAATGCCATCAGGCTGACCGAGCGGCCAGTCAAGCTTGTCCAAGGGAAATCCACCGGGCAGCAGGCCCAGCTTGGCCTCGTAGGGCAGGATCGCTATGCGGGGAGGTTGGGACAAATCGCGTGCCTTTGTGACGGATTGAAGCCTCCGCCTGATACGGCCAAACCGCCTTATACGCAATCCCGACCGCGGCCTCTGGGCGCGCCGCGACTGTCGCAGGTCCGCGCACAGGGGCCGCCCGCGCGCGAGATCATAAGCTCAGTGCACAGTGACCGGCATCATGTCGTTTTGACGCGCCAACACGAAGGCCAGCTTGCGGTCACGCACCAGCGCCAACCGCTCACCTTGGGCGCTATGCACAGCGTAAAGCGTCTTGAGCCCCGCCGCCTGACTGCGCAGTTCTTCGGGCAAATCCACGACCGCAACCGACCGGATATACGCAATCGGTGCGCCGTTCTCTTCGGCAAAATCATATTTCGTGTTCATACCAAACTCTCCTTATTTGCCCGATTTTTTGATCTTGATCGTCTGCACGACCACATCCGGCTGCGCGCGGGTCAAATCGACGTGCAAAAGCCCGTTTTCCATCACAGCCGCGCCCACCTCGACACCATCCGCCAAAACGAATGATCGCTGGAATTGCCGCGCCGCGATCCCGCGATGCAGGAAGATGCGCCCATCGTTATTGTCCCGCTGCCGCCCGCGGATCACCAATTGGCGATCCTCCAACGTCACCGCGAGGTCCTCCTCGGCAAAGCCGGCCACAGCCAGCGTGATTCGGTAGGAATGTTCCGAAGTCTGTTCAATATTGAAGGGGGGATAGCCTTCATTGCCGGATTTCGCGCTGCGCTCCAGCAACCGTTCCAGCTGTTCAAACCCCAGCATATAGGGGTGCGCCCCCAAAGTTAGCTTTGTCATCGACACGTCCTTACTTAAGCGACTGGCCTGTGAGGCCCCCGTCCCGTTGCGGCGGCGGGGGCTCACCGGAAAAATATGGGGCCGCGGGCCCCGCTTCGCAAGGGCTTTGCCAAAACCGGCGGAACGCTTATCTTGAGCGCTCTGGCCAACTGGAGAATCACGCAAGATGAACGCCTTCACCGATCTGTCGATGAAATCCGACGATGTGTTGCGCGTGGAGCTTGAAGAGTTCCGGCGCCAGCACCGCGATCTCGACGAGGCGATCACAGCGCTTCAGGAAAAGGGCGCGCGCGATCCGCTGACCATCAAGCGGCTCAAGCAGCAAAAGCTGCGCTTGAAGGATCGTATCGCCTATATCGAGGACCGTCTGACCCCCGATATCATCGCCTGAGCGGTCTCAGACCTTGCGTCTCAGACCTTGCGCGCCACCAACGTGTAGCAAAGCGGCATCTGCGCAGCGCGCCCCTCATACATGTCATATTCCACCTCGCGGTTGGAATGGGCATGCTCGGTCAGCCGCTCGATCGCTAGCCCCGCCGCCACACAGCCCGTGACCACCTCGCCCAGCGTATGGGTGAACCAGAACATCTCGGGCGACGCCTCGCCCGGGGAACCGTCATAAGTGATCGTTTCGGACCACGTCATCGGCGCACGCTCAAAGTAGGACCGGTCGATTGAGAAGGGATCGCTGGCCTCGGGCTCAAACATCTCCAGAAACGGATGCGTCTCGTAGATCACCAAGGGCGCGCCGGGTGCCAGAAGGCCCGACACCGCACGCAGCATCGCGGCCAGATCCGGCATCCAGTTCAGCACGCCGATGGTGATCAGCCCAAAATCAAAGGGCCCAAGCCCCTCGGGCAGATCATAGATATCGGCGCGCAGAAAGTCGCAGTCCGAGCCCGCCGCTTTGGCCAGCCTCCGTGCCTGCTCCAAAAACGCTTCGGATTGATCAATCCCCAGCGCGGGCGTGATCCCAAGTGCAGGCAGCGACAAAAGCTCCCGCCCATTATTGCACCCGACCTGCACCGCCCGCGCGCCTTTGAGATTCAAGTCGGTCAGCGTCGCGGTCATGGTGCCGTCCAGCTCGGAAAAGTCCGGGCGCGCCACGGCGCGCATCATCTCAGCCCATGTGTCCTTGGCCTCGAACGCCGCCGCGGATGCGTCCCAGGCCGCGCGGTTGGCGGCTGTGTATTGGGATGTTGTTACCATGCCGCACCCTGCCTCTTGCGCGTGGCCTTTTCAAGCGGCGCAAAATTATCGCGCAGAGCACCGCTCAGCCCTAGCGCTCCACGCGCGGCGTGCTAGGGTGTGCGCTCTTTTAAGCGCAGATATTGAGCATAAGGGGCGCGCCATGCCAGACGTGCAAATCGGGATCATCATGGGAAGCCAGTCGGACTGGCCCACGATGAAGGAAGCGGCGGAAATTCTGGACGCGCTTGGCGTGGCCTACGAGACACGGATCGTCTCAGCCCACCGCACGCCGGACAGGCTCTGGGACTATGGCACCAAAGCAGCCGGTCGCGGCCTCAAGGCGATCATCGCAGGCGCAGGCGGCGCGGCCCATCTCCCAGGTATGATGGCCTCCAAGACCCGCGTCCCCGTGATCGGCGTCCCGGTGCAGACCAAGGCGCTCTCAGGCGTTGATAGCCTTTATTCCATCGTGCAAATGCCACGTGGCTATCCCGTGGCGACCATGGCCATCGGGGCGGCGGGTGCTGCCAATGCGGGGCTTATGGCGGCGGCAATTCTCGCGAATGAGGATGCGGCTCTGGCCGAACGGCTTGATGCATGGCGCGCCGATCTTTCAGCCTCTATCCCGCAGGAGCCGCGCGATGAGTGATATGCTGCCCCAAGGCGCGACCATCGGTATCCTAGGTGGCGGACAACTGGGCCGGATGCTGGCCGTGGCCGCTGCGCGACTGGGCTTCAAGACCTGCGTGTTCGAGCCAGGCGCGGATTGCCCCGCGAGCCACGTGGCACATCGCCATATTCAGGCGGGCTATGATGACGAGGGCGCGCTCCGGACCTTCGCCGCCGCCGTTGATGTGATCACCTATGAGTTCGAGAACATCCCAACCGAGGCGCTTGATATTCTTGAGCCACTGACGCCCGTCCGCCCGGATCGCACAGCGCTGCGCGTGAGCCAGGACCGTCTGGTCGAGAAGGCATTCCTCAACGATCTGGGGCTGAAAACCGCGCCCTTTGCCGCCGTGGATGATGGCGTGGACCTCACAGAAGCCATGGCAGAGATCGGCATCCCCGCGATCCTCAAAACCCGTCGCTTTGGCTATGACGGCAAAGGGCAGGCACGCATCACGGACCCCAATGAGGCCGAGCAGGCCCTCGCCGCGATGAACGGCGCACCCGCGCTCTATGAAGGATTCGTTGATTTCACCCATGAAGTGTCAGTGATCGCCGCGCGCGGTTTGGGCGGCGATGTGGCGGCCTTTGACCCCGGTCAGAACGTGCATGAAGGCGGCATCCTGCGCACCACAACCGTACCCGCCAAACTCAGCCCGTCGCAACGCAGCGACGCCGTTCTGCTGGCCGCGCAGATCCTCAACAAGCTCGATTACGTGGGCGTGATGGGTGTGGAACTCTTCGTCACCGCAGAGGGGCTCGTGGTCAACGAGATCGCACCACGCGTGCATAATTCCGGGCATTGGACGCAGAATGGCTGCACCGTGGATCAGTTCGAGCAGCATATCCGCGCCGTGGCCGGATGGCCCTTGGGCGATGGAAAGCGACACGCGAATGTGGTGATGGAGAACCTCATTGGCAGCGATATGGACCGGGTGCCTGAACTGGCCAAATCAGGCGACTGCGCGCTGCATCTCTATGGCAAGTCGGACGTGAAAGAAGGCCGCAAGATGGGCCATGTGAACCGCATCACCGGCGCGGCCTGACCCTCCTCCGCCCTCTCGGGCCTCCTCGGGCGAAGAGGGCCCACACGGGACCGAAGAGCCCCCCGCCAACGGGTCATCCCCGCCGCGTGCGCTCCACCTTGCGCTTGGCCTTGGCAGCCTTGCGCTTCGCCGGTCCCGGCTTGCGGCGTGATGCCTTGCCCCGACCCTTGCCAGACCCGCCGCGCGGCACGGCCTTGCCTTCGATGGAAATCAGCTCCAGAGCGATCCCGCCCGTCACCGGCACAGCTTCGGCCAAACGCACCGTCACCGTCTGACCCAGCCCGATGATCCGCCCGCTGTCCGAGCCCATCAGCGTGCCCGCCTCACGGTCAAAATGGAAATATTCCCGCCCGAGACTGCGCACCGGGATAAGCCCATCGGCCCCCGTCTCATCGAGCCGCACAAACACACCGAACTTGACCACGCCGCTGATCCGGCCCGTGAATTCATCGCCCACACGCTCGCTCAGAAACGCCGCGAGGTAGCGATCATTCGTGTCCCGCTCCGCCATCATCGACCGCCGCTCGGTGTCGGAGATATGTTTGGCCGTGCCTTCCAAACGGTCAATCTCTTGCGCGCTCAGCCCGTCATCGCCCCAGCCATGCGCGGTGATCAACGCACGGTGCACGATCAGATCCGCATACCGCCGGATGGGTGATGTGAAATGGCCATAAGCCCGCAGCGCCAGCCCGAAATGGCCGTAATTGCCGGGGCTGTAATAGGCCTGCGTCATGGCGCGCAGGGTGCTCATGTTGATCTGCTCGGAGTGATCCGTGCCAGCAGCGCCATTCAAAAGCGCGTTGAGATGCGCAGTCTTGAGAACCTGCCCCTTGGCCAGCACCAGCCCCGCCGCCTCGGCCACCTCGCGCAGACTATCGAGCTTTTCCTCCGCAGGCTCCTCATGCACCCGGTAGAGAAGCGGCACCTCGCGCGCGGCCAGCGTCTCGGCGGCGGCCACATTGGCCAGCACCATCATCTCCTCGATCAGCTTATGCGCATCGAGCCTTTCGGTGAAATTCACGCTCAGAACCTCGCCCGTATCGCTCAGCTGCACCTTGCGCTCGGGCAGGTCCAGATCGAGGGGCTGACGCCGGGCGCGGGCCTCTTTCAGCGCATCATAAGCGGCATAAAGCGGGCGGATCACAGGCTCCAAAAGGCCCGCCGCTCGCTCGGACGGGGTGCCATCCATCGCTGATTGCACCTCTTGATAGGTCAGCGAGGCCGCCGAGCGCATCAGGCCCCGCACAAAGCGCTGGCCGATTTTTTCGCCCTCGGCGCTGATCTGCGTCCGCACAGCAATGCACGCACGCGGCACGCCCTCATGCAGGCTGCACAGATCACCCGACAGCCGGTCGGGCAGCATCGGCACCACACGGTCCGGAAAATAACTGGAATTGCCACGCTCCCGCGCCTCGGCATCAAGGGCGGAGCCGGGGCGCACATGATGCGCCACATCGGCAATCGCGACCCAGATGATATGTCCGCCCACATTGGTGGGATCATCATCGGCGTGGGCATAAACGGCATCGTCATGGTCGCGCGCATCCGCTGGATCAATCGTGACCAAAGGCATCTCGCGCAAATCCTCGCGCCCCTCAATATCCGCCGGGGCCATCGCGTCGGCCTCCGCGATCACATCGTCCGGGAAGCGGTCGGGGATACCGTGTTGATGGATCGCAATCAGCGACACCGCACGCGGCGCAGACGGATCGCCCAGCCGTTGAAGGATGCGCGCGCGTGGCAGGCCCATGCGACCACGCGGGCCCGATTGCTCCGCCTCGACCAGTTCGCCATCCTTGGCGCCCTCGATCGCATTTGCGTCCACATGCCATTCCTTGCCGTTACCCTTGTCGATGGGCACGATCCGGCCACCTTCGGCCCCTTGGCGGAACACGCCCAGCACCTTGAGCGGGTTGGTCCCGATGCGCCGGATCAGCCGCGCGTCATAGCCATGGGCCTCGCCCTCAACCTCGCTCAGACGGGCAAGAATACGGTCGCCCTTGCCCAGCGCCGGATCAGAGGCGCGCGGGATAAGCAGGATCACAGGCTCCGGCCCACTGCCCTGCCACTCCATCGGGCGGGCCAGAAGCTCGCCATCGCTGGCCGCCCCCGTCACCTCAAGCACCGAAACAGGCGGCAGGCGATCCGTGTCGCGCCGGGATTTCTTGCGCGCCTCGATATGGCCCTCTTCGGCCAACTCTTTGAGCATGCGTTTCAGGTCGATCCGCGCCGCCCCCTTGATGCCAAAGGCGTTGGAGATGTCACGTTTCGAGGTGAGGGTCGGGTTGTCGGAGATCCATTGCAGGATTTCGTCGCGTGTGGGCAGCTGGCTCATCGTGCCGAAGTAGCACGGGCGGGCGCGGGCGTCATCCGCGAAATCCAAGGCCGGGCCTCACGCAAGGTCAGCGGCCGTATCCACATCGCGGAGCGTATCCAACAGGGCCACCGTCAGCGGCGCAAGGGTGTGCGCCGTATCGTCCAGAGTATGGCGTGTGGACCAGCGGACCCCTTGGAGAAACCTTGCAGGTGGCGGGGCGCTGCGTTTCAGCCCAATGAGCCAGTAGCCACCATCCGGCGCGGGGCCAAGGGCGGCACCGTGGCGGCCCAGCGCGCGAAAGGCGCGGGCGATGTGGGCTTTGCGGATACCGGGGATATCCCCACCGATGATGCAGACCGGACCCGGCGGTGCGCTTCGCATGAGCCGGGCCATCCGGTCACCCAGATCGCCGCGCCCTTGAGGGATGCGGGGCAGATGCGCGGGCCAGACGCGGCTCTGCAAGCCCGCATGGTCCGGGCTGACGGCGAGGCACGTCTCCCAGCGTGGGTCTTGGACCTCCCGCAAAAGCCGCGCCGTCTGGTGCCGAAACCACCATGCGGCATTTGTCATACCGATATCGGGGCCAAGCCGTGTTTTCACCCGGCCCGGACGCGGCTCCTTCACCATAACGATCAGCTGCGCGCGCCTCACAGATCGCGAACCATGTCGCGGTGATCTATGCCCGCGTCGTCATAGACGGGGCCTTGGGCGGTAAAGCCCAGCTTTTCGTAGAATTCCAGCGCGTGGAGCTGCGCACCCAGCCGCACACTCTGCATCCCACGCGCCTTGGCCGATGCCATGGCGGCGAGGATGAGCGCTTTGCCAAGGCCCGTGCCGCGGTCCGCTTGCAAGACGCAGACACGGCCAATCTTGGCCTCATGGCCCCCCAGAAGGATGCGCGCGGTGCCCACGGGCCTATCGCCCTGATGCGCCAGCAGATGGATCGCGGAGGCGTCGAGTGCATCACGTTCTTCGGAGGCGGGCACACCTTGCTCTTTCACAAACACGGTGTGGCGCAGTGCAAAGCAGGCCGCGTGATCCTTCGTCTCGGCAATCATCACGTGAAATAGTCGCTCAGAATGCGGGCATAGATCGCCTTGAGCTGGCCGATTTGCGCCACGCTCACCCGCTCATCCACCTGGTGCATCGTGCGCCCGACAAGGCCACATTCCACCACGGGACAGTGATCCTTCATGAACCGCGCATCCGACGTGCCACCTGACGTGGAAAGCACCGGCCGGCGGCCCGTCTCGGCCTCCACGGCAGCCACGACGAGATCGGAGAACGCGCCGGGCGGGGTCACGAAACTCTCCCCCGAATTCTTCACCTCGAGCGCACCTTCCACGCCAAATTCAGCACACACAGCCTCCATCTGTTCCTGCAGCCACGTTGTCAGCGATGCGCCGGAATGGGTGTCGTTGTAACGGATGTTGAGCGTGGCACGGCAGGAGGCGGGGATCACATTAGTAGCCGCATTGCCAGTGTCTATCGTGACCACCGCAAGCGTCGAGGGGTCGAAATGATCCGTGCCCGCATCGAGAGGTGTGGAGGAAAGCTGATCCACCAGCCGTGCCATAGCCGGAAGCGGATTGCGTGCCCGGTCCAGATAGGCCGAATGGCCCTGCCGCCCGGTGATCGTGATCCACGCATTAAGCGATCCCCGCCGCCCGATCTTGATCATCTCGCCCATCTCGTCGGGGCAGGTCGGCTCGCCCACAAGACAGACATCCATCGCCTCGCCATTGCGCTCCATATGCTCCAACAGGGCAATCGTGCCGTGGAGCGCATCGCCCTCCTCGTCGCCAGTGATGGCTAGGATCACGGCCCCGTCGGGCGGCGTGTCCGTCACGAAATCCACCGCAGCGGCGGCAAAGGCGGCCACCCCTGATTTCATGTCCGTGGCTCCGCGACCCCAGAGAAACCCGTCCCGGATTTCGGCCCCGAAGGGCGGAACGCTCCACGCGGCGGCATCGCCCAATGGCACCACATCCGTGTGCCCGTTAAAGCCGAAACTGCGCGCAGCCCCCTTGCCCCCCCAGCGCGCATAGAGGTTGGCAATCCCTTGCCTGTCGGCGCGAGCACACTCGAACCCCGCCGCGCCCAGAAGGCGCTCCAACAGCACCAATGCGCCGCCCTCCTCGGGCGTGACAGAGGCACAGCGCACCAGATCGGCGGTGAGCGCGACAGGATCGACGGGGGTATGGGGCATGATCATCTCCATAAGTAGAATTAGCCCATTGGCTAGCCCGGATCGCGCCCAAGAGCAACGCGCGCATTGCCCCCTTAACAGGGCGAAAAAAAAGGGTTAAGATATTCCTAATAATAAACCCGAGGCAGGGTAACAGAGGCAGGGCCGAGCAGCCCTCATACCACCAAGGCCGCGACAAAAGCGGCTGTGCACGTGCAGCATTCAGCGCTGTCATGGGTATCTGTTGATCCATGCCCTCGATAAAAAGAGCAGAGGCAAAGATGGTCGCAGGCGTCGAACTACCCATCAACCGCAACGCATCCGCCATGCAGATGGCCGAGGAAATGTTCGGCCCGAACGCCGATATCCGCGACGCCACCTATACTGGCGACCGCGACAGTTCGGGCATTTACACAAACGGTGATGCCAATGCACCGGGCGTCACGCCGGGTGACACAGGTGTGATGTTCTCCACCGGCGATTTGCGCGGGTTCACCAACAACAATGCCTCCCAATCCAACCTGAGCAGCAGCACGACCACCAATTCCAGCGGGCGCAACGGCGTGGCCGATTTCGACGCAGCCGCCGGAGCGCCCACTTTCGACGCCTCCTATATCGACATAGATTTCGTCCCCGATGGCGACATGCTGACGATGCAATTCGTCTTTTCCTCCGAGGAATACCCAGAATTCGCCAATGGCGCCTTTCAGGATTTCGTGGGCGTCTGGATCAACGGCGTGCAGGTGCAACTCAGCATCGGTGACGGCGATGTGGACCCCAACAACCTGAATGGCGGCGCCAACCAGAACCTTTTCATCGACAACACCAACGATCAGTTCAATACTGAGATGGACGGCTTCACCGTCAATCTGACGCTCAAAATCCCGGTCGTGGATGGTGAGTTGAACTCGCTGCGCATCGGCATCGCGGACGTAAACGACAACCAATACGATTCCACCCTGCTGATCGCCGGCGGCTCGATCCAGAGCAGTGTTCTGGCCATCGATGACAGCTACCAACTCGACCCGTTCGGCAGCCGCACGGTCGACGTGCTGGCCAATGATACCAATGGCACCGCAGGCTCGCTCACCATCACCCATATCAACGGGCAGGCGGTCAGCGCGGGCGACACGGTCGTTCTGAACTCCGGCCAGTCGGTGACACTCAACGCCGATGGCACGCTCACCATGACCGGCGATACGGATACCGAACAGTTCAATTTCACCTATACGATCGACAATGGGCTTGGCCAAACAGACACGGGCTTTGTTTTGGTCGATAGCGTGCCGTGCTTTGTCGCAGGCACCCATGTGCAAACACCTGACGGCCCCCGCGCGGTCGAAACCCTATGCCCCGGTGATCTGGTGATGACCCGCGATGAGGGGGCACAGCCACTGCGCTGGATCGGAGAGCGGCGCGTTGCGGCCAAGGGCGAATTCGCCCCGATTTACATCGCCGAAAACACATTTGGCCGCCACGGGCAGCTCTTCCTGTCGCCGCTGCACCGCGTGTTGATCCGCGACAGCCTTGCAGAGCTTCTTTTTGGCGAAGCCGAAGTGCTGGTCTGCGCCCGCGATCTGGTCAATGACCGCTCCGTGCGCCGCATCGAGGGCGGTGAGGTGGATTATGTCCATATCCTCTTTGATCGTCATCAGGTCGTGTTCTCCGAAGGGCTTGAGACCGAAAGCTTCCTGCCCAGCCCGCAAACGCACAACAGCTTCGAGGCCGATATCGTGGCCGAGATTTGCGCCCTTTTCCCCGAGATCGATCCGGAAACAGGGCTCGGCTATTCCCCTGCAGCACGCCGCACGCTCAAACGGCATGAGGCAAAACTACTCGCGCAAAGCTGGGCCGCCTGACATGAGAGCCAACGGGGCCTGGATCGGGATCGCGGATCACGAGGGCGGCACGTTCCAAGCAGGCGGGCTGGGCGCGGCGCCCGGCGCGCGCGAAGAGGAAATACTCCCCCGCGGCACATTGATGCTGGAGACACACCTGTCGCCAGAAGGCCGTCCACAAACCTTGCTAAATTTCGCACGCGGCGCGCCATGGACCGGGGGGCTGACGCTCAAGGCGCTGCCAAATGGCGGGATTGTCCTCATCGAGCAACTGGCCGATGATTTGCGCCACGCCGCCCTGCCCAATGATCTGGATGGCCGCAATGACGAGGTGCGCGTCTACTTTAGCTGGGACGCCCCCGCCCGCTGGGGCCGCCTCTCGCTTGAGCATGTCGCGAAAGGCCGCATCACGAGCGTGCAAACCCCGCCACCCCACCCGATGACAAACGAGGATATGCGCATGATCTCGCGCTTTCCCGCGCGCCGCGCCATGGACCGCGATGTGAACTTTCTTGCCATCTCATCCGAGGTAGAACCGCTGGGCCCAATGCCAGGCCTCGCGGCCAGTGTGCCCATCGCCACACCGCGCGGACCCGTGCCCGCCGCGCAACTGCGCCGGGGCGATACCGTGCTGACCAGCAGTGGCGCCGTAGTCCCGATCCTGCGCACAGTGGCACAACGGTTTCCGGCACGCGGCGCGCTGCGCCCGGTGCGATTGCGCGCCCCCTTTTTCGGGCTGCGTCAGGACATTCTCGTGGCCCCACATCAACGACTGGTCATCGGCGGCAGTCAGGTGGAATACATGTTCGGCACCGAGGCCGCTCTCGTGCCCGTACGCCATCTTGTGAACGGCGCCTCCGCCTATTACGACACTGGCCACGCGGGCACATGCCCCGATACAATCACTTATTACGATATTCTGCTGCCGGGGCATGAGGTGATCCTGGCCGCAGGCTGCCCCATGGAAAGCCTCTATATCGGCCGTCTGCGCCGCGACAAACCCGCTCTAGACGCCTCGCTTCTGGCTCCGTTCGAGCGCGCTCATTTGCCCGAACATGCCCGCCCCATCTGGCCAGTGCTTAAGCCCTTCGAGGCCAAAACGCTCGCAGCCCTGCGCGCGGCCTAGCCTTTGGCGCTGCCCTCACCCTCATCAAAAAACGGTGTCATCTGCGCCACGATGACCGAGTTCTCATCAAGAGCCCGCTGCATCAACCCACGCTCCTCGTCGGATATGTCATGGCCTTCCTCCTCGCGCTCCGCAAGGCTGCCATAGCCTGAAACGTCCAAAGGCGCGGTATCTGCCTGCTTCAAAATCGCAACCGTCTCGCGCACTGCTTCGGCCTCATCCACACCACTGGCATAGATCATCAAAGCGGCCCCCGTCGCCCCCTTGGGCAAGCCGTCCCCGGTCTTGCGCCCGATCTCCACCAGCAGGGTATAGACCTGCTGGCGGCTTGGCTTTTTTGCCTTTGGAGCTTCAGTCACGCAAAAGCTCGTTGATCGACGTTTTGGAGCGCGTCTGCGCATCCACCCGCTTTACGATCACCGCACAATAGAGGTTCACGCCATTCTTGGAGGGCATCGACCCCGCCACGACGACCGAACCGGACGGTACTTCGCCATAGCTTACAGTCCCGCTTTCGCGGTCCACGATCTTGGTCGACTGGCCGATGAACACGCCCATGCCCAAAACACTGCCCTCGCGCACGATGCAGCCCTCGACCACCTCTGAGCGCGCCCCGATAAAGCAATTGTCCTCGATGATTGTCGGCCCCGCCTGCATTGGCTCCAAAACACCGCCAATGCCGACGCCGCCCGACAAATGCACATTCTTGCCAATCTGCGCGCATGAGCCGACCGTGGCCCAGGTATCCACCATCGTGCCGCTATCCACATAAGCCCCGAGGTTCACGAAAGACGGCATCAAAACCGCGCCCGGCGCGATATAGGCAGACCGACGCACCACGCAATTGGGAACCGCACGGAACCCCGCCTCGGTCCATTTCGCCGCGTCCCAGTCTTTCCATTTGCTGTCTACCTTGTCCCACCAGGACCCGCCCTGTGCGCTGCCGCCCTGAAGCTCCATGTCCTTCAAACGAAAGCCCAGCAAAACCGCCTTCTTCGCCCATTGGTTCACATGCCAGTTTCCATCCGGGCGCGGCTCCGCCACGCGCAGACCGCCACCATCCAAAGCATCCAACGTGGCCTCGATCGCATCGCGCGTCTCGCCTTTGGTCTGGGGCGTGATCGTATCGCGCGCCTCCCAGGCCGCTTCGATTGCAGTTTCAAGTTGCGCATTGGACATCGGGTAAGCCTTTCAAGAAAACGGGATCAGTCCCACCCGCCTATAAGGCCCTAACCCGCCCAGCGCAATCCAGCCGCCAAAGGCCACACCCCGCCCCACCTTCTTCTTAGCCAAAATACTCAAAAGAACACCGACCGCTGCCCGCTTCCCAAGGCCTGCGTCCTGCTATACCTCTGAGCCAAAACCGAAATGCCCAAGAGGACGCGCCCCATGAAAGACGACCGCACCAGCCCCTTCCGGGGCGCCCATGCCGACCGCAATACAGCCGAGCAGGTGCCCGACACGCCGCAGACCCGCGCCCCGGCCTATCGCCTCGCCTTTGACGATCCGGATTTTCTGTGCCGCGACGAGCTGCGCCCCGTGCGGTTGCAACTGGAATTGCTCAAACCCGAGATGATCCTGAACGAGCGCGGCATCACCTCCACTGTAGTCCTTTTCGGCGGCGCGCGTATCCCTGAGCCCTCCAAGAAAGCCACCGCCCGCACCAAAACACTGGCAGACCTGTCGAAATATTATGACGAGGCGCGCGAATTCGCCCGGCTGATGACCGAGCGCTCGCTTGGCTCTTATGGCCGGGATTATGTGGTGGCGACGGGGGGTGGACCGGGCGTGATGGAGGCGGGCAACCGCGGCGCGGATGATGCGGGCGGCGAATCCATCGGCCTCAATATCGTGCTGCCGCATGAGCAGGCTCCCAACGAATACGTTACGCCGGGCCTGTGCTTCAATTTTCACTACTTCGCGATCCGCAAAATGCACTTCCTGATGCGCGCGCGGGCGATCTGCGTCTTTCCCGGCGGCTTCGGCACGCTGGACGAGACGTTCGAGGCGTTGACCCTGATCCAGACGGACCGGATGAAACGCATCCCCTTCCTGCTCTTTGGCGAGGAATTCTGGCGCTCCATCATCAACTGGGAGGCACTGGCGGATGCTGGGACCATCAGCGATGAAGATTTGGAGCTTTTCCAATTCGTCGAGACTGCCGCCGAAGCGGTTGCGATCATCGACGCATGGGGAGACTCGGCAGAGTGCTAAGCCCGCTTAGGCGGCCATATGTGCCGGAAGTTGGCAAAGCGCCGAACCGTGCAACAAAGAGGTCACAATACGCCCCTCATCCGTTTCTCGGATGCCGTAACCATATCCGCGCAGGCGGTGCTACCATTCGCGCTCGGATACGGCCATGCGGCGCTCACGTTCGATCAGGTTCAAAATCTCATTGGTTTGCAGTGTCATTGGTTCAATCCTCATTACTATACGTTATGATTTCACGCTAGAATCGGACCATGGCAAGATTCCCATCCAATTTGGGCAGGCCAGCGGTCATTTCAGGACAAGCCAGCCACAATACACTCCAGACGTGTGGTGCGCCGCACAGACGCAAATCAGATATGAGAGAGAAATGCCGCGCAGGGCCGCAAAGCCTCTGCGTAGCATGGACGGGTGTCAGTGTTCCCGGCGCGCCCTAAAACGTTTCGCCTTAAAACTGAGACAGGGTTAAGGCCAAACGCCCCGCAGCATATCACCCTTGCGGGCGTTTTGAGGCAAGCGCATGATTCAAGTGTATCTTGACACGCGTCAAGATAGTCCGGCCTCAGCCCAGCATACTACCCGAGGGAAGGCGGCACACTTCCACCCCATGCGGAAGGGTGGTGACATACGCCCCCCGATCCGTTTGTTGCACGGCATAGCCATAGTGGCGAAGTGCTTTATGCCAATCTTGCGTGCTGCATGCATTTTGCTTTTCTTGCATCACCAAGGCCAAGACACCTGCCGTGGCCGTCGGGTCGCTGTGCACATAAACCATTTAATTGCCCTCCGTTGAAAGACCACGCTAGGCGCGAAGGTCTTAACATTCGGTAGGGGTGAGGCTCTGCCTGAATTGCGGCAGCCATAGGGAGAAAGAGGCACGGTTTCGCGGCGCGACGCTGAAATGCGAAACGATCTGCTTAACGCCGCTTCAATTGGGGCTCAGCCTTGGCTCAACCCCGCCTCCGCTGCGATCTCGCGGCGCGATTTGCGCGCGCGCTCGGTGGCCGATTTCAGCTGACCACAGGCGGCCATGATATCCTCGCCTCGCGGGCGGCGCACCGGGCTGGCATAGCCCGCATCATGCACGATATCAGCAAATTTCTTGATCCGTTCGGGGGTGCTGCGCTCATGCGGGGCGCCGGGCCATTCGTTGAAAGGTATCAGGTTGATCTTGGCCGGGATGCCCTTGATCAGCTTCACCAGACGCCGCGCATCCGCGTCGCTGTCGTTGACATCCTTGAGCATCACATACTCAAACGTGATCCGCTCCGAATTGCTCACCTTGGGGTATGCCCGCAGCGCGTCAAGCAGCGTCTCGATGTTCCATTTCTTGTTTATCGGCACGAGCTGATCACGCACCTCATCCGTGGTGGCATGAAAACTCACCGCCAGCTGACAGCCGATTTCCTCCGCCGTGCGCGCAATCTCGGGCACCACGCCGGAGGTGCTCAGCGTGATGCGGCGGCGGCTTAGCTGAATCCCCTCAGGGTCCATCGCGATCTTCATCGCGTCGCGCACATTCTCAAAATTATAAAGTGGCTCGCCCATGCCCATCAGAACGATATTGCTCAAAAGGCGCCCCTCTACATTCGGCGCACCGGGCACCGGCCACTCGCCCAGATCGTCGCGGGCCACCATGACTTGCCCGATAATCTCACCGGCGCTGAGGTTGCGCACCAGACGCTGGGTGCCCGTGTGGCAGAACGAACATGTCAGCGTGCAGCCCACCTGGCTGGAAATACACAAGGTCCCGCGATCCGTCTCGGGGATATAGACCACCTCGACCTCGTGCCCGCCCGCGATCCGCACCAAATATTTGCGCGTGCCATCCTCGCTCACCTGACGGCTGACCACCTCGGGGATTTCAATGCAAAACGCCTCGTCCAACTCGGCACGATACGCCTTCGAGAGGTTTGTCATCGCCGCAAAATCGCGCACGCCCCATTGATACATCCACTGCCAGATCTGTCCCACGCGCATCTTCGCCTGCCGCTCGGGCGCACCATGCGCGATCAGCACATCGCGCATCGCGTCGCGTGTCAGGCCCACAAGATTGATCTTGCCGCCCTCCGGCATCTTGCGCGGCAGGGTCAGAACATCTTGGGTGATCGGCGCTTTGGCGGTCATGACGGCCCTCAGGGTGTAAATTGATCCGCCTGCTATATAGGATTCTGCGCCCGCGTCAAAAGGGCGCCGCGCAAAATGCGCGGCGGGGAGGACAAACCTTTAAAGTGACATCAGATCACTGACAGCGCTTTTGCGCCTCTTCCATCGCGGCGGTGTATCCCAGCAGCGAGAATGTGTCTTTGGTCTGCGTGCCCCGCGCCGAGCGGGCGGTGAGGACAGCATCGGATCCACGCTTCATCGCCGCGATGATCTTGCCATCTTCGGCGGTGCTGGCGGGCCAGGCCCATTCACCCTCGGTGTAAAGGTCAAATTCGGTGCCGCCGATATTCACTTCAACATTCGATCCCGGCGCAAAGGGATAGCCGCCCGTAAAGGCCACCTGACCGTTCACACCCGCATCCGGGCGGAAAAACGTCATGAAGAGGATCTCGCCCCGGCGCACGGAGACGACGCGCCCATCGCGGCTGTTGACTGTTTCGGTCGGCGCGGACACGGCCCAGCATTCGCGTGGTGTCTGTTCTTCGAAAACGCTCCACGCGGTCTTTGCCGCCACCTGATTTGTGCTCTCGGCCTGTGCAAATGCCTGTGTCGGCACCAAAGGCGTTGCCATCAAGGCAACGATTGCCGCGCCCATGAGCGATTGCGCGGCGCGCGAATTACGTGATTTCATCTGTCTAGCCTCCAAGCTGTCCTAAACCTCAATGTCCGGCCCTTGCTCTGGCGGCTTTTCGCCGGTCTTTGCGTGCAATGGGCCACTTTTTCTCGACACTGCAACATTAGCCTGAAACAGACCAGAAACGAAAGGGAAAGTCTGAAAAACCTGCCGGTTTCCGTGTGATGTGGTAGGCTGCGGGCA
>CALGEH010000008.1 GCA_937881735.1 uncultured Shimia sp.
AGCAGCCCGTTCAGCTCCACCCCCTCCAGATGGGCCTGCCGGGCGAGCTTGGGAAGCTGCGAAATGAAGACCAGCGCGCAACTGCCCATAAGGATCGCAAGCGCGCGGCCTTCATTCTCGCCCATATCGAGTTGCCGCCGCATGACGCGGCCCGGCCCCCTATAGGTCGCTACGATATCGGAAGAGACAGGCATCAGCCGCGCCGACGCTCCAGCCAGCCGGCCAGCAGGCCCGTGACCTCCTCGCGCAGACCGTCATCTTCGATCTCGTCCACCGCCTCGGCCAGAAACGACAGGGTCAGAAGGTCCGTCGCAGGCCCCTCCGGCACGCCGCGTGCCCGCAGGTAAAAGAGTGCCTCTTCGTCAATCGCGCCCGAGGTCGAGCCATGCGAGCAGATCACGTCATCCGCATAAATCTCCAACTCGGGCTTGGCCAGAAACTGGCTGTCGCCATCCAGCAAAAGCGACTGGCTGATCTGGTAGCCATCGGTCTTTTGCGCGCCCGCCTTGACGAGAATCTTGCCTTGAAACACACCTGTGGCCCCGTTGCGCAGCACCTTTTTGAAAACCTGACGGCTCTCGCAGCGCTCGGCGTCATGGGTGATGAACACGGTGTCGTCATGATGGAAATCACCGTCCCCCATCGCGGCCCCTGAGACATGCGCTTTCGCGTCATCCCCGGTCAGCTCGATGATGCACTCGTTGCGCGTGAGCACCCCATTGGCCGTCATGGTGAAGGATTTGAACGCGGATTCATTGCCCAGACGGGTGAACATATGCGTGACCGCACGCCGCTTATGGTCGCGTCCTTGGGTCCGCACATGGTGGAAGGCTGCGCCGTCCGCGATGTCGATTTCCATACATTTGTTGAACCGCGCGGCGGCCGGGCCACTCTCGAGGATGGTCACATCCGCGCCCGGTTCCAGCTTCACAAGATGGTGCAGGATCGCGTCCGATGTCTCATCCGCATGCAGATAGCGCAGGTGGATCGGCTTCGCGGCTTTGCCGGTCACATGGATCACTATCCCGTCTGTCGCAGCCGCCGTGTTGAGCGCCGCAAGGGACCGTGCAACAGGGTCTTGCCCACGTGTCTCAAGCACGCCGTAAAGGTCCTTGGCCCAATGGATATCCGCCTCGGCCGCATCACTCAGCCGCTCGATGGAGACGCCCTCAAGGCTCAGATCATCACTTTGCGCCGCATCGAACACGCCATCGACAAAAACGATGCGCAGCCGGTCCACGCCGTCGAACATCGGCGCCTCATTCGGATCAAAGAGCGCCGCACGCGGTGCCTCGGCCTGCACCAACGTATCGGGACGCGTGAATTTCCAATATTCGTCGCGCCGGTCGGGCAGACCCATCGCCCGCACCCGCGCCAGCGCATCCGCGCGGGCCGCACTGGCCCACGCACCGCCGGTGGGAATGCTCACCGCGCCAAGGCGCGCCTCGGTCACCTCAGGTTTTTTCTGCACAGCGGCCATTACGCCACCTCCGTCAGAATATCTGCATAGCCGTTCTTCTCAACCTCAAGCGCAAGCTCGGGCCCGCCGGACTTCACGATCCGGCCATCCGCCATGATGTGCACGAAATCAGGTTTGATATGGTCCAGAAGGCGTTGATAATGCGTGATAACCAGAAAACCACGACCCGCATCGCGCAGCGCGTTCACACCGTCCGACACCAGCTTCATCGCATCCACGTCAAGGCCGGAATCGGTCTCGTCGAGAATGCACATCTTCGGCTCCAGCATGGCCATCTGAAGGATTTCGTTGCGCTTTTTCTCACCGCCCGAGAAGCCCACATTGACGGGGCGCTTGAGCATATCCGCGTCGATCTTGAGATCCTTCGCCTTGGCGCGGAT
>CALGEH010000009.1 GCA_937881735.1 uncultured Shimia sp.
GTCTTTTGGCTGACGCGGGCGGCTTGCTGCATCGAATGAGTGACGATCACGACCGAATAATTCGCCCGCAACTCGTCGATCAACTCCTCCACCTGCGCCGTGGCGATGGGATCGAGCGCCGAGCATGGCTCATCCATCAAGAGCACCTCAGGCTCGGTGGCAATGGCGCGCGCGATACAAAGCCGCTGCTGCTGCCCACCCGACAGACCGGTGCCGGGGGCGCCCAGGCGGTCCTTCACCTCGTTCCAGATCGCACCGCGGCGCAACGCGCGCTCCACGATATCGTCCATCTCTGCCTTGTTGCGCGCAAGCCCGTGGATGCGGGGGCCGTAGGCCACGTTGTCATAGATGGATTTCGGAAACGGGTTGGGCTTTTGAAACACCATGCCGACCTTGGCGCGAAGCTGCACCGGGTCCACGCGGCGGTCGTAGATATCCTCGCCATCCATGCGGATATCTCCGGTAACGCGGCAGATGTCGATCGTGTCATTCATCCGGTTGAGGCACCGCAGAAAGGTGGATTTGCCACAGCCTGAGGGGCCGATAAAGGCGGTCACGGTCTTGTCCACAATATCCACATCCACGTCCTTGATGGCGTGGTTCTCGCCGTAATACACCTGCACGTTGCGTGCGGCGATCTTGATGTCGGTCTGGGTCACGTGTTTCTCCAGTTGGGCAGGCGCGTCATACATGGTTGGGCTCCGATCTTCCACCACCCTACCACCGGTGCTCGAACCGGCGGCGCAGAAGGATGGCGATGATGTTCATGGTCAAAAGGAAGACGAGAAGGATTATGATCCCACCCCATGCGCGCTCGTAGAACGCGGGGTCCGAGCGGCGCGCCCATTCGTAGATCTGCGCCGGCATGGCCGAATTGGGATCGAGAAACCCGGCAGAGATGCCATCGGGATAATTCGTGGCCACGTAGCCCACCATCCCGATCAGTAGCAGCGGCGCGGTCTCGCCCAGTGCCTGCGCGAGGCCGATAATCGTGCCGGTGAGGATGCCGGGCATGGCCAATGGCAGGACGTGGTGAAAAACGCTCTGCATCTTGGACGCCCCCACCCCAAGCGCCGCATCGCGGATCGAGGGCGGCACGGCCTTGAGCGAGGCGCGGGTCGAGATGATGATCGTGGGCAGGGTCATAAGGGTCAGGACCAGCCCGCCCACCAGAGGGGCCGATTGCGGCAGATGCGCGAATTGGATGAACGCGGCGAGCCCGAGGATGCCGAACACGATCGACGGCACGGCGGCGAGGTTGGAAATGTTCACCTCGATGAGATCGGTGAGGCGGTTTTTCGGGGCGAACTCCTCAAGATAGATGGACGCCGCCACGCCGATGGGCAGGCTGAGCACCAGCACCACCAGCATCATGAAGAACGAGCCGATCATCGCCACGCCCATCCCGGCCTGTTCGGGGCGCGAGCCGGAGGCGTCTGCGCCAAAGATGAAGGCGCTGTTGAAGCCCTTGGCGATCACGCCCGCCTCTGCCAGGGCGTCAGTGAGGTCCAATTGCTCGACCGAGATATTCTTGTCGCGCGCCACATCCTCGCGGAACACGCGCTCCTTCATGTAGCCATCCACGCGCGACGAGGCGAGAAGGCGAAACGCCACCGTCTCTCCAAGGCGGTCCGGGTTGGCCAGCACATAGTCGCGGACCTGCGCGGGCGCGGAGGCCGACAGAAGGTTCTTCATATCGCCGGGCTTGACCAGAGGTGTGTCGATGCCGCGTGCGGCGACCTCGGCCAGAATGGCGTTCTCGACGAGCGGCGCATAGCCGAAGGTCGAGACTTTCTTCATCTCCTCAGGGTCACGATTGCCGTTTTTATCAACCTTTGCAGGGTCCAGATAGACCTGCGCGGTGATGAAGGTCTGCTGGAACGCGCCCACACCGTTGTTCACGATGGAGGTCACGAGGATCAGGAGAAACACCACGCCAATCGCCACCGCGGTCAGCCCGTAGAGGCGAAAGCGTGTCTCGGCGGCGCGTCTTCGCCGGGTGCGCGCATCTATCTGCGTCAGGCTGCCCTTGGCGGTAGATGTTTCGGGGGTCTCAGGGGCAAGGCTGGTGTCGGTCATTCGTATTGCTCCCGGTATTTGCGCACGATGTAGAGGGCGAAGACATTGAGTCCCAGCGTGATGACGAAAAGCGACATGCCAAGTGCGAAGGCCACCAACGCCTCGGGCGAGGCGAAGTCATTGTCGCCGGTAAGCTGGCTCACGATCTTGGCGGTGACGGTGGTCATGGCATCAAACGGGTTCATGCTGAGCCGGGCCGCCGCCCCTGCACCGAGAACGACGATCATCGTCTCACCAATCGCGCGGCTCGCGGCCAGAAGGATCGCGCCGACGATGCCCGGAAGGGCCGCAGGCAGGATCACCTGCCGGATCGTCTCGGATTTGGTGGCACCAATGGCGTAGGAGCCATCGCGCATCGCTTGCGGCACGGCGTTGATGATATCATCCGAGAGCGAGCTGACAAACGGGATGAGCATCACCCCCATCACCAGCCCCGCCGTGATCACTGCCGTGCCCGCCTGCATCCATCCCAAGCCATCATCGCCAAAGACGGTGACCAGCAATGGCCCGACCGTCAGCAGCGCGAAAAGTCCGTAGACGATTGTGGGGATACCCGCCAAAACCTCGATCATCGGTTTGGCCATGGCGCGCACCTTTGGCCCCGCATATTCCGACAGGTAAATCGCCGCAAAAAGCCCGATGGGCACGGCGACCAGAAGGGCGATGAAAGAGATGTAGAGCGTCCCCCAGAGAAGAGGGAGCACGCCCAGAGACGAGCCGCCCCCAAAGCTCGGTGACCATGTGAGGCCAAAGAAGAAATCCGACGCAGGATAAAGGCGGAAGAACTCCACCGTGTTGAAGACCAGCGACAGGATGATGCCCAGCGTGGTCAGGATCGCCAGTGAGGCGGCGGCGATCAGCAGCGCCATGACCACCTTCTCCACCACGTTTCGCGCGCGAAAATCACGGTTCGTGCGACGCAGTGCTAGCACAAACCCGGCAAGGGCCGCGCCCAAAACGACGAGTGCCATGGCCCAGCCCGCGATGCTCGACAAACTGCGATAGGTTTGTGCCGCCCCCAGCATCTCCGGCGTCACGTCCGAGCCGAGCGCCACGCCCAAACCCGCCAGACGCGCGCGCAAATCCTGCGGGTCGGTCATGCCGCGCGCCTCCGCCGCGCTCATCGCGCCAGTGGCCACGGCCACGTCCAGCCCTTGGGCCACGCGGCGCACATCGCTCATCACAAGGCTGAGTGTGCTGCCCTCAGCCACCGCCTCGGCGGGCAATTGGCCCGAGATGCGTTGCTCCACGATCATGGGCTGTGCGACCAGCCAGAGGGCCAGCAGGCCAAAGCCTGGCAAGAGCACGGCTAAAGCGACATTGGCCCCGTAGAAATGCGGCAGCGAATGCAACCCCCGCGCATCCCCGCCCGCAGAGGCAAGCGCGCGCCCCCGGCCCAGCATATAGCCAAGCACCGAGAGAGCTGCGATGATCAGGACAAGCACGAGCGTTGGCATGGCAGCACCACCGGAATTGAGTGTTTTCGCGAGAAATCCCCGGGGACGGCACCGCCGCCCCCGAGGGGTGTTTTAGCCTATGGCTTAGCTGCCGCCGCCCATCACCTGCTCGCCTGCGACCGTCTCTTGGGTCTGGGCAAGCTCGGGGTCGGAGACGAGGCCATATTGCGCGAGCGGGCCATCGGGGCCTGCGATCTCATCGGCGACGAAAAACTCGGCAAATTCCTTGAGGCCGGGGATCACGCCGATATGCGCCTTCTTGATGTAGAAAAAGAGAGGGCGCGACACCGGGTATTCGCCCGATGAGATTGTCTCGGTCGAAGGAGAGACGCCGCCCATGGTGGCCACTTTCAGCGTGTCGGTGTTGTTCTCGTAAAAGGCGAGGCCAAAGACGCCCACACCGTCGCTATTGCTGTCGATGCGCGCGAGGGTCTCGGTGTAGTCGCCGTCGATATCGACC
>CALGEH010000010.1 GCA_937881735.1 uncultured Shimia sp.
CAGATTGATCTGGAGAACGAGGCAGAGAACCTGCGCGCGGATCTGGCCGTGGCCACAGGTGAGCTGAAGCCCAAGAAGATCATCAAGCGGCTGAAAGTGGTCGAGAGCTTCCTCGAGTCCGGCAACCGCCCCGAGTGGATGGTGATGACGGTCATTCCGGTCATCCCGCCCGAGCTGCGCCCGCTGGTGCCGCTGGATGGGGGCCGTTTTGCCACGTCCGACCTCAACGATCTCTATCGCCGGGTGATCAACCGCAACAACCGTCTCAAGCGGCTCATCGAGCTGCGCGCACCCGATATTATCGTGCGCAACGAGAAACGGATGTTGCAGGAATCCGTTGATGCTCTGTTCGACAATGGCCGTCGTGGGCGGGTGATCACAGGGGCTAACAAGCGCCCGCTGAAATCGCTCTCAGACATGCTGAAGGGTAAGCAAGGCCGCTTCCGTCAGAACCTTTTGGGCAAGCGGGTCGACTTCTCCGGTCGCTCGGTTATCGTGACCGGGCCTGAGCTGAAGCTGCACCAGTGTGGCTTGCCGAAGAAGATGGCCTTGGAATTGTTCAAGCCGTTCATCTACTCGCGTCTGGAGGCCAAGGGGCTGAGCTCCACGGTCAAACAGGCCAAGAAGCTGGTGGAAAAAGAGCGGCCCGAGGTGTGGGATATCCTCGACGAGGTGATCCGCGAGCATCCCGTGATGCTCAACCGCGCACCTACGCTGCACCGTCTTGGCATTCAGGCGTTTGAGCCCATCCTGATCGAAGGCAAGGCGATCCAGCTTCACCCGCTGGTCTGCTCGGCTTTCAACGCCGACTTTGACGGCGATCAGATGGCCGTTCACGTGCCGCTGAGCCTTGAAGCACAGCTTGAAGCGCGCGTGTTGATGATGTCCACGAACAACGTCCTCAGCCCTGCCAACGGTGCGCCGATTATTGTGCCCTCGCAGGATATGATCCTCGGTCTCTATTATGCCTCGCTTGAGCGTACTGGCATGAAGGGTGAGGGCATGGCGTTTTCCTCGATCGACGAGGTTCAGCACGCGCTGGACGCGGGCGAAGTGCATCTGCACGCATCGGTCACGGCCCGCGTGCCGCAGATCGATGCCGAGGGCAATGAGGTGATGGTGCGGTTCGAGACCACGCCGGGCCGCGTCCGTCTGGGCAGCCTTCTGCCACAGAACGCCAAGGCACCTTTCAGCCTCGTGAACCGCCTTCTGCGCAAGAAAGAAGTGCAGCAGGTCATCGACACCGTCTACCGCTATTGCGGTCAGAAAGAGAGCGTTATCTTCTGCGATCACATCATGACGATGGGCTTCCGCGAGGCCTTCAAAGCCGGGATTTCCTTCGGCAAGGACGACATGGTGGTCCCTGATAACAAGTGGGAGATCGTTGGTGAGACCCGCGATCAGGTCAAAGGCTTTGAGCAGCAATATATGGATGGCCTGATCACTCAGGGTGAGAAGTATAACAAAGTTGTCGATGCCTGGTCGAAGTGTAACGACCAGGTGACCACAGCGATGATGGATACGATTTCGGCCTCCAAGCACGACGATGCGGGTGCCGAGATGGAGCCTAACTCGGTCTATATGATGGCCCATTCCGGTGCGCGTGGTTCCGTTACGCAGATGAAGCAGCTGGGTGGGATGCGCGGCCTGATGGCGAAGCCGAATGGCGACATCATCGAGACGCCGATTATCTCGAACTTCAAGGAAGGTCTGACCGTTCTTGAATACTTCAACTCGACCCACGGCGCCCGCAAGGGTCTGTCGGATACGGCTCTGAAAACGGCGAACTCAGGTTACCTGACCCGTCGTTTGGTGGACGTGGCGCAAGACTGCATCGTGCGCGAGCATGATTGCGGGACCGAGCGTGCGATCACCGCCGAGGCGGCTGTCAACGATGGTGAGGTTGTCTCGTCGCTGGGCGAACGTGTTCTGGGCCGTGTCACGGCCGAGGATCTGATCAAGCCGGGCACCGATGAGGTGATCGTGGCCGAAGGGCAGCTGATCGACGAGCTTATGGCAGATGCGGTGGAAGAGGCGGGCATTCAAAGCGCGCGCATCCGCTCGCCCCTGACCTGTGAGGCCGAAGATGGCGTGTGTGCCATGTGCTACGGGCGTGATCTTGCGCGCGGCACGATGGTCAACAGTGGCGAGGCGGTGGGCATCATCGCGGCGCAATCCATCGGTGAGCCGGGCACGCAGCTGACGATGCGGACCTTCCACATCGGCGGCGTTGCCCAAGGTGGCCAGCAATCCTTCCTCGAGGCGAGCCAGACCGGTAAGATCGCCTTTGAGGGCGACCAGACGCTGGAGAACTCCGCGGGCGAGACGCTGGTCATGGGCCGGAACATGAAACTTCTTATCATGGGCGAAGGCGATCAGGAACTGGCCAGCCACAAGCTGGGCTACGGCACCAAGCTGCATGTCAAAGTGGGCGACACGGTCGCGCGCGGTGACAAGCTCTTTGAATGGGATCCGTACACGCTTCCCATCATCGCCGAGAAAGACGGTATGGCGAAATTTGTGGACCTCGTGACCGGTGTTGCCGTGCGCGACGAGACGGATGATGCCACCGGCATGACCCAGAAGATCGTCATGGACTGGCGCGCGGCCCCCAAGGGCAACGAGCTGAAGCCAGAGATCATCATCGTGGGTAGCGATGGCGAGCCCGTGCGCAACGATGCGGGCAACCCTGTGACCTATCCGATGTCCGTGGATGCGGTTCTGAGCATCGAAGAGGGTGATGACGTCAAAGCGGGGGACGTGGTGGCACGTATTCCGCGCGAAGGCGCCAAGACCAAGGACATCACCGGTGGTCTGCCGCGTGTGGCCGAGCTTTTCGAGGCACGTCGTCCCAAGGATCACGCGATCATCGCCGAAATCGACGGCTATGTCCGCTATGGGCGCGACTACAAGAACAAGCGCCGCATCTCGATCGAACCCGCTGACGATACGCTGGAGACGGTCGAATACATGGTGCCCAAGGGCAAGCACATCCCGGTGCAGGAAGGCGACTTCGTGCAGAAGGGCGATTACATCATGGACGGCAACCCTGCGCCGCATGACATTCTCGCCATCATGGGTGTGGAGGCTCTGGCCGATTACATGATCGACGAGGTTCAGGACGTGTATCGTCTCCAAGGTGTGAAGATTAACGACAAGCACATCGAGGTTATCGTGCGCCAGATGCTCCAGAAATGGGAGATTCAGGACAGCGGTGAGACAACCCTTCTGAAGGGTGAGCATGTGGACAAGGCAGAGTTCGACGCGGCCAACGAGAAGGCGCTGGCCAAGGGCGTACGCCCGGCACAAGGCGAGCCGATCCTTCTCGGGATCACCAAGGCGAGCTTGCAGACACGGTCGTTCATCTCTGCGGCGTCCTTCCAGGAAACCACGCGGGTTCTCACCGAGGCGAGCGTCCAGGGCAAGCGCGACAAGCTGGTCGGTCTCAAAGAGAACGTCATCGTGGGCCGCCTCATTCCGGCGGGCACGGGCGGGGCGACGCAGGATATGCGCAAGATTGCCGCGGGCCGTGACAACGTGGTCATTGAGGCGCGCCGCGTGGAGGCCGAAGCGGCCGCCGCTCTGGCCGCTCCCGTAGTTGACGACACGCCTGCGGACCCGTTCGACACTCTGACGGAAACGCCCGAGAGCCGCGACGAGTAAAGCTCTGACGGTTAAGTTAGAGAAAGGCCCCGTTCAGGCGGGGCCTTTTTTGTGTCTGGATGTTAAGCGCAATTGTTTTGCTACAAATGCACGTCCCGCGCGCGAACCGCAGCTTCGAGTCCTGAGCAGACGCTTCCCACAAACGCGTTATCGTCCTCCGCGAGACAGGGCCTTGGGACACGTGATTTGAACTTACGTCGGTTCTCCGCCAAGGACTTCCCAAAAATCACCGCGCAGGTTGTGATGCGGAAATGGTTCATCTGGGGCTTCGACCCCGAGGAAAGTGCAGAGCGGTTCCCATCCTTCCGCCACATCGAAGATAAGCAATCTATCTGCGGGCAGCGCTTCGCGTACTTCGTCTGTTCTTTGGCGATACGCAGCCAGTCCGTTCTCTTTGTTGTCAAGAATACCGCCGAAGGTCTCCTTGCCTACCAGATCGTTCCAGGCACCAAGAATGTCGCGAATGTGTGGTGGCAGCGGCAGTTCCTCATACCGGGCCATGAGTTTGCCAATCGTTTTTTCGAAGCTGGCCCACCATTTCTCTTCGGGGCGGACAGTATGGACGACCTTTGCCTCTGAAAAGGCTTTGGCGAGTTCGCGCCAGACGTGCGCACCCGGCCAATCCACCTGTGACCTATACCCAGCGAACACCGTTTCCCAATCGACACTTTCACCAGCCGCAAGCCTCTGCCAATCGACGACTTGTTCTGGGTTCTCTACGATCTCGTGCATATGATGACACCGGCCGTAGCCCAGGCGCTCCAAAGCGGCTTTGAGAGATTTCGTCCCAGTCCTTCCGAACCCCGAGCCGATTACTTCAAGTGACATGCCATATCCCCTCAACACCAATCAAACGAGCTTCTCGTTTAACTCAATCCATGTCCACCCAGTTCATCGCGCAGCATAGGGAAAATGGGCGGGGAATGGCTGTCCGTCTTGTCCGCACTGCCAACCTTTGCAAATCCTTTGCGGTGGCGACGCCTCCGGCGGGGATATTTGTGCCAAGAAAAAGCTGGGCTCTGCATTAGCGCTGGACGCGGGGGCTGGGGCCGGGGTTAATGCCTGCATGGCACGCTCCGACAATCTCACGGCCGCGATTTTCATGATGGTGTCGATGGCGGCTTTTACCATCAATGATACCTTTATGAAGATGCTGGCGGGGGATTTGCCGCTCAATCAGCTTTTGTTTCTGCGCGGGGTGATTACCTCGGTCGCCGTAGGGGTGATGGCATGGCGGATGGGGGCGTTTCGCTTTGCGCTTGGTGGCAGGGACGCACGGCTGATCGCGCTGCGCACCCTGGCCGAGCTTGGCGCGGCCTATTGTTTTCTGACCGCTCTTTTTAACATGCCCTTGGCCAATGTAACGGCGATTTTGCAGGCCCTGCCGCTGACCCTGACACTCGCGGCGGCGCTTTTCATGCGTGAGCCGGTGGGCTGGCGGCGACTGGCGGCGATCCTTGTGGGGTTTGCGGGTGTGATGCTGATCGTGCGTCCGGGGCCTGACGGGTTCAACCCTTATGCGCTTTATGGGTTGGGGGCGGTGTGTTGCGTGACGCTGCGCGATCTGACCACAAGGGGCCTCAGCCGGGAGGTGCCGTCGATGCTGGTGACGTTCGTCACGTCCGTGTCGGTGATGGTGGTTTTTGGTCTGGCCAGTATGGGCACGCCTTGGACGCCTTTGGGTGCGCGTGAGACGGGGTTGGTCGCGGCGGCGGCCGGGTTCGTGATCGTGGCCTATCTCTTCTCAATAATGGTGATGCGGGTGGGCGAGATCAGCTTTTCCGCGCCGTTTCGGTATACGGCGATCCTCTGGGCGCTGCTTCTGGGCTGGCTCGCGTTTGGCGAGTGGCCTGATCCGCTGACGCTTTTGGGTGCGGGGATTGTGGTGGGCAGCGGGCTTTTCACCCTGTACCGCGAGGCGCGTCTAGGGCGGCGAATAGCGCTTTCACAGCGTCTTCCTCGACGTTGAAGCGGTGTTTGAAAACGCGCCGCTGATCCTCGTTCATGGGGGCGAGGCCTTTGGGGATAAATTTGGCGGCGCTGTCATTATCGGCATGTTTGGCGCGGATATACATCGGCGGCCTCGGAGTCACGAGGGCGGGCATCTCGTGGTGTAGCTTGTGGTGGCCATAATTCATGATTGTGCGTCTATCCCCGGCGGCGAAATAGACCGCGAGCCCACAGGCCCAGAAAGAACTGATCACCTCTTCGCACATGATCCCGTCCTTGGTGAGCGTCGCGGAATACCCGGTGTTGAATTTGATCACCATGCGCGGCTCGCGGCGGCGCAGGCGCTCGGATCGGCGTGCGATGAGGCGAATCTGCTGTATGAAATCCACCCCCACGGCGTCATCGTCATCCAGTCTGAATTGTAGTGATTCTGGCGCCGGGTCGCCAAGTTCGGCCTGAATGGCCAGTTGCAGGGCAAGCCGGTGTTTCATAGGCTCCCA
>CALGEH010000011.1 GCA_937881735.1 uncultured Shimia sp.
GCTGTGATCCTCGGCTTCCCGGTCGGATTTGTGGGTGCCGCGGAAAGCAAGGCCGAGCTTGCCGAGCATCCGCGCGGGTGCGAGTTCGTGGCCCTGCGCGGACGGCGGGGAGGGTCGGCCATGGCTTCGGCTGCGGTCAACGCGCTGGCCGCCGGCCTGCCGGAGCTTGACACATGAGCGCGGCCCCGGGCCCTGCGCCATGGCTGCATATCGTTGGTATTGGCGAGGACG
This sequence comes from uncultured Shimia sp., assembly GCA_937881735.1. Lineage (GTDB taxonomy): Bacteria > Pseudomonadota > Alphaproteobacteria > Rhodobacterales > Rhodobacteraceae > Roseovarius. Next base: position 232 of record CALGEH010000011.1, read on the forward strand.
GCATGGAGGGCCTCGTCCCCGCCACCCGCGCCGTGGTCGAGGCGGCTGAGATCATCATTGGCGGCGACCGCCATCACCAGCTTTCCGGCGCGGTAGAGGCCGAGCGTGTGGCGTGGCCCTCGCCCTTTGATGCGCTGATTGATGTGCTGAGGGGCTATCAGGGCCGGCGCGTCGTGGTTCTGGCCACGGGAGATCCTTTGTGGTTTTCGGTCGGTGCGCGCATAGGCCGAGCGATCCCGGCCGGCGAGATCACCTATCATCCCCAGCTCAGCGCGTTTCAGCTTGCCTCGGCCCGCATGGGGTGGAGCATCGCGGATGTGGAAACGCTCACCGTGCATGGCCGCCCGGTGGAACAGATGATCGCGTTCATTCAGCCCGATGCGCGGCTCTTGATCCTGACCACTGGCGCCGAGACGCCTGCACAGATCGCGGCGTTTCTGGCTGCGCGCGGCTTTGGGGCCTCGCGGATGACCGTTCTTGCCGCGATGGGTGGGGCTGGGGAGCAGCGCTTTGAGGGGCATGCCGAAAGCTGGGATCATATCGTGCCACCGTTCAACACGCTGGCCGTTGAGTGCGTCGCCGCACCCGATGCGGCGCTGATGCCGCGTGTGCCGGGCCTTGCGGATGATCTTTTCCAACATGACGGCACCATGACCAAACAAGAGGTGCGCGCGGCCACGCTGGCCAAGCTGATGCCTATGCGTGGTGCTTTGCTTTGGGATATTGGGACGGGGTGTGGGTCGGTCGCGGTAGAGTGGATGCGCGCCGCGCGTTATGCCCGCGCGATCGGGATCGAGCCGCGCAGCGACCGTCGCGCGCTGGCCGCAGCCAACGCACTGGCGCTGGGCGCGCCGAAGCTGGAACTGGTGGACGGCCGCGTGCCGGAGGCGTTGGCGGGCCTCGCGCCGCCTGATGCGATTTTCATCGGTGGCGGTTTGAGCATGGCGACGTTTGATGCCGCATGGGTGGCGCTGCGGCCCTTGGGGCGGCTGGTGTGCAATGCAGTGACGCTGGAGAGCGAGGCGCTTTTGTTGGAGTTGCATAAGCGCCATGGCGGGCAGCTGGTGAAGCTGATGGTGACCCGCGCGGAACCTGTGGGCGGGCTGACCGGGTGGCGACCCCTGATGCCCGTGACGCAGTGGAGTCTCGTCAAGCGATGAGGGCGCGCGGGGCGGCGGCGCAGTTTGAGTATTTTTGCAAAGAAGAAAGCAGGGGGCGGCGGTGAGCGGGGTTCTTTATGGTGTGGGTCTTGGCCCCGGCGATCCGGATTTGATGACGCTGAAAGCGCATCGCTTGATTTCCGGTGCGGGGGTTGTGGCCTATCCGGCGCTTGCGGGCGCGCCCAGCTTTGCGCGGGCGATTGCGGCGAGGGCGATTGCGCCGGGCGCGCGCGAGATCGTCATGGATGTGCCGATGACGCCCGAGCGGGCACCGGCGCAGGCGGCCTATGATCTGGGGGCGGCGCGGATCGCGGAGGCCCTGGAGGCAGGTGAGGATGTTGTCTGCCTGTGTGAGGGCGATCCGTTTTTCTACGGCTCTTTCATGTATCTCTACGCGCGGCTCTCGGAGCGGTTCGAGGTGGAGATCGTGCCGGGGGTGACCTCGGTCACGGCTTGTGCCGCGCGGGCTGGGATGCCGCTTTGTGCGCGCAACGAGCGGTTGACGGTGTTGCCGGGGCCTTTGCCCGAGGCGGAGCTGCGCGCGCGGATTGAGGGCGCGGAGAGCGTCGTGATCATGAAAGTTGGGCGGCATTTGGCCAAGATACGCGGCGTGATTGAGGGGCTCGGCCTGATGAAGCGCGCGGTTTATGTGGAACGTGCGAGCCTGCCGGAAGAGGTGGTTTGCCCGCTGTCCGAGGCGCCTGAGGCGGCGCCCTATTTTTCGATGATCTTGCTCACGAAAGGGGCCGACCCATGGCTGTGAGACCTGTTGTTTTGGCGCTGAGCGCGTCCGGCGAGGCGACGGCGCACGTTGTGGCGGCGCTTATTGGCGCGGATGTGCATGGGCGCGCGGGGCGCGTGTCTGAGGCGGCGGCGTTTTTCCCAAATGCGCTGGATCATGCGCGGGACCTCTTTGCGGCGGGTGTGCCGGTTGTAGGGGTTTGCGCGAGCGGGATTTTGATCCGGGCGGTGGCGCCGATTCTTTCTGATAAACGCGGTGAGCCTGCGGTCGTCTCGGTGAGCGATGATGGGGCTGTGGTCGTGCCTTTGCTTGGGGGGCACCGGGGTGCGAACCGGCTGGCGGTGCAGATCGCGGAAGGTTTGGGCGCTGTGGCCGCTGTGACCACGGCGGGGGATGTGGCTATGGGGGCGGCTCTCGATGAGCCGCCTGAGGGGTATCGTTTGGCCAACGCGGACGATGCCAAGGGCGCGATGGCGGCCCTTTTGTCTGGTGCGGGCGCTCGGATCGAGGGTGAGAATATCTTTGGCCTTGAGAATACCGGTGGCACGGTCGCCCTGTGCGTGAGTGAGGCGCCTGAGCATGGCAGCGAGGGGCGCTTGGTCTATCATCCGCAGCGTTTTGCGCTGGGCGTGGGATGCGCGCGGGACGCGGCGCCGGAGGCGCTTTGGTCGTTGGTTCAGGAAACGTTGGCGGAGGCTGGGATTGCGCCGGGGGCTGTGGCGTGCGTGGCGACGATTGATCTAAAGGCGGATGAGCCTGCGGTGAACCAGTTGGCCGCGCGCTTGGGCGTGCCTTTGCGGCTCTTTACCGCCGCTGAGTTGGAAGGGCAGGCGGCGCGGCTGGCCAATCCGTCCGACGTGGTTTTTGCCGAAGTGGGCTGTCATGGCGTCTCGGAAGGGGCAGCATTGGCGATGGGCGGCGATCTTGTGGTTGAGAAACACAAGAACGCAGTGGCGACATGTGCCGTGACGCGCAGCGATGCGCCGCTGGTGGCTTTGAGCGGGCGCGCGCGGGGTCGGTTGAGTGTTGTGGGGATCGGCCCCGGTCAAGCCAGTTGGCGCACGCCGGAGGCCTCGCGTCTGATCGCGGATGCCGAGGAACTGGTGGGCTACGGGCTCTATATTGATTTGTTGGGGCCTCTGGCTGCGGGTAAGGCGCGCTCGGACTTTCCTCTGGGCGGGGAGGAGGCGCGCTGTCGCTATGCATTGGAGCGGGCGGCAGAGGGACGTAATGTGGCGCTGATTTGCTCGGGCGATGCTGGAATTTACGCGATGGGCGCGCTTGTGTTCGAGCTTTTGTCGCGCGGGCGTGACGCGATGGGCGTGAGTGATGCGGCGCGGCGGGTCGATGTGGTCTGCACGCCGGGTGTCTCGGCCTTACAGGGGGCGGCGGCGCGGGCCGGTGCGCCTTTGGGGCATGATTTTTGCACCATTTCCCTGTCGGACCTGCTGACCCCGCGCGAGGATATCATCCGGCGGCTGCATGCGGCGGCGGAGGGGGATTTCGTGATCGCGTTCTACAACCCGGTGTCCAAGACGCGCCGGACCCTTCTGGCCGAGGCGCGGGAGATTTTGCTCAAGCACCGCCCTGCGGATACGCCTGTGATGCTGGCCAGTAATCTGGGGCGGCCGGAGGAGATGATCCGCTATCGCCGCCTTGACGCGTTGGAAGTGGATGAGGTGGATATGCTGACGGTGGTTTTGGTGGGATCGTCCAATTCGAAGCTCGCGGCCCTTGGCGAGGGGCCGCGCATGTTCACGCCGCGTGGGTATGCGCGCAAGATCGACGGTGATCTGGCGGGGCAGGCGGGCACATGAGTATTTTGGACAAAGAAGAAGGGCGGGCGCTGTGACGGTCTATTTTATCGGGGCGGGGCCGGGCGATCCGGAGCTTTTGACCAAAAAGGCGGAGCGGATTATCGGGGAGTGTCCTGTGTGCCTCTATGCGGGTAGCCTTGTGCCGGCGGAGGTTGTCGCCTGCGCGCCCGAGGGGGCGCGGGTGATGGATACGGCGGCGATGACTCTGGACGACACGCATGCGGAGATTGTCGCAGCGCACGCGCGTGGCGAGGATGTCGCTCGGGTCCATTCGGGCGATCCGTCGCTCTATGGCGCGATTGCCGAGCAGATCAGGCGGCTGCGCGCCGACGGGATCGGCTACGAGATTATCCCCGGCGTGCCTGCCTATGCGGCGGCTGCAGCTGCGTTGGGGCAGGAACTGACGGTGCCGGAAGTGGCGCAGTCGATCATTCTCACGCGGGTATCGATGAAATCCACCTCCATGCCCGAGCATGAGACGTTGGAGAATTTTGCCCGCACCGGCGCGACCTTGGCCATTCATCTGGGCGTGCGGAACCTGCGCGAGATCGTGCGTGTGCTGAGCCCGCATTATGGGACGGAGTGTCCTGTGGTCGTGGCCTACAGGGTTGGCTGGCCGGATCAGATGTTCATTCGTGGCACGCTGGCGGATATTCATGGCAAGGTGCGCGATGAGAAGATCACGCGCATGGCGCTGATCATGGTGGGGCCGGTTCTGGGGGAGGTGCGCGATTTCAAGGATAGCGCACTTTATGACCCGAAGATGCCACATGTGCTGCGCCCGAACGTGGCAAAAGGGTGACGAAACAATCTGTCTCTAAATATAGGGTTGATTGAAGTAAAATTAACATCACTCTGGTCTCTTAGAGGGAAAAGGGAATCGGTGATGGATACGTATCTGCCTCAGGACATTCAAGATGGGCTCGATCGCGCGCGGAAAGCAGCCGCCCTTCGAAGCAACAAGCTTCGCGTGGAGATGCCTGATGGCAGTTGGCGGCCCATCATGCGCGCCTGGGAGGGCGGCTTTGCTCTGGAGCCTGAACGCGCATCGCAAATTCGTGGTTTGGTCGATCTCTATGACGGTGTGCGACATATGTCGCGCTGCCTGATCGTGGCCTCCTCTCAGGAGGCAGGCGAGACGCAGTTCGAGTATAAGCGCATGACAGACGCCTCAGGCACGCAACCCTTGGATTTCGTCCGGCGTAGCGATGCACCCGTCGGCCTGCTCGAAGACCACAGCTAAGCGTTACTGTAGATCGGAGAAGGCCTCGGTCAGACGGCTCACGGCCTCTTCAACCCGCGCGCGGGGCGTGGCGATATTGAAGCGCAGATGCCCTTCGCCGCCTTTGCCGAATGTCGGGCCATGGTTGGCGGCGATGCGGGCTGTGCCCTCCACCCGTTTGGTAAACTCCGCGTCGCTCATGCCCGTGCCGCTGAGGTCCACCCATGCCAGATAGGTCGCTTCCAGGGCCATGGAGTGCAGGCCCGGGATGGCGTTGACGCCTGCATCGAACACTTGCCGGTTGCCGTCGAGATAGGCGCAGAGCGCATCGACCCATGCCGCGCCCTCGGGGGAATAGGCGGCCTCGGTCATCTCGATCCCGAAGGAGTTGGGCGAGAGGCCAAGGGCGGCCATCCGCTGAGCAAACCGCGCGCGCAAGGCATCGTCGGCGATGATGACATTGCCGGAATGCGCGCCCGCGATGTTGAACGTCTTGGTGGGCGCGGTCATCATCACCAACCGGTCGGCGAGACCGTCCAAAAGGGCCATCACCGTGTGCCGCGCGCCCGGCATCACCAGATCATGGTGGATCTCGTCCGAGACCAGAACAAGGTCATGCCGCCGGGCAAACTCCGCTACCTTCTCAAGCTCAGCGCGGGTCCAGACGCGCCCACCGGGATTATGTGGTGAACAGAAGATGAGCATCGTCTCATTGCCTGTCATCTGCGCGTCATAGGCGTCGAAATCCATCTCATAACGCCCGTCCACCTGCACCAGAGGGCATTCCACAACCTCGCGCCCCACCGCTTTGATCACCCGTGCGAATGCATGATAAACGGGGGTAAACAGCACGATGCCATCGCCCGGTGCGCTGAATGCATCCACGCACATCCCCGTGCCGTTGACGAGGCCATGGGTCGTGAAGATATGCGCCTTCTCAAGGCTCCAGCCATGGCGTTCTTTCATCCACCACTGGATTGCGCTGCGATAGCTGTCCTCATCTCCATAATAGCCATAGATGCCGTGGTCATTCATCCGCGCCAGCGCTGCCGAGACACAGGTGGGCGGGCGGAAATCCATATCGGCCACCCACATCGAAATGCCATCATCGGGGGAGACGCCATATTTGGCCTCCATGTCATCCCATTTGTTGGAATGGGTGCCGACACGGTCGATGATCTCGTCGAAATTCATGGGCTTCTCCTGAGGGTTTGCCGCGCAAGCTACCTGACTGAGAGGCGGGCGCAAGGGGGCTGTCTTGCGCCGCCCGCCGCGTTGCCCTAAACGGGCGGCCATGAAAATGCCGATCCTGATACATCCCGATCCACGGCTGAAAAAGCTCTGCCCCCCCGTTGATGATGTCACGGGTGAGTTGCGCCAGCTTGCCGATGATATGCTTGAGACAATGTATGCCGCTCCGGGCATCGGTCTTGCCGCGCCGCAGGTGGGTGTGCTGACCCGGCTTATCGTGCTCGATTGCATCAAGGAAGAGGGCGAAGCACCGCGCCCGGTGGTTATGTTCAACCCGGTGGTCACGGCCGTGTCGGACACGCTCAACGTCTATGAGGAAGGCTGCCTGTCGATCCCCGAGGAATACGGCGAGGTGACGCGCCCGGCTGAGATCGAAATGCGCTGGATCGACGAGACGGGCGCGGAGCAGAGCAGCGGCTTTGACGGGCTTTGGGCCACGTGCGTGCAACACGAGATCGACCACCTCAACGGCAAGCTTTTCATTGAATATCTGGGCCCGATGAAGCGTCAGCTGATCACGCGCCGGATGCAAAAGCTCAAACGCGAAATGGCGCGGGACTAGCGCGGATGACTGCGCGCCGCTGCCTGCCGTGGCCCGATGCGCGGCTGCGCACCGCCGCCGCCCCTGTGGACGCCATCACGGATGAGATCTGCACCCATTGGCAGGACATGATCGACACGATGGAGGCGATGCCGGGCGTGGGCCTTGGTGCGCCGCAGATCGGAGTGATGCTGCGCCTTGCAGTGGTTGATGCGTCGGACACGCGCGGGCAAGTGGTTCGGATGGCAAACCCCGAAATTCTGCACGCCAGCGCCCAAATGCGCGCCCATGAGGAGGCAAGCCCCAACCTGCCCGGCGTCTCTGCCCGGATCGAGCGGCCTCGCGCCGTGACGGTGCGGTTCCTGAACGCCGAGGGGGAGACCGAAGAGCGTGATTTCGTGCATCTCTGGGCCACCTCCGTGCAGCACCAGATCGATCACTTGAACGGCAGGATGTATTTCGACCGCCTCAGCAAGGTGAAGCGCGACATGCTCCTGCGCCGGGCGCGCAAGACCCGCTGAACCCGCAATTCCCGGCCCACGCCCCGATAACTGACCCGCCCGTTGCTTTTTCTTGGCATAAATATCCATAATCCAGACCACGCGGCACGCGCAGGCCAAGGAGAGACGAAATGAGAGTGATCTTCATGGGCAGTCCGGAGTTTTCCGTCCCGGTGCTTGAGGCACTGGTCGCGGCGGGCCATGAGATTGCCTGCGTTTACTGCCAGCCGCCGCGCCCGGCTGGACGGGGCAAGACGCTGCGCCCCACCCCGGTGCAGGCGCGCGCCGAGGCGCTGGGCCTGCCCGTGCGTCACCCCGAGAGCTTGAAGGGTGACGCCGCGCAGGCCGAGTTTGCGGCCCTTGAGGCGGAAGTGGCGGTGGTCGTGGCCTATGGTCTCATTCTGCCGCAGGCCGTGCTGGACGCGCCCGCCCATGGGTGCCTCAACATCCACGCCTCGCTTTTGCCACGCTGGCGCGGGGCCGCGCCCATCCACCGCGCGATCATGGCGGGCGATGCGGAAACTGGCGTGTGCATCATGCAGATGGAGGCGGGGCTGGATACCGGACCGGTCCTGATGCGCGCCGCCACGGTGATTGGTACGACCGAGACGACAGGCATGCTCCATGACCGGCTCAGCGCAATGGGCGCGGATTTGATTACCGAGGCGTTGCAATATCTCGGTAACCTCACCGCCATGCCCCAACCCGCCGAGGGCGTCACTTACGCCGCCAAGATCGACAAGTCCGAGGCGCGTGTGGACTGGGCCTGGACCGCGCGCGAGGTCTCCTGTCATATCCGCGGCCTCTCGCCCTTTCCCGGTGCGTGGACCGAAATGGACGGCGCGCGGGTAAAGCTCCTGAACGCGGCCGCAACTCAAGGCTGCGGTGCGCCGGGCGAGGCGCTGGACAGCGCCCTCACCATCGCCTGCGGACGCGGCGCTGTGCAGCTTTTGCGCTTGCAGAAGGCGGGCGGGCGGGCGCAAGATCATGCGGAATTCCTGCACGGCACGCCTCTGCCCAAAGGCACCCGGCTCTAGAAAGGCGCAGCCCATGTTTCCTCAGCTTATCGGAACGGTCGTCATCGCGGGCATCGTTGGCTATGTGTCGGAAAAGACAGGATTTACCCATAACGGTATCCTGCAATCCATCATCATCTGCGTGGGCGGGGCGTTCCTTTTCTATTTTGTGCGGATTATGTTCGGCATCGGCTTTGGTGCGCCGGGGCTGGATGCGATCTTGTCCTCCATCGGCGCGCTCATCATCGTGCCGTTTCACTGGCGTGGCAAACGCTGAGCGTCGGCCGAAAAGCGGCTGCTAGCTACGCGGCGGGCGCGCGCGATACACAGGCAAGGACCACCCGAACTGGAGCGATCCGGCCCGCAGCGTCCATGTGAGCGCGCCGCACCCGACAAGGGCCGCCCAGAGCGGCAATTCAAATGTCCGCAGAGCCACGGCCAGAAGCGCCCCGGCAAAGGCCGCGCTTACGTAAAGCTCGCCCTGTTTCAGCACCAATGGCACTTCGTTGACCACCACATCGCGGATGAGCCCGCCCATGCAGCCCGTGACCATCCCCATCAGCACCACAATCAGCGCGGGCTGTTCCAACGCCATCGCCACACCCACCCCCGCAGGCACCGCCACAGCCAGTGCGAAACTATCGAGCCACATGACCCAGCGCAGGCGGCTCTCCACCAGATGCGCCGTGAAAAACACCAGCCCCGCCGCCCCAACCGCGATCAGGATATAGGTCCCGTCCGCGATCCAGAACACCGGGTTGCGGTCCAAGAGAACGTCACGCAACGTGCCGCCGCCCACCGCCGTCAGGCAGGCCACGAAGGCAAAGCCCACCACATCAAGCTGTGCACGGCTGGCCACCAGCGCGCCTGTGAGGGCGAAGATCAGTACCGAGGCGTAGTCTAGCAATATGAGCAGGTTCATACGCTGTTTTTGCGGGGCGTTTTCGGTTTGAAGGGCGCCATTCCCTCGCGTGCAAGCTCGTCGGCGCGCTCATTCTCCGGGTGGCCTGCATGGCCCTTGACCCATTCCCAGATCACCTCATGCCGCGCCTGCGCCTCATCAAGCCGTTGCCACAGCTCCACGTTCTTCACCGGCTTCTTGGCAGAGGTTTTCCACCCGTTTCGTTTCCAGCCATGCATCCAGCCGGTCACGCCGTTCTTCACATATTGGCTGTCGGTGACGATGGTGATCTTGGAGGCGCGCGCGAGGGTTTCCAGCGCATGGATCGCCGCCAGAAGCTCCATCCGGTTGTTTGTCGTGTCCGGCTCTCCACCGCTCAGGCAACGCTCCTTCACGACCGCGCCATCCGCCATGGCGCGCATCAACACGCCCCAGCCGCCGGGGCCGGGATTGCCTGAACAGGCTCCGTCCGTGTAGGCGATGAGATCAGGCATCCGCGTGGATCACCACCCAAGGGGCGATCACCCCGTCAAGCCCGCGCTCTTGCCCGGCCCAGCTTTTGCCGGGGGTCAGGCCTGCGTCCTCGAGCAGGCTGCGCAGCTCCGGCTCGGTGTAATACGCATAGCGCCGCCCGATCGTGTCGCGCTTCTCACCGGTGCCGGTTTTCATGCCTATATGAAAGCGGCCACCGGGCTTCAGCGCGCGGGCCAAGGCGGCGAGGTGCCGCGGCATATCGGCCTTGGGCGCATGCAGGAGCGCGAAATTGGCCCAGATTCCATCGTAGAGCGCCTCGCCCGTGATCTCGTCAAAGCTGGCGTGCCATGCTGTGACGCCTTCGTGTGCCTGCGCCATCGCGACCATCTCGGGCGCGGCATCGGTCGCGTCCACGGAAAGTCCTGCGTGGGCCATGGCGGCGGCGGAGTGGCCGGGGCCACAGCCCAGATCGAGCACGCGCGCGCCTTTCGGCAACGCTTCGATGAAGATGCTGAGAAAGCGGTTCTCCGCCTCGCCTTGGGTCATATCCGCATACTCTGCGGCCTTTGCGCCATAGACTATGAGGGTTTCTGGATCGACGCTCACAGGAACACTCCGACGGCCAGACAGATGAGAACAAGCCCGGTGAGAAGCACCCTGAGTTGCATCCACCACGGTGGCGCGGCCCCATGCCGCCAGAAGAGCCAATCAAGCGCCAGAAGGCCCACAAATCCCACCATCAGCGAGATACCGGTGCTTTGCACGCCAGCGCCTGAGGTGAAAAACGCCCATAGTGCTGGGATCACCGACAGCGCATAGCCCACGCCCGCCTGTGCGCCGTCCATTTTCGTGGCAAATCCCCAGAGCACGCCGGACATGAAGCTGAGAATGATAGTCCCGTAAAACAGCATGACGTAAGGGCCGATAAAGCGCGGCCCGACAGAGCGCATCGTCATGTCGGAGAGCGCCGGGCTCATCACCGTAAGCGCACCCCAGAAAAATGGAATTACACCAGCGAGGCCGAGCCAGAGCGCAGAACGGGATATGGTGGTCATGCAGTCTCTCTGAGCACGCGGGGCACTTTGAATTCGACATTCTCGACGGCGGTCTCGACCTGCTCGACGGTCACGTCATAACGGTCCTTGAAGGCGTCAATCACCTCGTTGATCAGCACCTCTGGCGCGCTGGCACCTGCCGTGATGCCCATGGAGGTGATCCCGTCGAGCGCACGCCAGTCGATATCCGTGGCGCGCTGCACCAGTTGGGCATATTTGCACCCGGCGCGGGCCCCCACCTCGACAAGACGGCGGGAATTGGAGGAGTTGGGCGCGCCCACGACCAGCATCGCATCGGCCTTGGGGCCCATGGCCTTCACCGCCTCCTGCCGGTTGGTGGTGGCGTAGCAGATGTCTTCCTTGTGCGGGCCGACGATGCCTGGGAACCGCGCCTGAAGGGCAGCCACGATATCGCTGGTGTCATCGACCGAGAGGGTGGTTTGCGTGACGAACGCGAGCCGCGCGGGGTCGCGCACTTCCACCGTGGCCACATCCTCGACCGTCTCGACCAACAACACTTCACCTTGCGGCAATTGCCCCATCGTGCCGACGGTCTCAGGATGGCCCTCATGGCCGATCATCACCATCTGAAGCCCCGCCTCATGGTGGCGGGCGGCCTCGATATGGACCTTGCTCACAAGCGGGCAGGTGGCATCGACATAGACCATTTCGCGCCGTGCGGCCTCGGCGGGGACGGCCTTGGGCACGCCGTGGGCCGAGAAAATCACCGGGCGATCATCGGGGCAATCGTCCAGTTCTTCGACAAACACCGCGCCCTTGGCGCGCAGATCATCGACGACGAATTTGTTGTGCACGATCTCGTGGCGCACATAGACGGGAGCGCCCCATTTCTCCAAGGCCATTTCCACGATCTTGATCGCGCGGTCCACACCAGCGCAAAAGCCGCGCGGGGCGGCGAGATAAAGCGTGAGGGGTGGTTTGCGCATGGCGGGGCCTCCTGATGGACATAGAGGTAAGGCAGGCGGGCCGGGGCGTAAAGGGAGGCCGGTGCGGTTTTGCGCAGCAAGCGGGCCGGGGCGTGGGAGGGCCTCGCCCTGGCGGGATGGGTCAGTTCAGGTCGGATCCGGTATCGGTGCGGTCCGCTGGCGTGTCGCGTGCAGGCCGACCGATCACGTCTTTGAGATCGTTCAGCTCGATGAAATTGTCAGCCTGCCTGCGCAGTTCGTCCGAGATCATCGGGGGCTGGCTGCGAATCGTGGAGACAACCGAGACGCGCACACCCTGACGTTGCAGCGATTCCACCAGCGGGCGGAAATCGCCATCGCCCGAGAAGATCACGATATGATCGACGCGCGGAGCCAGCTCCATCGCATCGACGGCAAGCTCGATATCCATGTTGCCTTTGACCTTACGGCGGCCTTGGCTGTCGGTGTATTCCTTGGCCGGTTTCGTGACCATCGAAAAGCCGTTGTAATGCAGCCAGTCAACCAACGGGCGAATGGGCGCATACTCGTCATTTTCCAGCAGGGCAGTATAGTAAAATGCGCGCAGAAGTTTTCCGCGCCGCATAAACTCGCTGCGCAGTAGCTTGTAATCTATGTCGAACCCGAGCGCCTTACCGGCGGCGTAAAGGTTCGACCCGTCAATGAACAGTGCAAGCCGTTCGTCCTTGTAAAACATGCAAAAAGCCCTTCTTAATATATCAAATCCGCAAGTGTTCCAAAGGGGCAGTGAGTGGTGTGAGTGGTGAGTGGTGTGAGTGGTGGGGAGCCCGATACAGCGGATGTTTAGTCGCGATAAGGTTATAGGCTCGTTCAGGCAAGAGGGTAGGGCGGGCGCATGAAAAATTTTAACGCAGCGGAAAGCCGCCGATGCTTGATAGCCTTGGGCGCTAATCTGCCATCCGAGGTGGGCGCGCCGAGTGAGACTTTGCACGCAGGGCTGGCCGCGCTGGAGGCTGAGGGGCTTCGGGTGGCAGAGGTCAGCACCTTTTATGCAAGCCCGTGTTTCCCTGTGGGCGCAGGGCCTGATTACGTCAACGCAGCTGCACGACTGGAGACGGATTTGGGTGCGGCTGAAATCTTGGCCGCTTTGCACCGTGTCGAGGCGCAGATGGGCCGCGAAAGGGTGCACCGCTGGGGCCGCCGGACGCTTGATCTGGACCTTATCGCGCTGGGTGGTGAGGTGTATCCCGATGCGGTGACGCACGCGGAATGGCGTGATTTGCCACTTGCGGCGCAGATGAAACGCGCGCCTGACGAGCTGATTCTGCCGCACCCGCGGATGCAGGACCGGGCCTTTGTGCTGATTCCCCTGGCGGACGTGGCCCCGGGTTGGGTTCACCCGATCTTGGGGCGCTCGGTGGTGCAAATGGTGGCGGACCTGCCGAAAGAGGCGGTTGACGCCGTCCAATCCCTTTGATTTCGGGCGCTTTGCGGGTTGTCAATCCCCCAGTGGCCGCGTAAAGAGCAAGGCTTAAATCCAGCCAGACATCCGGAGGTCCTATGGCCCGCGTTACCACTGAAGATTGCGTTGACAAAGTTCCCAACCGGTTTGACCTGGTGATGTTGGCCGCGCACCGTGCGCGGGAGATTTCGGCGGGCTCGTCAATCACCGTAGACCGCGACAACGACAAGAACCCCGTAGTGGCCTTGCGCGAGATCGCTGAAGAGACGCAAAGCGCGGACGATCTGCGCGAGCGTCTGATCGAGTCCAATCAGACCGAGATCGAAGTGGATGAGCCTGAAGAGGACAGCATGGCGCTTCTTATGGGCGGTGAAGCCGACAAGCCCGCCGAGGACGACATGTCTGAAGAGCGGCTTTTGCGCGAGCTTATGAAAGCGCAAGGGCAGGGCTGAGCCCCGCCCGGCTGGCGCGGGCGCGTGGGCGGTGATCCCTTCACGGTCGATGATCTGATCGCGCGCGTGCGCAGCTACAACCCACGCACCGACGAAGCCCTTTTGCGCACCGCCTATGCCTATGGCGCAGATATGCATGAAGGGCAGTTGCGTTATTCCGGTGAGCCTTATTTTACGCATCCTGTGGCCGTAGCCGCCATTCTGGCTGAGCAGCGTCTGGATGATGCCACGATCATCACCGCCCTCCTGCACGACACGATTGAGGACACGCGCGCCTCCTACGCGGAGGTGGAGCGCAGGTTCGGCAATGAGATCGCCGAGCTTGTCGATGGCGTTACCAAGCTGACCAACCTTCAACTCAGCAGCTCCGAGACCAAGCAGGCCGAGAATTTCCGCAAGCTCTTCATCGCCATGTCCAAGGACTTGCGCGTGATTCTGGTGAAGCTGGCTGACCGGCTCCATAACATGCGCACGATCAAGGCGATGCGTGCTGAAAAGCAGGCCAAGAAGGCCCGCGAGACGATGGATATCTTTGCGCCGCTTGCGGGCCGCATGGGGATGCAATGGATGCGCGAAGAGCTGGAGGATCTGGCCTTTCGCGTGATCAACCCGGATGCGCGGGCCTCGATCATGCGCCGGTTCATCACGCTTCAGCGCGAATCCGACGATGTGATCGCCCGGATCACTGGCGATATGCGCAAGGAGCTGAAGAAGGGCGATATCGAGGCGGAGATACTTGGCCGCGCGAAGAAGCCCTATTCGATCTGGCGCAAGATGCAGGAAAAGGAGATGGGCTTCTCGCGCCTCTCCGACATCTACGGTTTTCGCATTGTCACCCAAACCGAAGCCGATTGCTATGCCGTGCTCGGGGCTATTCACCAACGCTGGCGCGCGGTGCCGGGGCGGTTCAAGGACTACATCAGCCAGCCCAAGTCGAACGGATACCGCTCGATCCACACCACGGTGTCGGGGCGCGATGGCAAGCGGGTGGAGGTGCAGATCCGCACGCGGCAAATGCATGACGTGGCCGAAACCGGTGTGGCTGCGCATTGGTCCTACCGTGACGGGGTGCGCACCGAAAACCCCTTCGCGGTCGATCCGGCCAAGTGGATCAACACTCTGACTGAGCAGTTCGACGTGGAAGAAGATCACGAGGATTTTCTCGAAGCGGTGAAGCTGGAGATGTATACCGACAAGGTTTTTTGCTTCACGCCCAAGGGTGATGTGATCAAGCTGCCGCGTGGGGCGACACCTTTGGATTTTGCCTATGCGATCCACACGCGGATCGGGAATGCGGTGGTTGGTGCGAAGATCGATGGGATGCGCGTGCCGCTCTGGACGCGGATCAAGAACGGTCAGTCGGTCGAGGTCATCATCGCCGACGGGCAGACCCCGCAACCTACATGGCTCGACATCGCCACCACTGGCAAAGCCAAATCCGCCATCCGCCGCGCCCTGCGCGAGTTGGATCGTGACCGCTATATCAAGCTGGGCCGTGAACTGGCGCGCGCCGCGTTTGAACATGTTGGCAAACGGGCGAGCGAGAAAGCCCTGCGCACCGCCGCGCGCACGCTGCGCTTGGAAGATTCGGATGAGCTTCTGTCGCGGATGGGCCGGGCTGACCTGACGGCGCGCGAGGTGATTCAGGCGATTTATCCCGATCTTGTCCCGGCGCAGGGGGACGAGGTGGGGCGCGATCGTGCCGTGGTTGGCCTCGGGCCGGGGCAGCATTTTGACCGGGCGCGCTGTTGTGAGCCGCTTCCGGGGGAGCGTATCATCGGCATCACTTATCGCGGGCAGGGTGTCGTGGTGCACAGCATCGATTGCCCCTCTATCGCGGCCTACGAGGATCAGCCGGATCGCTGGATCGACCTGCGCTGGCACGAGGGCACCCATGCGGCGGCCTATGATGTGGCGCTTGATATCACCATCGGCAATGACGCGGGCGTGCTTGGCCGCATTTGCACCTTGATAGGCGAGCGCAAGGCCAATATCTCCAATCTGACGTTTGTGGACCGCAAACCCGACTACTACCGCCTTTTGGTGGATGTTGAGCTTCGGGACGCAGAGCATCTGCACAGCCTCATCTCGGCGCTCAATGCCGATAGCGATGTGGCTGCGGTCGAACGTCACCGAGATCTCGCCCGCGCCGCGGGCGGCGCAGCAACGCAGAGCTAGGAGCCGCACGGGTGGTCTTCAAACGAAGAGACAAACGATCTGTGCTGAGGGCTGTGGGCTCCGTCTTTTGGCCCAAAGGGGGCTGGGGGCGGGCAATCCGCTATATCAACCACCGCCTGAGCCGCCTGCCGGACCCGCCGCACCGCATCGCGCGCGGCATCTTCGTGGGCGTCTTCGTGACCTTCTCTCCGTTTTTCGGGCTGCACTTCGTGGCGGCGGTTCTTTTGGCACGCATCATGCGGGGCAATATAGTGGCCGCGCTCTTGGCGACGTTCGTGGGTAACCCGTTGACGTTTTTTGCCATTGGTTTCATGTCCTTGCAGACCGGGCATTTCCTTCTGGGCACCCATGGGCAGTTGCCCGATGACGTGCATCGCTCGCTGGGTGGGAAGTTCGTCGATGCGGGCGAAGATTTGCGGCACAATTTCATGGCGCTTTTCTCGGATGAGACGGCGCACTGGGACAATCTCAATATATTTTATCAGGATGTGTTTTTTCCCTACATGATCGGGGGGATCATTCCGGGGCTGATTTTTGGGCTGAT
This sequence comes from uncultured Shimia sp., assembly GCA_937881735.1. Taxonomy (GTDB): domain Bacteria; phylum Pseudomonadota; class Alphaproteobacteria; order Rhodobacterales; family Rhodobacteraceae; genus Roseovarius. The sequence goes on from CALGEH010000011.1 coordinate 16,452, forward strand.
CTTTTATTACACGTCGCTGCCGGTGATCAAGGTTTATCAGGCGCGGCGCAAAGTCCGTTTGAAGGCGAAATGGGCCAAGCTTAAGAAGAAAGCGGCAGTGGACGCGTCGCCGGAGCTTTAGGCGTTTTGGCCCTATCGCCGCGTGGGCCAAAGGCACTAGGTTGAGCGCAGGCGCAAGGAGGGCAGGCGGATGAGCGAGAAACTTCGATTGGGTGTGAATATTGACCACGTGGCTACGGTGCGCAATGCGCGCGGCGGAGGTGATCCGGATCCGGTGCGCGCGGCGCTGATGGCCGAGGCGGCAGGCGCAGACGGGATCACGGCGCATCTGCGTGAGGACCGGCGCCATATCGTAGATGCGGATATCGAGGCGTTGATGGCGCAGCTGTCCGTGCCGCTGAATTTCGAGATGGCCGCCACTGACGAGATGCAGGCGATTGCCCTGCGTCACAAGCCGCATGCGGTCTGCATCGTGCCCGAAAAGCGCGAGGAGCGCACGACCGAGGGCGGTCTGGACGTGGTGGCGGATGAGAATCGGCTGGCCACATGTATTGCGCCCTTGCGCGCGGCGGGGTGTCGCGTGTCGCTCTTTATTGGCGCGGACCGGGCTCAGATTGACGCGGCCACCCGTGTTGGCGCGGAAGTGATCGAGCTTCACTCCGGCGCCTATTGCGACTTTCACCACGAGGGCAAGCTGGAGGAGCGTGACGCTGAATTGGCCGCTCTGCGCGAGGCCAGCACCTATGCGCATGGGGTCGGGCTCGAGGTGCATATCGGCCACGGGCTGACCTTTGAGACCGTTGGCCCGGTGGCGGCAATCCCCGAGGCGCGCGAGCTCAATATCGGGCATTTCCTGATTGGCGAGGCAATCTTTCAAGGCCTCGGCCCCGCCATGGCCGAGATGCGCCGGAGGATGGATCTGGGCAGGGCGGGTGCATGATCTGGTTGCGCTATGCGCTCGTCTTCATTGGCATGGCCGTGGGTGGCGCTCTTTTGGTGCATGTGGTCAATGCCAATACTGACACGCAGATCGGGTCGGCGGCGCAACTTATGGTGCCCGGCATGATCGCCGCCGTGATCGAGGGCAAATATTACTACCGCACCCATGGCGAGCGGCCCGGCGCGAATGAGTCCCTGCGGCTGGCGGCATTGTTTACGGTGCTGGCGACGGCGCTCAACGTGGCGCTGGCCTATCTTCCCGGCGCGTTGATGGTGCAGTTTGGCAAGCTGGCGATAGCGCCCTTTCTGGGTCAGCAATTCGTGATCCTTCTGGGGATCTATGCGCTGGGATATCTTGTGTTCAATTGGTTCTTCCTGCGCCTGGGCGCGCAGAACGCCGAACGGCTCGCGCGCGAGGATCGCCTGTGATCCTCGGTATCGGCACGGATCTCGCGAATATCGAGCGCATCGCCGGAACGCTGGAGCGGTTCGGCGACAGGTTCCGCAACCGTGTCTTTACGCCTATCGAGCAGGCCAAGGCCGAGCGGCGCGCGGACACGCCCGGCACCTATGCCAAACGCTGGGCCGCGAAGGAGGCGTGCTCCAAAGCGCTGGGCACAGGCCTGCGGATGGGGATCGCGTGGAAGGATATGGCGGTGAGCAATCTGGAGACGGGTCAGCCAGTGATGGAGGTGACGGGTTGGGCTGCCGAGCGGCTGGCCGAGATGACGCCAGAGGGCCACCGGGCCGTGATCCATGTGACGCTGACCGATGATCACCCATGGGCGCAGGCCTTTGTCGTGATTGAGGCGCGCCCCATTTGATGGCCCGCCCCGCGTCCGCAAGCGGGCCGGTCCTTGACTCCAAAGCCTGCGCGCCGCATGAAGCAGGCACCCTGAACCAGCCCCAAACGGGAGCCCTCCATGGCCGATGAGACCAAGACACCCAACGCGATTTGGGAGACGATCAAAACCGTCGTCTACGCGCTCATCGTGGCCGGAATTTTCCGCACGATTTTCTTTCAGCCGTTCTGGATTCCCTCAGGCTCCATGAAGGACACCCTCTTGATCGGGGATTTTCTCTTCGTGAACAAAATGGCTTATGGCTATTCCTATGCGTCCTGCCCGTCGATCCGTATCGCCAGTGTGGGTATCAATATCGACGCGGCGGATATCTGCGGCTTTCTTGACCGCGACAACACGCGCCTTTGGGGCGGGGAGCCGAAACAGGGCGATATCATCGTCTTCCGTCACCCCGTGAACGGCACGGACTTCATCAAACGAGTGGTCGGCATGCCCGGAGACAAGGTTCAGGTGAAAGAAGGCGTTCTGCATCTCAATGACGTGCCCGTGGACCTTCAGGATGCAGGCAATTTTGAGGAAGTCTTCGAGGCGCAAGGGCCTTTGCGCTCGCGGCCGCGCTGCGAAAACGGCGTTGTGGGCGAGGGAGCCATCTGCCTCAAATCGCGCCAGATTGAGACACTGCCCAATGGTGAGAGCCACGCGATCCTCAACATTACCTACCAGCGCTCGGACAATACCGGTGTTTTCACCGTGCCTGAGGGGCATTATTTCTTCATGGGCGACAATCGCGACAATTCCACCGACAGCCGCTTCCCCCCACAGGTGCGTGGCGTTGGCTTCGTGCCCTATGAGAACCTCATTGGCCGGGCGGATCGTCTGATTTTTTCCTCGGCAGGCCGCTCCATGCTCTTCTTCTGGACATGGCGCTCGGATCGTTTCTTCAAGGCGCTTGAGTGAAGCTATCGGCCGAGATGAAGGCGTTCGCCGCCCGTCTGGGTCATGAGTTTGCCCAGCCCGCCCTTCTGGTGCAGGCGGTCACGCACGCCTCCATGTCCTCGCCTACGCGTGGCGACAATCAACGACTTGAGTTTTTGGGTGACCGGGTTCTCGGCCTCGTAATGGCCGAGGCGCTTTTGGCTGAAGACCCCGGCGCGTCCGAGGGGCTTTTGGCGCCGCGCTTCAATGCGTTGGTGCGCAAGGAGGCCTGCGCCGATGTGGCCCGCGAGATTGAGTTGGGTGCAGTGCTCAAACTTGGCCGCTCTGAGATGCTCTCGGGCGGGCGCCGCAAGGAGGCGCTTCTGGGGGACGCGATGGAGGCGGTGATCGCTGCCGTCTATACCGATGCTGGCTTTGAGGCGGCAAGGGCAATGATCCTGCGCCTCTGGGGCACGCGGATCAAAAACGTCGAGGCGGATGCGCGCGATCCCAAGACGGCGCTTCAGGAATGGGCGCAGGGCCGTGGGCTGTCGCCGCCTGACTATGTGGAAACCGGTCGCACAGGACCTGATCACGCCCCCAGCTTCACGATTGAAGCACGGCTTGAAAATGGTCAAACGGCGGCTTGTTCTGCCGGCTCAAAGCGCCAGGCAGAACAAGCCGCCGCCAAAGCTCTTTTGAGCCGGGTAGAAGAGTAGTGCTCACATTATCGCCAGAAGGGCGACGGGTGCGCCGACCATGCCGGCTGTGATAAGTGCGATCGATACGCCAAGACCTTTGAACATGATACGTCCTCGCATCGGTTTGTGTTCTCGACCATAGATACCATGCCGCGCGTGCACCCTATGCGGCAGGCTGCCGCACCCTCGCGCCTACTGGCCAGAGCGCCCGCATTGCGCTAGGGCTACACCCACGCCAACCAAGAGGTCCCCATGAGCACACGCGCCGGTTTCATCGCCCTGATCGGAGAGCCTAACGCAGGCAAATCCACGCTGTTGAACCGTATGGTGGGCGCAAAGGTCTCCATCGTCACGCATAAGGTGCAGACAACGCGCGCCCGCATTCGCGGCGTGGCGATTGAGGGCGAGGCGCAGCTCGTGTTCGTCGACACGCCGGGCCTTTTCAAACCGCGCCGCCGACTGGACCGTGCCATGGTCGCCGCCGCGTGGGGTGGGGCATCAGATGCGGATGTCGTGGTGCTTCTGGTGGAGGCGCATCGCGGCGTGACCGAAGGTGTGGAGCGTATCCTCGAAGGTTTGGGCGATGTCACCAAGGGCCGCAAGGTTGCGCTGGCCATCAACAAGATCGACCGGGTGCAATCGGACGCACTCCTCAGTCTCACCAAAAAGCTCAACGACGCGTTCGACTTCGCCGAGACCTTCATGATCTCCGCCGAGCGCGGCCACGGCGTTGATGATCTGCGCAAGTGGCTGGCCGAGCAATTGCCGGAGGGTCCATGGCTCTACCCCGAGGATCAGATCGCGGATCTGCCCCTGCGCATGATCGCCGCCGAGATTACCCGCGAAAAACTCACCCTGCGCCTGCATCAAGAACTGCCCTACCAACTGACCGTAGAGACGGAAAACTGGGAAGAGCGCAAAGACGGCTCCGCCCGCATTGATCAGCTGATCTATGTGATGCGCGACGGGCACAAGGGCATCGTGCTGGGCCATAAGGGCGAGACGATCAAATCCGTCTCCACCGCCGCGCGCACCGAGCTTGAAGAATTTCTGGGCCGCCGGGTCCACCTGTTTCTTCAGATCAAAGTGCGCCCCAATTGGCTGGAAGAGGCCGAGCGCTACTCCGAGATGGGCCTCAACTTCAAGGACGGGAACGCATGAGCCTGCTTCTTCTTAGCCAAAATACTCAAAACCCAAAGGTCCCATGGCGCGCCTGACGGCGCAATTCTGGGTGCAGGCCTATCTTGCCCGCCTGCGGATCCACGCGATCCCGGCTTTCGTGACGGCCCATGGCGATGACGGCTCGGGCGCGGTTCTGGTCAAACTGAACCCCCTCGATGGCACGGCCACGGCCTTTCAACGCCGCTTCGATCTGATGACCGACACCCGCCAGTGGGAGGAGCTTATCTCCGGCCCTGAGGCCGAGGTGGACGCGGCGATCGCCCGCCAGCGCGGCTTCGATCCCGATCTGTGGGTGATCGAGGTCGAGGACCGCGCCGGGCGGCACCTTCTGACTGAGGACGGTCTGCGCGACTGAGCTGGGCTTGGCAATTCCGCCGCTTTGGTGCCAGATACGTCACCGGATCAGGCAGGAGACAGACACCCCAATGGAATGGCGCGATCAGGGCATATTGCTGGCCACGCGCAAACATGGTGAGAGCGCTGCGATCATCGACGTGCTGACCCCGGATCATGGTCGTCACGCGGGGCTCGTGCGCGGCGGCGCGGGGCGGCGCATGGCCCCTGTCTTGCAACCGGGCGCGCAGCTTGATCTCACATGGCGCGCGCGGCTGGAGGATCACATTGGCACTTTCACGGTGGAACCTCTGCGCAGCCGCAGTGCCACTGTGATGAGCGACCGTTTCGCGCTTGCGGGCCTCAACGCGGTGACGGCGCTGGTGGTGTTCGCCCTGCCCGAGCGTGAGGCGTTTGCGCCGCTTTATGCCCGCACCGAGGCGCTTCTTGATCTGTTGGGGCAGGGCGCGCTTTGGCCTCTGGCCTATCTGCAATGGGAACTGGCGCTCTTGGAGGAGCTTGGTTTCGGTCTTGATCTCAGCACATGCGCGGTGCTCGGCGATGCCGCTTCGGACCTGAGCTTCGTGTCGCCGCGCAGCGGGCGGGCGGTCTCAAAGGCGGGGGCTGGCGCATGGGCCGAGCGGCTTTTGCCTTTGCCCGAATGTCTTTTGCGTCGCGGGGCGGCTGAGGATCTGGATGTGCTCGCAGGGCTCAAGACCACCGGATATTTTCTGGAGCATCATCTGGCAGCGGAGCTGGGCGGCAAGCCTTTGCCCGAGCCGCGGGCAAGGTTTCTTGCGCGCCTATCTGCGCGCGCAGCCGAGGCCTGAGGTGGCTACTGCGTTCGGCTGAAGATCATCTCGCGCCCATCCTCGGAGCTCAGTATCATCACGCTTGGCCCCACTTCGGACAGAGTCATGGCGCTCAGCGCCTCGAGAATCTGCACCTCGCGCGCCAGAGCGGGGCAGTTCGGCCCGTCGGCGCGCAGATCCTCTATCGCGAACCATGGGTAGGGGGCTGTTTGCTGTGCGGTGAAGCTGGCACAAGGCCCTGGACCCGTCACCGCGCCACCCTCGCCAAAGCGCAGCCAAGCCTCTGCGGTAAACGCCTCACCATCGATTTCTTGCAAGACCCATGCATCCGCGCCACCACCATGGCCCGCCACGGTTTCATCCCGCTCGCAAAATCCCAAGAGGGCCAGAAGCGCCACCGCCCGCCACATCAGCGTAGCGCCAGCACCAGATCGACAAGCGTGCCCATAGCACCCGCGCGGTCTGTGGGGGCGGCTGGGCCCATCGTCTCCATCCCAATGCTGGCAGCATAAAGGATCTGCGCCATTTCAGGATTGCCGATGCCTAAACCCTTCAGCAACCCCGCCAGATAGGTCAGCCGTTTGGCGTCGACCCGCGCCACCGTCTCCGCTGCGCGTGGATGGCCAAGCGCCCATGCGCGGATTGCGGGCTCGGGATCAGGGCCGCCGGGTCTGTCAGCAATCACCTGTCCAAAGCGGCGCAGGCGGGCGACATCGCCCTTTTCGCTTTCCATCGCTGTGTCGAGAGTGCGGGCGGCGCCTTCTTCCCACGTCTCAAGGATGGCGGTGTGAAAGGCGGGAAGATCATCGAAATGCCAGTAGAATGAGCCCTTTGTGGTACCCAATCGCCGGGCCAGAGGTTCGGCCTGAAGCGCGCTGTGAGAGGTGGTCCTAGTTTTTCGACCAGTTTGCAGCCTTGTTAAGATGGATCAG
>CALGEH010000012.1 GCA_937881735.1 uncultured Shimia sp.
GCGGATGATTTGAAAAACAAATGTGGGATGACGCCCGATATGGACCTGCTGACCAAGGTCACAATCGGCTGCGGCCCCGCGATTTACAACGCAGACGCCTCGACAGTGGCCGGCTCGCAGCCATCCGAGCTTGAGACGGTGAAGGAGAACTTCCTGATCAAGAAGCTGGGTCTGCCGGATGGTCCGAACCTGATGGAAGCGATCAACACGGTCCTGGAGACCTATGGCCGCTCTGAACGGAACAAATATCGCGCCGTGGTCTATTACATGCTGACCAAGCATTTCGGCAAGGAATCGGTCTACGGCTGATCCAACCGCAAAAGACGTGACGCGCCCGTCTTTTGAAAGGCGGGCGTTTTGCATTTTAGACCGTGGCTCTGGACAAGTGCGCAGAATGATCCATCTATCACCGCCATGCGTAACTTTATGCAACTTGTAGAGAAATTTGGTCTTGGCCTCACCCTGAATGCCAAGAGTAGTCGTCTGGAGGATCGGGCTTATGAACCATCACAACACGGAATTGCACCGAATGCCTGATCGTGATGACGCGCAAAGCGCGCTTGATGTTCTGCGTCGTTGGGCGCTGGATGCGAGCCCCGAAGAAGTCGCAGATCTGGAGCCAGCGATTGCGCGTCTCATCCCGGGCGGTGCCGTGTCCAACTATCCTAGCCTCTCGCGCAGCTATCCTGAGGGGTTTGAGGCGGATGCGGATTATCGCGCCACGCTTCCAGATCTTCAGAACGGGCCGACCTCGCTCATTCGCGGCTCCAAGCAGCAGTTGCAGCATGTGGGCATCTCGAATTTCCGCCTGCCGATCCGCTTTCACACGCGTGACGCGGCCGACCTGACGCTTGAGACCTCCGTGACCGGCACGGTCAGCCTTGAGGCTGAGAAGAAGGGCATCAACATGTCCCGAATCATGCGCAGTTTTTACAAACACGCCGAAAAAACCTTCAGCTTTGAGGTGATCGAGGCTGCGCTGGACGACTATATCAGTGATCTTGACACGGTTGATGCGCGGATTCAGATGCGGTTTTCCTACCCTGCCAAGGTGAAATCCTTGCGCTCGGGGCTTGAGGGCTACCAGTATTACGATATCTCGCTGGAATTGGCGGAAGTGGACGGCGTGCGGCGCAAATTCATGCATCTCGACTATGTCTACTCGTCGACCTGCCCGTGTTCATTGGAGCTGAGCGAGCATGCCCGCCAGACGCGCGGTCAGCTGGCCACGCCGCATTCGCAACGCTCGGTCGCGCGGATCTCGGTGGAGGTCACTGAGGGCGAAGTGCTTTGGTTCGAGGACCTGATCGAGCTTGCCCGCGCCGCGGTGCCCACCGAGACGCAAGTGATGGTCAAGCGTGAGGATGAGCAGGCATTTGCGGAACTCAACGCCGCCAACCCGATTTTTGTCGAGGATGCCGCGCGCCTTTTCTGTGAGCGGTTGCTCTCAGACGCGCGGATTGGCGATTTTCGCGTGATCGCCAGCCATCAGGAAAGCCTGCATAGCCATGATGCGGTGAGCATACTTGTTGAGGGCGACACGTTCTCGGCGCAGAGCATTGATCCGAAGCTTTTTGCCACGCTTATCCACGTCGGTTGATTTTATCTCTAGGATCGTTTCGGTCAGCGGCCCGGCCATATCGGCTGTGGCGGGCAAAAGTGGTGGGCGCAGGGTGAGCCAGCGCGCATCCCCGGTCTGCTGAGCTTTCAGCGCCTTGAGCCGGGAGATCAGCCCGCTGGCCTGCACCGCCTCGTGGTGCGTGTCGATCTGGGGCAAAAGCGCCTCCGCGCCCGCCCATATCGCTCGGATGCCAACCACGGTGGAACTGCAACTGGCCGACATGCAACCACCTCCGCCCAGAGCCACGGCGCGCAGTATCATGCTTTCGGAGGCCCGGAAGGACCGCGATGCCGCGCGCCGCGCGGATCACATCTTGGGTATTTTTCCAATCGCCCGAGATGGCCTTGTAGGCCACCGCTACCTCGGAAACGCTTAGTTCAGCCGTGCGGCAAGCGCTGGGGAAACCGCGATCCCGGTGTTCTGAGGAATACTTTAGAGGCAGAGTTTCAGTGCATCACTGGCCACACGCTCAATCAGGGTGTTGAAATACCGCTAAACGCCTTCATTGGGCGCCGTGACGAAGAAACAGGGTGGTAGTGTCATGACGGCGGTGCATCCAAGCTCCACCGCATGATGCGCCAGTTTCACCGTCTTGGACAGATTTCAGAGCCCCGTGCAGCGCAAGCTCCGCCAGCCGCATCCGCTCAGCCAAGCAACGGCGGGGCGCTTCGCTGGTTGTGCCGAAGGGCGAAAGGTAATGCGCACCGCCGCTAAGACAGGCTGCGGCGTGATCGAGGCAAAGCTCCTCTGCGATATTGAAACCGTTGTTATAGGGCGTGAGAAGGGGGGTCATCACCCCTCTGAGGCGGTTCTGCCTAATGGGCTCCTAAAGGGCCCGCGTTCTTTCCGTGGCACGGGTTAAACTGAACGGCGGGCCGTAACCTGATTGCGGGAGGCATTTCGCGAGACAGGTCAATATCCACGTTCTGGGTTGACGATGTTATTGAGGGCGTCACCAGCCTGCCAGCGCGCCAGATTGGCGAGGAACAGGTCGAACGATTGCATCGCCCATTCGGTATAGACCGCCGAGCAATGCGGCGAGATGATCACATTGGGCAGGGTCCACATGGCGCTGTCTTGTGGCAATGGCTCCACCTCGAAAACATCGAGCGCCGCCCCCGCGATCTCTCCCGCCTCCATGGCGGCGGCGCAGGCATGCCCATCCACCACGCCCCCGCGCGAGATATCGACGAGGACGGCGCTTGGCTTCATCGCGGCAAAGGCTGTGGCGCCCACCATGCCGCGCGTAGACGGCACAAGCGGCGTGGCGATGACCACGAAATCCGCACGCCCCCAAAGCTTCGGCAACGCATCCGGCGCATGAACCTCATCCACGTGATCCATCTGGCAGGGCCGCGCGCGCGTGCCGATCACGGTGCAGCCGAACGCCTTGGCCCTCTGCGCCACAGCGTGCCCGTTCTGGCCCAGCCCCACGATCAGCATGGTTTTGCCATGCATTGGCACCATCTTGCGGTGCGGGTCCCAGTGGCGCTCTGCCTGATCCGCCTGAAGCCCCGGTACATCCAGTGTGAAGTGCAGGATCATCCCCATCGTATATTCTGCCATCATCCCGGCAGCCACACCGGCAGAGTTGCAGACTGTCACAGCGCCCGTATCCCAAGGCACCAGATGATCCACGCCTGCGCCGCCCACGGTGATCCATTCCGGCCCACCTATGCGAAGAAGGGCTTCACGCGGGAAGCCTTGCCGCCCTTTGAACGCAACCGAATAGGCCACATCGGGGCGGAACCCCGCGATGACATCACAAAGGCCCTCATAGCTCTCATGGGTCGCGATTTCGGCATTCGGCACGGCCTCGGCCAGACGTGTGGCGAGCGCGTCCGTCTCGCTATTGTGGATCAGGATACGGGGGACGGTGCGGCTCATGAGGCCTCCGGGGCTGCGAAAAGATAAGTCATGAGATCAGCGAAACCCGCGTCGGGGTCAAGTAACCCGTCGCGTATCGCCCAGATCGCGGCTCAGCGTTCGGGGCGGGACAACCCAACATGGTGTGAAATTTCGCCTTCCCCTCCGCGTCTTCCATCCACACTTCCGGCCCGCCGCGCGCATGCAGCACGCCAGAGTGGCCACGCCCATCCCGTTCCACGCACCAGAGTCTCCTAATACGCCACGCTGACATGCATGGCGATCCAGGCGCGCGCGGCCAGCTCGGGCACCACGGCGCACCCAATATGTGCCTTGGTTGGATTACACCCATCAGGCCTGTCGAGAATGTTGATCTGGCCCTCCGGTGTATCTTCACCCTCAGGTAACGCCCTGACCCATGCCGCGCGTTTTGTGACATGGGCTGTCTTATATAGCCCGGCTAGACTGCGTCCAGCGCCTGCATCACATCCGCGATCAGATCACCTGTATCCTCGATGCCCACGGAAAACCGCACCAGACCCGGCCCGATGCCAAGCGTCTCGCGCTGCTCTGCACTCAGCCTTTGATGAGTGGTGGTGGCGGGATGGGTGATGATGGATTTCGCATCGCCCAGATTGTTGGAAATGAGCACGATTTGCAACGCGTTGAGAAAACGAAACGCCTCTGCCTGCGTGCTCAGATCAAGCGCGATCACCGTGCCGCCCGCGCCCATCAAACGCTGGGTCAGCGCGTGCTGCGGGTGGCTTGCGTGGCCCGGATAGGCGACGCGGGTCAGCTTCTCATGCCCTTGAAGCGCATCGGTCAAGGCCAGAGCCGAAGCGGTCTGCGCGCGCACGCGAAGCTCCATCGTCTCCAACCCCTTGAGCATGACCCAGGCGGTGAAGGGCGACATGGAGCCGCCCGTGTGCTTCATATAGGGTTCGACCGTTTTGCGGATGAACTCCTTGCTGCCGAGGATGATCCCGCCCAGCGTGCGGCCCTGCCCGTCGATATGTTTGGTGGCGGAATAGACCACCAAATCGGCGCCCTGCTCCAATGCGCGGGAATAGACCGGGGTAGCGAAGACATTGTCGATCACCACAAGCGCACCCGCATCGTGGGCAAGCTCGGCCACCGCTTCGATGTCCACGACTTCCAAAGTGGGGTTGGCGATGGTCTCGAAGAACACGCATTTCGTGCTGGGCCGGATCGCCGCGCGCCACGCCTCCAGATCGGTGCCGTCGACGAATGTGACCTCGACGCCGAAGCGGGTCAGCACCTCCTCCAGCACATAAAGACACGAGCCAAAAAGCGCCTTGGCCGCCACCACATGATCGCCCGCGCGCAGCATGGATGTGAGCGCGCCCGACACGGCCGCCATGCCGGAGGCGGTGGCAAACCCATCCTCTGCACCTTCAAGCATCGCCATACGCCGCTCGAACATCGCCACGGTCGGATTGCCGTAGCGGGCATAGATGAACTCATCCGGCCCCGCCTCGATGAACCGGGCCTCTGCGGCCTCGGCGCTGTCGTAGACGAACCCTTGGGTGAGGAAGATCCCCTCGCTCACCTCACCCCAGCCGCTGCGGGCCGTCCCGCCATGCACCGCTGTGGTGCGTTTGTTCCATGTCTCGCTCATGTCATCCTCCGGGGCGCGCGGCCCACAAAAAAACCCCCGTCGCGGTCCGGCGAAAGGGGGCTCCTTTTCCTGACCTCTTTAGCGGGATTATTTAACGTGGCCCGCAATCCGGTAACAAATCGCCACGCTTTTTCTGTAGACCTCGGTTCTGCCCGCGTCAACACTGCACCCAGACCGCACCTGCGCAGACATCAAAGGAAGAATACCATGAGCAATCCGATCAGCCTGTATTTTTGGCCCACGCCGAACGGCTGGAAAATCTCCATCGCGCTTGAAGAGATGGGTCTGCCCTATGTCACGACGCTGGTAAATATCTCGGCTGGGGATCAGTTCAAACCTGAGTTTTTGAAGATTTCCCCCAACAACCGGATGCCCGTGATCATCGACCCGGAGGGCCCGGACGGCACGCCCGTGAGCCTTTTTGAATCGGGTGCGATCCTGCAATACCTCGCGCGCAAGACGGGGCGGTTTTATGGCTCTACCGTGCGCGAGCAGCTGAGTGTGGATCAATGGCTCATTTGGCAGATGGGCGGGCTAGGACCGATGGCGGGGCAGGCGCATCATTTCCTTAAATACGCGCCCTTGATGGACCCGCCCAATGACCTTCCTTACGCCAAGGATCGCTACCGGGCGTAGGTGGCGCGGCTTTACGGCGTGCTGGACCGTCAGCTGGAGGATAATGCGTTTGTCGCAGGCGATTTCTACTCGATCGCGGATATGGCGATCTGGGGGTGGGCGTCGCTTTGGGAGGGGCAGCAGCATCATCTGGAAACAACGCCGCATATGGCGCGCTGGCTGGATACGGTCAGTGCCCGGCCCGGCGTGATCGCAGGCCGCGCTTTGGCGGCGGAAAAACGGACGGCGCCTAAACAGGATAAGGCCGCTCAGGACGTACTTTTTGGCAAGCGGTGACGCTTCCGGCGGGAGTATTTGCGCTAAGAAGAAGGCCTAAGGCGAAACGCCGCGCAACATATTTGATTTGTGGGCTTTTCGAGATAAGCTCGTGATGTCAGTTTATCTCGAAACGCTTTAGTCTTCTGCTTCTTCTGTGCCGTGCTCATTGAGCAGTTTGCCTTGGGTGATGAAGAAGAGAAAGATTGCCGCGGTCAGGCCGAATGTCTTGAAATAGACCCAGATTTCTTCTGTTTGCGTGCGCCAGATGATTTCATTGAGCGCAGCCAGCGCGAAGAAGAAGATTGTGATGCGGCGGGTGAGGATCATCCAGCCTTCATCCGTAAGCGGCATCAGGCTTTCCATCAGCGATTGCAGGTAGGATCGGCCCCGCAGCAGGCCAAATGTCAGCGCGCCGCCGAAGATGAGGTAGATGATCGTGGGCTTCATCTTGAAGAATTTGGGATCGTTGAACCAAACGCTGAGACCGCCGAAGACGACGATCAGCACCGCTGTGACCACCTGCATCCGCGACAGGTGCCCGGTGAGTTTCCAGATGAGGGCGATGCTGAGCAAGAAGACCGGGATGAAGAGGGCCGTGACCACCACGAAGCCCGCATAGTCCGTCCCGCCGAAGGTGTAGACGTTATCCTTGAGCCAGAGATAGGCTATGAAAAACGCCAGAAGCGGGCCGAATTCCAGCGCCGATTTGAGCCTGCCGCTGATTTCCTTGTCTGCCATGTGCCGTCTCTCCATTGTCATGTCTTAGCCGCCCATCTCAACTATGACCGCCCCTATCGCAATCAAGGCCATGAGCGCAATCCGCCGTGGGCCAACCGTCTCCTTGAGCACCAGCCATCCAATGAAGGCGGCAAAGACCGTCGATGTCTCGCGCAGGACGGCTGCCTCTCCCACTTTATCGAGCCGCGTGGCCAGCATGATGGAGCCGAAAGACGCCAGCGCCAACACTCCGCCGATCACCCCACGCGCCATGAGCGGGCCGGGGGCGGGTGCGTCCTTCATCCTGCGCCAGCGATAGAGCGCGTAGACCGGCATTACCAGCCCGTCGAAGAAGAAGAACCATGCGAGGAAGGTGAAAGGATCCGCCGTGGCACGGATGGCGTAGGCGTCATATGTGGTGTAGAGCGCCACGAAGAGCCCGGTGATCACAGCGAGGACGAGGGCGGTGGGCAGGGTGTCCCGCTCGGCTTGAAGGTAGATGAGGTTGTAGACAGCCAGCCCGAAGATGCCGGCGAGCAGGACGACGAGGCCGAGCCATTGCGTGCCCGTGAAGCTTTCGTTGAAGATCAGGTAGGCGCCAATCACCGCAAAGAGCGGTCCGGTCCCGCGCACCACCGGGAAGACCACCGTGAAGGCACCACGCGAATAGGCGCTGGCTTGGAGGATTTTGTAGATCAGGTGCAGCGCCCAAGCGCCCGCGAAGATAGGCCACATATGCGGTTCGGGCCATGGCACCACGAAAAAGGCGAAGGGGGCCGCCATGAGGCAATAGCTGATGTCGACCGCGCCGCGCGTGAGCCACGGATCATGCCGCCCTTTCTGGATCGCGCCGAAGACCGCGTGCAGGAAGGCGGCGATGATGGCGAGGATGAGCGCGAGCTGTTTGCCATCCGCTGTGCCTTCGAGTGAGATGAGCCAGTCGCTCATCCGCGAGGGTCAGGGGCCAAGGGCCGGGCTGTCACCGCTCCAGCCCGGTAAGGGCGGCGGCAAAATCCTCGGGATCAAACGGCGCCAGATCGTCGATCTGCTCGCCCACGCCGATTGCGTGGATGGGCAGGCCGAACTTGTCAGCCAGCGCCACGAGCACGCCGCCCTTGGCCGTGCCGTCGAGTTTGGTCATCACGAGCCCTGAGACATCAGCAAGTTTCTGGAACGTCTCCACCTGGCTCAGCGCGTTCTGGCCCGTGGTCGCATCCAGCACCAAAAGGGTGTTGTGTGGCGCATCCGGGTCTTTTTTGCGGATCACGCGGACGATTTTCGACAGTTCCTCCATCAGATCGGCGCGGTTTTGCAACCGCCCGGCGGTGTCGATCATCAGAAGGTCCGCGCCATCCGCCTGTGCCTTGGTCATCGCGTCAAAGGCGAGGCTGGCGGGGTCCGATCCTTCGGGAGCCGTGAGCACGGGCACGCCCGCCCGTTCGCCCCAGATTTGCAATTGCTCCACCGCGGCGGCGCGGAACGTATCGCCCGCGGCAATCACGACGTTCTTGCCCGCCGCACGGAACTGACTGGCCAATTTGCCTATGGTTGTGGTTTTCCCGGAGCCGTTGACGCCGACGACCAGCACGACCTGTGGCTTCTTTGAGTAGAGTGGCAGGGGCCGCGCAACAGGCTCCATGATGCGGGTGATTTCAGCGGCCAGAAGCGTCTTTATTTCTTGCGTCGAGAGGCGTTTTCCCATGCGCCCCTCGGCCATGTTGGCGGTGACGCGCAGTGCTGTGTCCACGCCCATATCGGCCGTGATCAGCAGCTCCTCAAGCCGCTCCAACATATCGTCATCCAGCGCCCGGCGGGTGACAGTCGCTTCGGCACCGCGTCCCAACAGACGCCCGATAAGGCCGGTTTTGGCGGGTGCAGGCTCTGATGGTATTGGATCAGAAATCGGCAGAGCTTTGGGCGGCGTGGGTTGCACCGGGGGCGAAGCCGTGACTGCCTTCTCAGCCTCAGCCTCAGCCTCAGCCTCAGCCTCAGCCTCAGCCTCAGCCTCAGCCTCAGGCGCTAGGGTGGGCGCGGGGTCAGGTGCGGCGACCGCCTCAACACGCGGCGGCTCGGGTGGCTCAGACACCGTGTCCAGCGCCTCCGGCTCGGTGACGCCGCCATCCTCGACGATGGCATCCAAGCCTTCCTCAAGCTTGGAGGAGGACCGGAAGAGCTTGTCTTTGAGTTTTTTGAAAAACGCCATGCGCGCCTCGGACTTTGGTGTTGCCTATTCACCTAATCGGGTTGCGCGGGATTTGGAAGGGTGGCGTGTGGGCGGACAAAAGCGCGCGTGCACAGCGAATCTTAAGAATCTGCCGTTAAATAGCCCGATTATAATGCTATCTACGCGGGGAGTTAGCTGTTTTGAGGCCCACAATGCCCCTCTTTGCCTTCGCCACACTGTTGCCTGTCGCGCTGATCGCTTTCGGCGCGATATTTGGCGGCTGGGCGGGTCTTGTGGCGCTTGGCTATATGACGGTCATCGTTTTCGGGATGGACAGGCTGGCCGCACGCACGATGGAAAACGCCGATCCGGAGGCGGAGTTTCCGGCGGCCGCACCGCTGCTTGTCGGGCTTGGGATTGGCCATTTGGTGCTACTGGGGCTTTGCGTTTGGGCCGTGGGCGGTATGGCCGATTTGCGCATGGCTGAACAGGTGGTTCTGGGCATTGCGGGCGGGCTTGTTTTTGGGCAAATCTCGCACCCCGCCGCGCATGAGCTTATTCACAAA
>CALGEH010000013.1 GCA_937881735.1 uncultured Shimia sp.
CCCGCCCCAAACGCATGGCCCTGCACCCGCCCGATCAAAGGCTTCGGCAGCGTGTTGAGCGCCTGAAGCATCATCGCAAGCTCGCGCGCCTGCGCCCGGCGGGCACCCGGTGTGGCGGCCAGCTGATCTCGCATCCAGCCCAGATCACCACCCGCGCAAAAGCTCCGCCCGCGCGCCGCCAAAATCACCGCCCTTACGGAATCATCTGCGCCCAGATCACCCGCCGCTTCAGTCAGTTCCGCAATCATCCGCGCCGACAGCGCGTTATGCTTGCCTGCGCGGCTCAACCACAGGGTCGCGACCCCACGCGCGTCCCGCTCGATCTCCAAGGTCTCAAACATGCCGTGCCCTGCCCCAATCACACTTCAAGCTTCTTCTTAGCAAAATACTCATTTTGCCTCCCAGACAGGATAGAACGCCCGCTCGTATAGCCGCGAGGCGCCCGGCAAAGCCGCCTGAAACCCGGCGCGCGCCTCAAGCCGCGCCATCCATGCCATGACCTCGGGATAGGCGTCGAGCGTATGGAAATGCCACGCCATATAGACCGCCTGTCCCACACAGATGTCCGCCGCTGAAAACCCAGAAGTCAGGATGTAATCGCGCCCCTCCAAAGGTGGGCTCAGCCGCGCCTCGACCGCATCAAGGCATTTGCCCACCCGCGCAGCCTCCAGTTTCATGATCAGCGGGCTGCGCATCGCATCCTCATAAAGCATCACATGCTGCTGGGTCAGGGCCGCCACATGCTGGGTCAGGGTTTCGGCAAAATGCACCCAGACAAGCCACGCCATCCTATCCATATCCCCCGGGGCCCGCCCCAATCCGCGCTCCGGAAAGCGCTCGCAGAGGTATTCCACCATCGCCCCGCTTTCGAACATCCGCTCGCCCTCAATTTCAAGCGCAGGCACCCGCCCCGCAGGCGACAGCGTCAGGAACTCTGGCCCCCGCAGCGTCTTGTCGAATGGCATCTCGATCAGGCGGAACGGGATGTCCATTTCCTTCAACAGCCACAAAACCCGCATCGAGCGGCTTTGCGGCACATGGTATAGCGTGATCATTTTGGGTCCTTTTCCGCGCGTCTCTCACGCGCTTAAATCTGGCCGCGTGCGCATCGCGGCGTCGCATGCGCTTGTCGCCTCATACCACCGCGTCAGCGCCCGGCGCCTGTGCAAAGCGCGGTCCCCCACTGGCACCCGGACGAAATAGTCCAACATCGGCAACAGATGACAGGACGCGAGGCACATTGCGTGAGGCGTCAACACCAGCCCCTCGGCGGCAATTTCCTCCAGCGTATCCAGCACAGTCGCGGCCCGCATGAGGCCTGCGCTTACCTCAGCCGGATCGCCCGCGTTGCCCGCATAAAACCCATGCGAGAAAACCTGCCGCACCAAGGGCCAATAGCCATAGGCATCCACGATCCCGATCACCTGCCGCATCCGCGCCCGCGCGCGGGGGGCCTCAGGTGTCAAACGACCCGCAGCAAACTCCGCATCAACATAATCCAAAATGGCCGCCGTCTCCCAGAGACGAAACGCCCCATGCTCCAGAACAGGGACCCGCCCAAAGGGCTGCAATGGGGTCAAAGCAGCCAAACCTTCGGCCGTGAATGGGTCCAGATCGACAAAACCGAAACCCGCCCCCGCCTCGGTCAGCGCCAGCCGCGCCGACCATGTATAGACACTGTGGCGGTAGCCCGTGAGCTGTAACGCCCCGTTCATGGCACCCGCCGCCGCACAGGCAGCCCTTTCGCGGCCCCGCAAAGCACCTCAAGACACGCGGCGCAGCTGGCCACACAGGTCGTGATCCCTATGAGAAAAAAGCCTTTTTGCATCGTCAAGTTGCGCCCCAAGAGGGTATTTGATTAAGATCAAATCCCAAAAAATTTGACGGTTGACGCAGATCAAGGCCGCCCGCCACGCACCGCTTTAGCAGGGGAGCAGAAACAAGAAGGGACAGATCATGAAGACAGCTACTTCCACCCTCGCACTCGCCGCAGGCATCGCCGTTGCGGCCCTTGCCAGCCCCGCTGCCGCCACCGACCAAGGCGATTTCACTCTTGGCTTCGGCCTCGGCCTCGTATCGCCTCAGGCGGGCAATTCGACCACCACCGCAGGCCAGATCAACGTCGATGACAACATCCGCCCAACCCTCACATTTGAGTATTTCGTCGCGGATAAAATCGGCATCGAGCTTCTGGCATCTTGGCCTTTTGAGCATGACATCAACCTCGTGGGCGCGGGCCGCGTCGCCAAGACCAAGCACCTGCCGCCCACACTCTCGATCAAATACCACTTCGCCAATCAGTCGAGCGTGACACCCTTCGTCGACGTCGGCCTCAATTACACCCATTTCTTCGATGAAAGCGGCGTTGGTGCACTCGCGGGAGCCAATGTCAGCCTCGATGACAGCTGGGGCGTGGCCGCTGTGACCGGTGCGGATTTCGCCATCTCCGATCGCGGTGCGCTCCGGGCCGAGCTGCGGTATATCGACATCGAAAGCGACGTGAAAATCAACGGCGCGAACATCGGCAAGGTCAAGATCGACCCGCTTGTGCTGAACGTGGCCTACGTTCTCAAATTCTGAGAGACGCAGAGCGCCGGGCGACCTGCGCCGAACATCATATTCAAGGCCGCCTTTCGAGGCGGCCTTTTGCATCTCAGGCGCAAAGATAAAGCATGACGCCTGCCCCCTCATCCCCATGCCCACCCAAGCCGCGCTTCGGGACAGCTTGTATCGCCCTGTTGCACCAGCCATCCAACCCTGTTGACGTGATATTCACGCCGCGTGGGCGCACAAAGCGGCCCGCACGCCACCACGAGCCATATCTCCGCGTCACCGGGAAAGGCGACGCAATCGGTCATCTTGCCCCCCGTCTGCTCGCCATAGAGCTCGGCGTAGTGGTTAATCACATCCG
>CALGEH010000014.1 GCA_937881735.1 uncultured Shimia sp.
GGGTGACGTTGCCGCTCATTGCGCCGGGGATTTTGGCGGGCACGGTGCTGGGCTTTGCCAAGGCGATGGGTGAGTTCGGCGCGACCATCACCTTCGTGGCCAACATACCCGGCGAGACGCAGACATTGCCCTCGGCCATCTACGCGTTCTTGCAGGTGCCGGGCGGTGAGGGCGGGGCGATGCGGCTTCTGGTGCTGTCCCTGATTGTGGCGGTGGGGGCTGTGCTGGTGTCGGAATGGCTGGCCCGGCGCATGGCTGCGAGGGCGCGGGCATGACCCTCAACGTCGCCCTGCGCCACCGGTTTTCAGCGTTTGCGCTCGACGTAGCGTTTGAGGCGGGGCCGGGTGTGACGGCGCTCTTTGGTCCTTCTGGTGCGGGAAAAACCAGTATTGCCAATGCTGTGGCAGGGCTTTTTCAACCGGATGAGGGACGTATCATGCTGGGGGATACGGTGCTTTTCGATAGGGCGGCGGGCGTGAATGTGCCCACGGCGCGGCGGCGGATCGGGGTCGTGTTTCAGGACGGGCGGCTCTTCCCTCACCTTGATGTGGCGGGCAATCTGGCCTTTGGCGCGCGATATGCGCCGCAGGAGGCGGGGGGTGCCGAGGTCGGTGCAATCTGCGATCTTTTGGGGATCGGGCACCTCATGACCCGCCGCCCCGGCGCGCTTTCGGGGGGAGAAAAACAGCGCGTGGCCTTGGCGCGGGCCTTGCTCATGCAGCCGCAGCTTTTGGTGATGGACGAGCCGTTGGCAGCACTTGACGGGCCGCGCAAGGATGAGATCCTGCCCTATCTGGAACGGCTGCGCGATGCGGGCGGTGCGCCTATTATCTATGTCAGCCATTCGGTTGCGGAGATTGCGCGTCTCGCCGACCGGATCGTGGTGCTCGACCAAGGCCGCGTGGTGCGGTCTGGGCCCGTGGGCGATGTCCTGAGCGACCCGTCGATGATGCCATTTGTAGGTGTGCGTGAGGCAGGATCGGTGCTGGCGGCGGTTGTGTTGGAGCGCCATGCGGATGGATTGACCCGGCTCAGCTTGAGCGGGGGTGAGATGGTGGTTCCGGGTGTGGACGCAGAGGTTGGTAAATCCATGCGGATCAGAGTGTTGGCGCAGGATGTTATTGTGGCACTTCAAGAGCCAAAGGGATTGTCGTCCCGCAATATTCTACGCGCGGTGGTTGAGGAATTGCACCCGGGATCTGGGCCGGGCATGGCGGTGTCGCTGCGCCTTGGGGCAGATCGGCTTTTGGTGCGGATCACGCGGCGTGCGGCGCAGGAGCTGTCTCTTGCGCCGGGGCTTGAGGTCTATGCGATCCTGAAGGCCACGGCGATTGCGCGAGGCGATATCGGGACGTGATGCCAGTTTTAAAATGCGATGCACGCTGCACAATTTATCCACAGAAATCTGCCATTAAATTTCGATTATCGAACTTTTAGGCGAGGGTATCTCATCTCGTTGAGCCTCCTCTTGCTGCGTCGCATTTCACTATATTTCCAAGGCACTGCCCACCCACTCCGTGTCTCTGTTAATCCGGGCTCTGGCCTTGACCCCCTGAAGTGTGGGGATTACGGATCAAAACACTCAGGTATAAGGGAGACCCCGCGCAATGACCGAAACGCTGATGCACAAGCTGGCATGGGTTGTGGCAGCACTTTGCGTCGCGCCGATCATTGCGGCTGCGTTGGCGGCGCTTGGCGGTGATCTCACTACGTGGCGCGATGTGTTGTCGTCTGTGCTGCCGCGCTACACGATCACCACGCTGATATTGGTCTGCATCGTCGCCTTTGGCACCGCTGTGATCGGCACCGGCTCTGCGTGGTTGGTGACGGTTTACAAGTTTCCGGGCGTGCGGTGGCTGGAGGTGGCGCTGGCGTTGCCGCTCGCGTTTCCGGCTTATGTCATGGCCTATGCATACACCGATTTGCTGGACCATCCCGGCGCTGTGCAGAGCCTTCTGCGCGATCTGACGGGCTGGGGGCCGCGCGACTATTGGTTCCCGGAAATCCGCAGCCTCGGTGGGGCGGCGATGATGCTGACCTTTGTGCTGTATCCCTATGTTTACCTTCTCGCGCGGGCGTCCTTCCGGCAGCAAAGTTCGAACGCCTTTCTGGTCGCGCGCACCTTGGGCCGTGCGCCGATGCGGGCGTTTTGGCGGGTGGCGTTGCCGATGGCGCGCCCTGCGATCATGGGGGGGGTGCTCTTGGCCGTGATGGAGACGATTGCAGATTACGGCACGGTGGCGTTTTTCAACGTGCAGACGTTTTCGACCGGGATTTATCAGGCGTGGTTCAGTGTGGGCGACCGGGCGGCGGCGGCGCAATTGGCCCTTTGCCTTTTGTTCTTCGCGCTGTTGCTGGCGGGTTTGGAGCGCGCACAACGCGGCAAAGCCCAACGCGCGGGCCGGGGCGGCGCGCGGTTTGAGGTTTTGGCCAAGCCCGAGCTCAAGGGCTGGAAGGGTTGGGGGGCGTTTGCGCTCTGCATGGTGCCGGTGATGTTCGGGTTCGTAATCCCGGTGGTGATGCTGAGCGTGATGGCCGCCGGTTCTGGGCACAGCATAAATGAATCTGTTTATCTGGGGTTGATGCTGAATTCGGTTACTTTGGCCAGTATCGCGGCGGTTCTGACTGTGCTTGGCGCGATCTTGATAGGCTTTCGGGCGCGCACCCTGCCCGGGCGCACGTCTCGTGGTCTCGTTGTGTGCGCAGGGCTTGGATATGCGGTGCCGGGCGGTGTGATCGCGGTCGGCTTGATGGTGCCGCTTGCGGGGCTCGACAATGCGATTGACGCGTTCATGGAGGCGCGGTTTGGCATCGATACGGGGCTTTTGATCACTGGGTCGATCTGGCTCATGGTGCTGGCTTACATGGCCCGGTTCATGGCCGCTGCCCTCAACGCATATGATAGCGGGATGGCCACGGTGCCTGCGCATTATGATGCGATTGCGCGCTCCTTGGGTCAGGGGGCGGGGCGCTTGCTATGGCGGGTGCATTTGCCGGTGGCGCGGACATCTGTGCTCACGGCGTTGCTTATCGTATTCGTGGATGTAATGAAGGAGTTGCCTGCAACGCTGATCCTGCATCCTTTTAATTTTCAGACACTTGCGGTGCGTGCGCACCGGCTGGCCTCGGATGAGCGTCTGGCGGAAGCAGCGGTGCCGTCGCTGACGCTGGTGGCTTTTGGCCTCATTCCGGTTCTGATCCTCTGTCGCGCTTTGGGACGCGAGAGTGCGCGGGGGTGAGGGGTCTGCTCAGTGCCCGCCGCCGCCCGCCAGACCAACACCGGAGATCAGCGAGCCCCACACCTTGAGCCGAAGACCCACTGCCTTGACGACGCCTGTTGCCGCGATCACGTGGCCCACGGCGCCGCTCAGATTGTTGGTATAGGTTTGGACAAGGCATCCGCTGCCATCCAGCATGATGGCCTCGTGTTCGGGGTGCAGCAGCTCAAGATAGACCAACAGCGAGCCGCGCGCGACCGCGCCTGACGGGTCTTGCAACCTGCCGCCCGGCACGACCTGTCCGGCCGCGATGGCTGGCTGGATCGACGCTACGCGCGCAGGCAGGATCGCGTTGCGGAAAGACAGGCCAATATTGCTGTCGCAGGCAAGCTCGGCGGGCATCCCCTCATAGAGCGTGGCGCGGGCCACCTGTGAGAAGCCCGCGACGACACGGATATGCGCATCTGCGGGCCGGTCTGGGATGATCACCATGGCCGGGCTGAGGATCAGCGTGGCGACGGGGCTTCCAACGCCAAGGGACAATTGGGTCACTGTGCCGCTGGTAAAGGTTTTCACCGTGGTCTTCTCCAGAGCGACCTGCGCGCTGGTCACGGCGGTCTCAGCCGTTTTGCGTTGTGCGGGGATGGTTTGTTCCAGATCCGTTTTGGCCACATCGGCCTGCGCCTCTGCCGCGACGACACCGGATTGCGCGGCGGTCATTTGGGCCTCCAGCCTGCGCACGGCGTCCTGTGTGCCCACGTTGCGGGCAAGCAGCGTGCGGGCATTGTCGAGATCAACCGTCAGCTGACCCAGATTGGCCTCGGCTTCGGCCACGCCTGCTTGGGCGGCTTTGACAGCGTCTGCGGCCTTGACCTCAAGTGCGTCAAGCTGTGCGAGCTGTGCCTCGGCCTGTGCGAGGGCCGCGCGGGGCGTTGCATCCTCGATCCGGAAGAGGATGTCGCCTTCGGCCACGCGTTGGCCGTTGGTCACGTTGACCTCGGTCACGGGGCCGGAGGTTTGGGCCACCACGGACACGGTGCGGAAGGGCAAGAGGCCCGAATAGGATTTCGGGTGGAAGTAGAAAATGACCAAAAAGAGGAAAAACGCCATGAAAGCCCACAAGAACACGGCGGTTTTCATGTTCCAGACTGTCATGGCTTCGCCACGGCGCTTGAGCTGAAAATAGCGGATAACCGCAGGGAAAGACGTCAGGAGAAGCTCAAACATTGGCCGTGGGCTCCTTCTGGGCGGGAATTGCGTCCTGATCGGGGGCGGGTTCTGGGGTGGCGTCTGTTTTGGCGGCATTCGTGCTCAGATGGAAGCGCGACCAATCGGCCATCAGCGCGATCAGGATGGCGCTGAGCGGCAGCAAGATGTTGAAATGCCCCAGCGGGAAAATCTCATAGAGCAGTGCGATGGTAAGCATCGTCGGAATTGTCTTGGCCAGTGGCGTGCCTGCGGATTGATGCTCGGCCCAGCGATCGAAGGCTGCATAAAGCACGACGACGCCGTAGATTGCCCCGGCCAGAAACAGCAGCGAAAACCACGCCAGAAAATCGCCCTCGCCCGGTGGGACAAACCAATTGGGTGCCGCATGGGCCGTGCTCTCAGTCGCCATCCGGAAGTCTCCTTGGTCGCGGCGTCACTCGCGTGATGGTTTAGCGAGGGTGGGCGCGGTTGTCTATCAGGGTGTCGTGTGTGCTGCCATTCCACAAAATACCCGCCCGCCCTTGCAGGCCCTTGGGCGCAATACTAAGACTCCCTTAGGACCTGATCCGATAAGGATCGGACACAGCAAAGCAGGCAGGTGGATATGAACGACCCAATTGACACATATATGAATACCCTCGTGCCTATGGTGGTCGAGCAAACCAGCCGCGGTGAGCGGGCCTATGACATTTTCTCGCGCCTTCTGAAGGAACGGATCATTTTTCTCAGCGGCCCCGTCCATGACGGCATGTCGAGCCTGATCGTGGCGCAGCTTCTGCATCTGGAGGCGGAGAACCCGTCGAAGGAAATCTCCATGTATATCAACAGCCCCGGCGGTGTCGTGACCTCAGGTTTGTCGATCTATGACACGATGCAGTATATCCGCCCCGCAGTCTCGACGCTGGTGGTGGGGCAGGCGGCCTCGATGGGATCGCTTTTGCTTACGGCGGGTGAAAAGGGGATGCGCTTCTCGCTGCCCAACAGCCGCGTGATGGTGCACCAGCCTTCGGGCGGGTATCAGGGGCAGGCCACGGATATCATGATCCACGCCCAAGAAACCCAAAAATTGAAGACGCGTCTTAACCAGATTTACGTCAAGCATACTGGCCAGACCCTGAAAAAAGTCGAGGACGCTCTTGAGCGCGACAATTTCATGTCGGCCGAAGATGCGAAGGATTGGGGTTTGATCGACGAGATCGTCGAGAACCGAGGCAAGTTGGAAGACGAGAAAAAAGCCTAGGTCACGGCTCTGTGCGGGCGGCCATTTTCAGATTGTGGCCGCTCCGCCCCTGTCCTAAGCTGGACGAGAAATGCGCTCTGGGATCGTGTCAATGCGAGCTTGAGCGCTGCGCCCGAAAGGTAGATCATGTCGAATAAATCTGGCAGCGACAGCAAGAACACCCTTTATTGCAGCTTTTGCGGCAAGAGCCAGCATGAGGTGCGCAAGCTGATTGCGGGCCCCACGGTGTTCATCTGTGATGAATGTGTTGAGCTTTGCATGGATATCATCCGCGAGGAGACACGCACGGCTGGCCTGAAAACCTCTGACGGCGTGCCGACACCGCGCGAGATTTGCGATGTTCTGGATGACTATGTGATCGGGCAGGCCACGGCAAAGCGGGTTTTGTCCGTCGCGGTGCATAACCATTACAAACGACTCAACCATTCCGGGAAAACTGGGGAGATTGAATTGTCGAAGTCCAACATCCTGCTGATTGGCCCCACGGGCTGCGGCAAGACGTTGCTGGCGCAGACGCTCGCGCGGATTCTTGATGTGCCGTTTACCATGGCCGATGCGACCACGCTGACCGAGGCGGGTTATGTCGGTGAGGATGTGGAAAACATTATCCTCAAGCTGCTGCAATCGTCCGAGTACAACGTCGAGCGCGCGCAGCGCGGCATCGTCTACATCGACGAGGTCGACAAAATCACACGCAAGTCCGAGAATCCCTCGATTACCCGCGATGTGTCGGGCGAGGGCGTGCAGCAAGCACTTTTGAAGCTGATGGAGGGCACGGTTGCCGCCGTGCCGCCGCAAGGTGGGCGCAAGCATCCGCAGCAGGAATTCCTGCAAGTGGACACCACGAACATTCTGTTTATCTGTGGCGGGGCCTTTGCGGGCCTCGACAAGATCATCGCGCAGCGCGGCAAGGGTAGCGCCATGGGCTTTGGTGCAGATGTGCGCGACGAGAGCCAAAAGGGCATTGGTGAGCATTTCAAGGATCTGGAGCCTGAGGATTTGCTGAAATTCGGCCTGATCCCCGAGTTTGTTGGCCGCCTTCCCGTAATCGCCACGCTGGAAGATCTGGACCAGGATGCGCTCGTTACGATCCTGACACAGCCGAAAAATGCTCTGATCAAACAATACCAGCGTCTCTTTGAGCTTGAGGATGCGCAGCTGAGCTTTACCGATGATGCGCTGGTCTCGATCGCGAAGCGCGCGATTGAGCGTAAGACAGGCGCACGTGGTTTGCGGTCGATCCTTGAGGATATCCTGCTCGACACGATGTTCGAGCTTCCGGGTATGGAGAATGTCGACGAGGTCGTCGTCAATGATGAGGCGGTGAACTCGGACGCAGAGCCATTGATGATCTATGCCGATCCCAAGAAGGAAGAGGCCAGCGCGGGCTGATTTTTGGTCTGTGGCGAGGGACAGGCGGAGAAGTCCGCGACCATCGCAGATGTCAATTTTTCATAAGGCGCGTCCTTGCCGGCGCGCCTTTTCCTTGTGACGGGCCACTGGACCTTTGAGTGGTGATACGCCATATCTGGAGGGAAGAAATTCGGAGGTCCTGATGGGCATTCTCAATACATTGCTGCGCTCGGCCACATGGTGGCATGGTCAGACGCTGAACACGCAACTTTGGACGTGGCGCAAAGGCGTCAAAGTGGGTGAGGACGCGCAGGGCAACTGCTTTTACCATACGCGCGACGGCAAGCGGCGCTGGGTGATTTTCAATGGTGAGGCTGAGGCGAGCCGGGTCGGCCCCGAGTGGCACGGCTGGTTGCATCACACCTATCAAGAGCCGCCGACCGAGAGCCCCTTGCCCCGCAAGGTTTGGGAGAAGCCACATCAGGAAAACTTGACGGGCACCGCGCTGGCCTATGCGCCTGAGGGCTCGCTCCGGCGGGCTGAACCGAAGGAGCGCCGTGATTACGAGGCGTGGAGTCCGGAATAGTCATATGACTGAAAACAAGACAGAAATTATCGTGGGCGGGGCCGTTCTGGCGGCTGCGGCAGGCTTTTTAATCTATGCAGGGCAGGTCACAGGGTTTTCTGCGGGTGGTGATGGCTATGAACTTAACGCCAGTTTCCGCTCCGCCGATGGGATCGATGTTGGCACGGATGTGCGTCTAGCGGGCGTCAAGGTGGGCCGGGTTACGGCCATGAGCCTCGACCCAGAGACCTACCGCGCGGGCACCACCTTTTCCGTCACCCAAGGCATCAGTGTACCGGATGACAGCGCGGTTGCGATCTCGTCCGAGGGCCTTTTGGGTGGGAATTACGTTGAAATCCTGCCGGGTGGTTCGCCCTTTGTGTTTGAGGCTGGTGATACGATTGAATTCACCCAAGGCTCTGTCAGCCTCGTGTCGCTTTTGATGAAATTCGTCGGTGGCGATAATGGCGGTGGGACGGAATGATGCGGCTTGTGGCGGCTGCTTGCCTTTGCGCAGCACCCGCTTTTGCGCAACAGGACGTGGTGGCCGGGACGGGTGCTGTTTTGCGCGCGCTCGACAAGGTGAACGGCGATTTGACGGATATAACCCTCGCCCCTGGTGAGCAGGCCGGCTTTGGCAGGCTCATCGTGCGTCTGGCGCAATGTCGCTATCCGGCGGGCAACCCTGCGGGGGATGCGTTCGCCTTTCTGACAGTTCGCGATATCGACGCGAATGAAGACATGTTTTCGGGCTGGATGGTGGCCTCATCCCCGGCTCTGAACGCGCTGGATCATCCGCGCTACGATGTCTGGGTCATGCGCTGCAAGACTGAATGAGGGTCCGCATCAAGCGGGGCTGCATGGATATCCGCGCGCTTGGCGAGGGCTGATTCGAGCCGCAGGTGGTAGGCGCCGCGTGGTATCTCCAGAGCACCAAGGCTTTCCAGATGCGGTGTGATGAATTGCGTATCAAACAGAGTGAAGCCGCACCGGCGCAGGTGATCGACCAGATGCGCCAGCGCGCGTTTCGAGCCGTCGACCCGCGCTGAGAACATGCTTTCGCCAAAAAACGCCGATTGCAGCGCAACACCGTAGACTCCGCCCGCAAGCGTGTCACCCTCCCAAATCTCAAGGGAGTGGGCGTGGCCCATATTGTGTAACGCGCTGTAATGGGTGCGAATTTCGGCGCTGATCCAAGTCTCGTCGCGCGCGGCGCAGCCATCGACCACGCCCTCGAAATCTCTGTTCAGGCTGGCAGTGTAGCCACCCTTTCGCATGCGCCGCGCGAGGCTTCGGGATATGTGAAACCCATCAAGCGGAAGGATACCGCGCCGCTTTGGGTCGACCCAGTAAATCTCCGGGTCCTCGCGGCTTTCGGCCATTGGGAAGATGCCCGCAGCATAGGCGTTGAGCAAAAGAATGGGCGTGAGGGAAAAACTGTCATCCTTCATCTTGGCCCTTTCCCGGTCTCAGCCCCGCAGGTTCGTCTCCAGCCACGTCTCTAACCAGTGGATATTGTAGCTGCCCGCTTGAATATCCGGCTCTTGCAGCAGCGCATGAAAGAGCGGCACGGTCGTGTCCACACCGTCCACAATCAACTCTCCCAAAGCGCGGTTCAGCCGGGCGAGCGCTGCCGGGCGGTCGGGCCCGTGCACGATCAGTTTGCCAATCAGCGAATCGTAATAGGGTGGGATCGTGTAGCCATCATAGAGCGCGCTATCCATCCGCACACCAAGCCCGCCAGGGGCGTGGAACTGCGTGATCTTGCCGGGGCGCGGCGCGAATTCGGGCAGTTTCTCGGCGTTGATGCGGACCTCGATGGCGTGGCCGTTGATTTTCAGATCATCCTGGCCAAAGGACATTGGCAGGCCTTCAGCCACGCGGATCTGTTCGCGCACGAGGTCCACGCCAAAGATTGCCTCGGTCACAGGGTGCTCGACCTGAAGGCGGGTGTTCATCTCGATGAAGTAGAACTCGCCGTTTTCATACAAGAATTCGATCGTGCCCGCGCCGGTATAGTTGATCCGGGCGATGGCATCGGCGCAAATCTTGCCAATGGAGGCGCGTTCTTCAGGGGTGATCGTGGGGCCGGGGGCCTCTTCGAACACCTTCTGGTGGCGACGCTGCAACGAGCAGTCCCGCTCGCCCAGATGGACCGCGCCGCCCTTGCCATCGCCGAAGACCTGAATCTCGATATGGCGCGGCGTGGTGAGGTATTTTTCGATATAGACTTCCGGATTGCCGAACGCCGCCTTGCCCTCGGCCCGTGCGGTCTGGAACGCGCTTTCCATGTCGGCGGCTGTTTGCGCCACTTTCATGCCGCGTCCGCCGCCACCCGCAGTGGCCTTGACGATCACGGGGTATCCGACTTCCTCGCCAATGCGCTTGGCCTCAGCCAGATCGGCCACACCGCCCTCAGAGCCTGGTACGCATGGCACACCAAGCTCTTTCATCGTGTCCTTGGCGGTGATCTTGTCACCCATGATGCGGATATGTTGAGCTGTGGGGCCGATGAAGGTCAGGCCATGATCTTCGACGATCTGAACGAAATTGGCGTTTTCCGACAGAAATCCATAGCCGGGATGGATCGCCTGCGCACCGGTGATTTCGCACGCGGCGATGATCGCGGGGATCGACAGATAGCTCTCGGTGCTGGAAGGCGGGCCGATGCAGACCGATTCGTCGGCCATGCGCACATGCATTGCATCGGCGTCGGCGGTGGAATGCACCGCGACCGAGGCGATCCCCATCTCGCGCGCGGCCCGGATCACCCGGAGGGCAATCTCGCCGCGATTGGCCACAAGGATTTTATCGAACATTGCGTGTGCCTTATTCGATGATCATCAGAGGGGAGCCATATTCAACAGCGGCGCCATCCTCGACCACGATCCGCTTGACCGTTCCACCGCGCGGTGCGGGGATATGGTTCATCGTTTTCATCGCCTCGATGATCAAGAGCGTGTCACCCTCGTTCACCTGATCGCCCACAGAGGCAAAAGACGGCCCGCCAGGTTCAGCCTGCATGTAGACCGTGCCGACCATGGGCGACGTCACGGCGCCGGGATGGCTCGCGGGGTCTTCTGCGGATGGCGCGTTGGACGCGGCAGGGGCAGGCGTCGCGGCCGCCGCTGGTGCGGCTTGCGCGGGGGCCTGTGCGAAGATCTGCGGCGCGGGCTCGTTCTTGCGGCTGACACGCACGTTCAGGCTGTCATCTGCGCCATACTCGCGTTTGACCTGAAGCTCGGTCAGATCATTTTCGTTGAGAAGTTCTGCCAGCGCCTTGATGAAAGCCACGTCGTCTGAATGGGGAGATTTTGGCATTGAGTTCCTCGAACCAGTGCCGCCCTTTTCGCATGGCGGCTTGCTTGTTTGCGCTGTTTATAGGCCATGCGTTGCGATGAGAAAAGCACGCAGTTGATATAAGACATGGGGATGGTGCGCGCGATTGCCACCCGTGGGGGCAAAAACATGTCATTGCGCAAGGTTTTGGCAGTATTTTGCTTGGGATTTGGCGCAGGCGCGCCGAGTGTCGTGCGGTTGATTTTACGAAATGGTGCGCCAAAATTCGTGGGTGCGCAGGGTTTGGAGGCGGGATATGGCGAAGCTATCGGGAAAAACGGCGCTGATCACAGGGGCGTTTCAGGGGGTTGGGCTGGGCGTGGCAGAGGCGTTTGCCCGCGCAGGGGCCGGTGTGATCCTGCATGACAGGCCGGGGCGCGATCCGGCTGATTTATGTGCGCGCATGACCGATCTGGGGGCGGCGGAGGTGACGGTCGTCGCCGCCGATCTGGCCCTGCCCGCCGAGATTGACGCCATGCTTGCGGGGCTCAGGTAAACGGCGGTTGATATCTTGGTCAACAACGCAGGGATCGGCCAGACGGGTCCGCTGGCTGATTTGCCCCGCGCCACTTGGGATGAGGTGCTGGCCATCAACCTCAGCGCGCCCTTTGCGTTGATGCAGGGGCTTTTGCCGGGCATGGCGGAGCGCGGCTATGGCCGGGTGATCAACATCGCCTCCATCCACGGTCTGGTCGGCAATCCGGGCAAGGCGGCTTATGCCACGGCGAAACACGGGCTGGTGGGCCTCAGCCGCGTGGCGGCGATGGAATATGCCGAAGGTGGTAGCCGCGCGTCTGGAGGGGTGACGGTGAACGCGATCTGCCCCGGCTGGGTGGACACGCCACTGGTGCAAGGCATGGTTGCCGCGCGGCAAGAGGCGCTGGGTGGGACGCGGGAGGAGGCGATTGCGGACCTTCTTGGCACCAAGCAACCCACGCGGCGCGGCATTGATCCAGAGGAGATCGGCGCGATGGCGCTGTGGCTCACTGATCCGCTGTCGCATAACGTGACGGGGGCGGCCCTGCCGCTAGATGGGGGCTGGACGACGCATTAGACCGCACTGGGCCCGCGACGGATCGGGCGATCTTGCCAACCGGGCGCAAATCCCCTAGCTAGCGCCCACATGCGGTCGCAGCCTACCCGCTCAAAACAAGGACGAGATATGAAGATAATGGTCATCTGCTCCGGCGGGATGGACAGCGTTGCCTTGGCGCACAAGGTGGCGGCTGAACAAACCCTCGTGGGCCTTATCACCTTTGATTATGGTCAGCGGCACGCCAAGGAAATCACCTTCGCCGCCGCCTGCGCCAAGCGTCTGGGTGTTCCGCATCATGTCATTGATATCCGCACGATTGGCGCCGCACTCACCGGCTCCGCGCTCACCGATGATATCGACGTGCCGGACGGGCACTATGCCGAGGACACGATGAAGCTGACCATCGTGCCCAACCGCAACGCGATCATGCTGACAATCGCCTTCGGGCTGGCGGCGGCGCAAAAGGCGGACGCCGTAGCCACGGCAGTGCATGGTGGCGATCACTTTATCTATCCCGATTGCCGCCCCGGGTTCATCGACGCCTTTGCCAAGATGCAGGCCGAAGCGCTGGACGGCTACGCCGATATCACGCTCTACACGCCTTATGTGCATGGCTCCAAGGCGGACATCGCCGTGGATGGTGCTGCCCATGGCACGCCCTTTGCCGAGACATGGTCCTGCTACAAGGGCGGCGCGCGGCATTGCGGGCGCTGTGGCACCTGCGTGGAGCGGCGCGAGGCGTTTGATATCGCGGGTATCACCGATCCGACAGAGTATGCCGATCCTGAGTTCTGGAAAGCGGCCATTGCCAACGCCAATAGTGGGGCATCCTGATGTATCGCATCACCAAGGAATTTCACTTCTCTGCCTCGCATCAGCTTTTTGGCTTGCCCGAGGATCATCAATGCGCGCGCCTGCACGGGCATAACTACATCGTGGTGGTCGAGCTTGCCGCGTATGAGCTTAACGCGCACGGCTTCATCCGCGATTACCTCGATCTGGCCCCGCTCAAGCGGTATATCGACGACACGCTGGATCACCGGCATCTCAACGATGTGCTGGGCGATGATTGTGTGACCGCCGAGCGGATGGCCAAGCATTTCTATGACTGGTGCGCCGCCCGCTGGCCTGAGACGGCGGCGGCAAAGGTCAGCGAGACGCCCAAGACTTGGGCCGAATATCGGCCATGAGCGAGGCGATCCGCGTCTCCGAGATTTTCGGCCCCACGATACAGGGCGAGGGGGCCTTGATCGGCCTGCCCACGGTTTTCGTGCGCACGGGCGGCTGCGATTTTCGCTGCGTCTGGTGCGACAGCCTGCATGCGGTGGAAAGCGAATACCGCCACACATGGGCCGCGATGAGCGCGGCCGCCGTGATGGACGAGGTGCGCAAGCTCGCGGGAGCGCCGCTGATGGTAACGCTTTCAGGCGGGAACCCGGCGATCCAGCCTTTGGGCGATCTAATCACGTTGGGGCGCGCCGAGGGCTATGGCTTTGCCATGGAGACGCAAGGCTCTGTAGCCAAGGATTGGTTCGCGGATCTCGACATGCTGGTGCTGAGCCCAAAGCCGCCCTCATCCGGGATGGACACGGATTGGGAGGCGTTTGCCGCCTGCGTTGCCGCCGCCAAGGGGGCGCAGACGGTGCTGAAGATCGTGGTGTTTGATGAGGCGGATTACGCTTATGCGCGGAATGCTGCAGCCCGGCATCCTACGCTGCCGGTTTATTTGCAGCCCGGCAATCACACACCCCCGCCGCCGGATGATGAGGACGCGGAAGTTGACTTGGCGGGGATTGAGGCACGTATGAATTGGCTGATCGCGCGCGCAGGTGAGGACAAATGGCACGGCGCGCGCATCCTGCCGCAGCTGCATGTCATGCTATGGGGCAACAAGCGCGGCGTCTGACACGCCGCAAGGGAGATGGATATGAGCGACAGTATTTACAGCGATCTCAAACAACTGGGCACGATGACGGGATTGCCCGATGATCCTGCAAAGGCGGAGCTGGAGCGGGTGCAGAACCCGCAGGCCGATGTGATGTATAACGTGCGGTTTGTAGCGCCTGAGTTCACCTCGCTCTGTCCCATGACCGGGCAGCCGGATTTCGCGCATCTGGTGATTGATTATGTGCCGGGCGCGTGGCTGGTGGAGAGCAAATCGCTCAAGCTTTTCCTCGGGTCGTTCCGCAATCACGGCGCCTTCCACGAGGATTGCACGATCACCATCGCGCGCCGCATCGCGGATTTCACTGAGGCCAAATGGCTGCGCATCGGCGGCTATTGGTATCCGCGCGGGGGCATTCCCATCGACGTGCATTACCAAACAGGGCCAATGCCTGAGGGGCTTTGGATTCCCGATCAGGGTGTGCCGCCCTATCGTGGGCGCGGCTAAGGCGCCTCGCGTTCGGGCGGCTCTTCTAGCGGCTGGATCGCAGCTCCGGGGGCAAATGTCGCCTCGGCGATCACAGTGTCGTCGTCATTTTTGCGCGCCGCGCGCAGCTCGCGAAAGCCGACATAGAGCCCGCTTGCGATGATCAGCATCATGCCGATGATCGTGGCGAAGGGCGGGACTTCATCGAACAAGAGCCACCCCAGCAGCACCGCGATGGGCAGATAGGTGTAGTCAAAAGGCGCCACCAGCGAGGCGTTGGCGATCTGGTAGGCGCGGCTGAGCAGCATCCAACCGATCATCCCGGCAACGCCCAGCATCAAAAGCTGCGGCAGGTCGCGCCATGTCTCCTCTGGCAGGTCGAGGCGCATATGTGGAAACTCCGGCCCGATGGGGAGCACCGTATTCACGAGCCACGCCAGGGGCAGCATCATCAGCCCCATATAGGTGATCGTCTGCAAGCCCATCGTCAGCGGCGATTCGCGCTCTCCGATCTGGCGGGCGATGATTTGGCTTATCGCGTAGGTGAGCGCGCATGTCAGCGGCAGGATGGTGACCCAGTCGAACTCGGTCGGGTTCATCGCGATGATCACGCCGATAAAGCCCACGACAAGTGCGCCAATGCGGTGAATGCCGATCGTCTCACGCAGCACCAGCGCGGCGAGGAGCGCGGTCATCAAGGGCGCGGAGAAGAAGATCGTGGTGACCTCGGCCAGACCCATCAACGGAAAGGCCGCGTAGAAAAGCGTGAACCCAGCTGCCAGAAGCGCCGCGCGCGCCAGATGGAGCGGCCAGAGCGGGGTGAGGATGCGGTGTGCGCCGCGTAGCCAAAAGATAACTGGCGTGAGCAACAAAAGCGTGACGAGCGAGCGGACGATGATGAGGTTCCAGACCGGGTGCGTCTCAAGCAGGGTTTTCATCAGCACGTCTTGGATGACGAAAAACACCATGCCGGCCTCGACGCAGAGGATGCCTGCAGCGGCGCGGTTGGATTGCGGTGGGGTCGTGGCTGTCGTGCTCATCTGACGGCTCCTTCGCTGCAAGCCTGCGCCGGGGATGCGTGCGAGGTCGCGTCTGTTTGCGACTGGAATGTTCGCAAAGAGTAGCCCCACAGAGGGTCAGGATCTGTGGGGCTTTGAAGGCTTTGTGTTTTGCTGGGGTCTTAGCCGCGGTTCATGCGGTTCTCGATGAGGTCGTCGACCACGGCGGGTTCGGCCAGCGTAGATGTGTCGCCCAATGCGCCAAAATCATCCTCGGCGATCTTGCGCAGGATGCGGCGCATGATCTTGCCCGAGCGTGTCTTGGGCAGGCCGGGGGCCCATTGGATGAGGTCGGGCTTGGCAATCGGGCCAATTTCCGTGTGGACCCATTTCTCAAGTTCCTTACGCAGCTCTTCCGTAGGCTGCACCCCGTTCATCAAGGTGACGTAAGCGTAGATGCCCTGACCCTTGATGGCATGTGGGTAACCGACCACGGCGGCCTCGGCCACTTGGGCGTGGGCCACAAGGGCGGATTCCACCTCTGCCGTGCCCATCCGGTGGCCCGACACGTTGATCACGTCATCGACGCGACCCGTGATCCAGTAATAGCCATCCGCATCGCGGCGGCAGCCATCACCGGTGAAGTAGTAGCCTTTGTAGTCCGAGAAATACGTCTTCTCGAAGCGCTCGTGATCGCCATAGACAGTGCGCATCTGGCCGGGCCAGCTGCCCTTCATGCACAGCACGCCTTCGGCGGCCGTCTCGTGGATTTCCTCGCCCGAGGTGGGGTCGAGGATCACAGGCTCCACCCCGAAGAAGGGCCGTGTGCAGGAGCCGGGCTTGGTTGCCGTGGCGCCGGGCAGGGGGGTCATAAGGTGGCCGCCGGTTTCGGTCTGCCACCATGTGTCCACGATCGGGCAGCGGCCCTTGCCGACCACGTCATTATACCAATTCCACGCCTCAGGGTTGATCGGCTCGCCCACGGTGCCCAGCACTTTGAGGGCGCTGAGATCGCAAGCCTCGACGAAGCTGTTGCCTTGGCCCATCAGGGCGCGGAGCGCGGTGGGCGCGGTGTAGAACTGGTTCACCTTGTGCTTTTCGCAGACCTGCCAGAAGCGCGAGGCGTCGGGGTAGGTCGGCACGCCCTCGAACATGATCGTGGTCGCGCCATTGGCGAGGGGCCCGTAGACGATATAGCTGTGCCCGGTGACCCAACCCACATCGGCGGTGCACCAAAAGATATCGCCCTCGTGATAGTCAAAAACCAGCTCGTGCGTCATGGACGCATAGACGAGGTATCCGCCCGAGGTATGCACAACGCCCTTGGGCTGCCCCGTGCTGCCTGAGGTGTAGAGGATGAAGAGCGGGTCTTCGGCGCTCATTTCTTCGGGGGCACATTCGGCGCTCGCTTTGGCCATGAGCGCGCTGCAATCGTGGTCGCGCTCGGTCCATGTGGTTTGACCGCCTGTGCGTTTCACCACGAGGCATTGCACATGGTCGTCACAATGCAAAAGCGCCTGATCGGTGTTGGATTTGAGCGCGGTCTTGCGTCCGCCACGCGGGGCCTCATCCGCTGTGATCACCACCTTCGCGCCGCAGCCATTGATCCGTGCGCCCAAGGCATCGGGTGAGAACCCGGCGAAGACGATGGAATGGATTGCCCCGATCCGCGCACAGGCGAGCATGGCATAGGCCGCTTCGGGGATCATCGGCAGGTAGAGGACAACGCGGTCGCCCTTGCCCACGCCCAGATCCTTAAGGACATTGGCCATGCGGCAGGTCTGGTCGTGCAGCTCTTGGTAGGTGATATGCAGCGAAGGCGTCTCGGGGTCATCCGCCTCCCAGATGATGGCGGTTTGATCCGCGCGCACGCTCAGGTGGCGGTCAATGCAATTAGCGGCGACATTGAGCGTGCCGTCCGCGAACCAGTTGATGCCGACAGAGCCAAGGTCGAAGGAGACATCGCGGACCTTGGTGAAGGGTGTCATCCAGTCTATGCGCTTGCCATGCTCGGCCCAGAACGCGTCGGGGTCCTTGATGGAGGCTGCATACATTTCGTCATATTTGGCGGCGTCGACATGGGCCTTTGCGGCGAAATCGGCGGATGGCGGATAGGTTGTATCGGACATATCGGACCTTTTTCCTTTAGGGGCTCATCTTTCAGAGACTTGGGGTCCGGGCGCGGGTGCCTGTGGGGCGGGCCGCTCCCCGGATGGTGCGGCCCGCCGATGGGCGAGGGCCGCCAGTTTCGGGTGCGTCAGATCGCGAGGTATTCGGCGCGAAGCTCTTTGTTTTCCAGAACCTCTTGGGCCGTGCCGTCAAAGACGATCCCGCCTGTGTCGAGAATAACGGCCCGGTCGGCAAGCTCCAACGCACGCACGGCGTTTTGCTCTACGAGGATGGTGGTGATGCCCTGCTCCTTGATCACGCGGAGGGTCTTTTCAATTTCGTCCACGATCACCGGGGCGAGGCCTTCGTATGGCTCATCGAGCAAGAGCACCTTGATGTCGCGCGCCAATGCGCGGGCCAGCGCCAGCATCTGCTGCTCGCCGCCCGAGAGGGTCACACCGTCTTGTTTGCGGCGCTCCTTGAGACGGGGGAAGAGGTCGTAGATACGGTCCAGTGACCAGCCGATGGGCGGGGCGATCTGGGCCAGTTGCAGGTTCTCCTCGACCGTGAGGCCGGGGATGATGCGGCGATCTTCTGGCACAAGGCCGATGCCAGCGGCCGAGGCCTCGTGGCTTTTCATCTTGTGCAGCGGTTGGTGGTCCAGCCAGACTTCGCCGTGGTTCAGCTGTGGATCATCCATCCGCGCGATGGCGCGCAGGGTGGTTGTTTTGCCTGCGCCGTTGCGGCCCAGAAGGGCGAGGATTTCGCCCTCATGGACGTTAAAGCTCACGCCTTGGACGATATAGCTTTCGCCGTAATAGGCCTGCATGTCCCAAACGGACAGGAAGGCGGGGGCCGTGGAGGCCTGGTTGGCGTTCTTCGAGAAGTCGGGTTTGACGTTCATTATGTATGTCTCCCGGTCCGGGTTTGATCCGGACCCTCATGGTTGGCCGCGAGGCCCCCGGCGCATGGGCCGGGGCGCGGTTATGTCTGGCTCAGGCGCTTTCGCCCAGATAGGCTTCGCGCACTTTGGGATGGCCTTTGATGTTCTCGGGCGTGTCCTCGACCAAGGGGCTGCCCTGGGCCAGAACGGTGATCCGCTCGGCCAGAGAGAACACGACATGCATGTCGTGCTCGATGATCGCAATGGTGATGTCGCGCTCGTCCTTGATCTGTTTCAGCAGGTCGATGGTGTTGTTCGTATCGGCCCGCGCCATGCCCGCCGTTGGCTCATCCAGCAAAAGCAGGCGTGGCTCTTGAGCAAGGCACATGCCGATCTCAAGGCGGCGCTTGTTGCCCCGGCTCATCGCGGCGGCATGATCGTGGCGTGCATCTGCGAGGTTGAGGCTTTCGAGCATATGCTCGGCTTGCTCGATCACGCTTTTCTCGCTGCCCACCGCTTCGATCGCATGCATGCGAAATGCGCCATCCCGTTTGGCGAAGATCGGGATCATCATGTTTTCCAGCACCGTGAGGTCGCTGAAAATCTCCGGTGTCTGGAACACGCGAGAGATGCCCATCTGGTTGATCTCATAGGGTTTGCGCCCCAGCACCGATTGGCCTTCAAAGCTGACCGACCCGGTGTCGGGGATCAGCTTGCCCACCAGCACGTTAAGCAGGGTCGACTTGCCCGCACCGTTGGGGCCGATGATCGCGTGGACGGTGTTTTCCGCCACGCTGAGGTTCACATCGCCCAAGGCCTGCAACCCGCCGAAGCGTTTGTTGACGTTTTTGACTTCAAGAATTCCCATCGTCACGTCTCCTTATTCGGCTGGGGTGGATTGAGTGTCTTTGGCATCGGCAGCTTTGCCCTTGCCAAAGAGCCGCGCGATACGCTGTCCGCCCTCGACCAACCCACCGGGCAGGAAGATCACGACACCCATGAAGATCAGGCCAAGCGTCAGGTGCCAGCCCTTGCCGATGAATGGGTAGACCATCGTCACCATGAGATCCTCGATCCCATCAGGCATGAAGGCGAACCATTGATGCAGGATGGTTTCGTTGATCTTGGAGATGATGTTCTCCATGTATTTGATCATGCCAGCGCCCAGAACCGGCCCGATGAGCGTGCCTGCGCCGCCGAGGATGGTCATCAGGACCACCTCGCCAGAGGCCGTCCAGAACATCCGCTCAGGACCCACCTGCGTGTCCATTGCCACCATCAGGCCACCCGCGAGGCCGGCATACATGCCGGAAATCACGAAGGCGGCGAGGGTGTATGGTTTGGCGTTGAGGCCAGTATAGTTCATCCGGGTATTGTTGGATTTGATGGCGCGCAACATCATGCCGAAGGGCGAGCGGAAGATGCGGATGCTGAGATAGAAGGCCAGCAGCATCACGATGGCTGCGATGTAGTAGCCTACGTTGAAGGTGAACTCCCACGCGCCGAGGGTCAGCTCGTAACTCGATGTCATCTCCAGCCCGAAGAGGTTGGCCCGGCTGATGCCGCCGCCGTCCGGTGCGCTTTCAAGGATGCGTGCGTCGGTGTTTCTGAGTTGCAGACCTGTCTCACCACCGGTGAGCGGCGTCAGAACCGAATAGGCCATGGCAAACGACATCTGCGCAAAGGCCAGCGTGAGGATCGAGAAGTAGATCCCCGACCGGCGCAGCGAGATATAACCCACGATCAGCGAGAAGAGCCCGGCGATGATTACCGCCAGCACCATCGCGGGGATGATGTTGGTTGTGAGCAGCTTCATCATCCAGATCGCGGCGTAGGATCCGACACCGAGGAAAGCGGCATGTCCGAAGCTGAGATAGCCCGTGAGGCCAAAGAGGATGTTGAAGCCGATCGCGAAGATCCCGAAGATCACGAAGCGCTGCATCAGGTCAGGGTAGCCCGCGTTGAACTGCGCCATCGCGCTGCCTTCGGGGAAGGGGTTCAGGATGAAGGGTGCCAGCATCGTCAGGGCGACGACCAGCATCAGCAAAGAGAAGTCTTTTTTGGTAAGTCCAAGCATGGCTTATTCCTCCATCACGCCCTTGCGGCCCATAAGGCCACGCGGACGGGTAAGCAGAATGATGATGGCGACCAGATAGATGATGATCTGGTTGAGGCCCGGCAGCGTCTCAAGAACGATGGCCATGGAGGCGAAGCTCTCCAAGATGCCCAGAAGGAACCCGGCAAGCACGGCGCCCGGAAGCGATCCCATGCCGCCGACGACGACCACGACGAAGCTGAGGACCAGGAAGTCCATGCCCATATGGTAATTCGGCGAGTTGATGGGCGTATACATCACCCCCGCTAGTCCTGCGACAGCGGCCGCGATGCCGAACATGATGGTAAAGCGCTTGTCGATATTGATGCCAAGCAGGCCCACCGTCTCGCGGTCGGCCATCCCGGCCCGCACCACCATCCCGAAGGTGGTGAACTGCAAGAAGGCAAAGACCGCGCCGATGATGAGGGCCGCAAATCCGAAATAGACGAGCCGCCAGTAGGGGTAGATGATCGTTTGTGGATCAAACCCTACGAGGGCACCGAAATCAAATGACCCTGCAAATGCTGCGGGCGCGGGGGTGGGGATCGGGTTTGCGCCGTAGAAGTATTTGATGATTTCCTGAAGCACGATGGCAAGGCCGAACGTCACGAGGATCTGGTCCGCGTGGGGGCGCTTGTAGAAGTGCTTGATGAGGCCACGCTCCATAATCACCCCGATGAGGATCATGACGGGAATGGCGAAGAGGATCGACAGGGGCACCGACCAATCGATGATCGCCTCGCCCGCCGCTTGGCCGAAGATGTCGTAAATATAGGGCACATCGACCTTGAGCGGGTTGCCGAGGAAGTCGGTCTGCGTCTCGTCGATCACCGTATAGCTCATGCTGAAGATACGGCTGAGCGTGACGGCACAGAACGCACCGATCATGAATAGGGCACCATGGGCGAAGTTCACAACCCCAAGGGTGCCGAAAATCAGGGTCAGACCAAGCGCGATAAGCGCGTAGGCGCTGCCCTTGTCCAAACCGTTCAGAATTTGCAGGAGTATTGCGTCCATGTCGTGTCCCACCTTGTCAGGTTGCGCTCCGGAAGGAAGTTTCCGGCAAAGCATATGGCGCCCGCCCCAAAATGAGGAGCGCCATGTCTGCGTGTTTTATGGAAGTGCGTTAAGGCCGCCCCGAGGGGCGGCCTTGCAGCAGATCAGGCGCCGGCGTTGCAGCTGCCCAGTGTCGCCTCGGCACCGCCCATTTGGGGGTGATCGGGAGCGTACATGACTTGATCGACCGGTGTGACTTCGACGATTTCGACGAGGTCGAATTCGTTCTCGGGGTCTTCTTTACCCTTCACGACGACAACGTCCTTGAAGCACTGGTGATCCGCGCCACGATAGAGCGTCGGGCCGTTGCCCATTCCGTCGAATTCGAAATCCTTCAGAGCTTCGCCAACCGCACATGGGTTGAACGAGCCTGCGCGTTCCACGGCATCTGCATAGAGCAGGGCCTGAACATAGCCGGTATGTGCGGCCTGGCTGGGCGGGAAGCCATACTTCTCGCCAAAGGATTGCACGAACGCGTTGGTGCCAGTGTAGCGCGCGCCGAGCTGGTTTTCGAGTTTCCAGTCCCAGTTTTGCGAGCCAAAGATGCCCTTCACGTTTTCGCCCGCACCGCGCGCCATAAGCTCGGAGTAGAGCGGCACAACGATTTCGAACTTCTTGCCGTTCACTTCCAGATCGCGCAGGCCAAACTGCACGGCGTTGGTCAGCGAGTTGACCATGTTGCCGCCGTAGTGGTTCAGAACCAGAACATCGGCACCCGATTGGAGAACTGGCGCGATATAGGCGCTGAAGTCCGTGGCTGTGAGCGGGGTCAGAACGGTTTCGACTGTTTCCCAGCCCATGGCCTCGGTTGAGGTGCGCACGGCTTCTTCCGTGGTGTAGCCCCAGTTGTAGTCCGCGGTCAGGTGGTATGCCTTGCGGTCGGTGCCGTAGGCATTGGCCAGAACCGGCGCGAGGGCCGCGCCCGACATGTAGGAGTTGAAGAAATGGCGGAAGCCATTGGCCTT
Source organism: uncultured Shimia sp. (assembly GCA_937881735.1). Classification (GTDB taxonomy): domain Bacteria; phylum Pseudomonadota; class Alphaproteobacteria; order Rhodobacterales; family Rhodobacteraceae; genus Roseovarius. Next base: position 22,438 of record CALGEH010000014.1, read on the forward strand.
GCGGTCTTTGCCGGTCGTGTCGTTCGAGTGCGTGAGACCGGACATGAAGATGATGCCTGCCTCTTGGCAAAGCGCCTGCACAGCCACGGCCACACCGGAGGAAGATCCGCCAGTCACCATCACGGCGCCGTCTTTTTCGATCATCGACTTCGCCGAGGCGCGTGCCGCATCGGATTTGGTCTGCGTGTCGCCTGTGACATACTGGACTTTCTTGCCCATGATGCCGTTGCCTTGCAGCGCTTTGGACGTGAACGTGTTCAGCATCCCGCCATCGCCTTCACCGTTCAGGTGCTCGACGGCCAGTTTGTAGGCGCGCAGCTGATCCCCGCCCTCATCGGCATAGGGGCCGGACTGTGGCACGTTGAAACCGAGTGTGACTGTGTCGCCGGTTGGCTCGTTGGTGTGCGCGGCAGCGGACCCTGCGGTGAAAATCGTCGGAGCGGCGAGGCCGGCGCCGGCGATCGCACTGGTCTTCAGCAGACCACGACGCGTGAAGCGTGAATTGGACATTAACATCCTCCCGTTTGAATGACCCAAGCGACGCCTCCCAGCGCAGCTCAGATGGCACTATTGTGCAAATGCCTTATGCCACGGGATAAGAAAACTTCTCAACAAGCGCCTTTGGCAAAACAATATTTTTGTCAAAAAATAAACAGAACCGACATATAGTTTGTAAATAAGTTTCTAAGCCGTTACCAAGAGCGTTGAATCTGCAAGGGAAATGGCGTGTCTGAAAGTGCAATCACCGGAACGCGCATCCGCGAGCGGCGGCAGGCCTTGGGCCTCAAGCAGAGCGCATTGGCCGCAAGTGCCGGGATCTCGCCCTCCTATCTCAACCTCATCGAGCATAATCGGCGCAGAATCGGCGGGAAAATCCTGCTCAGGCTGGCAGAGGCGCTGGATGTGGAGCCTCAGGCGCTGAGCCAAGGGGCCGAGGCCGCGCTGATCGCAGGCCTGCGCGAGGCGGCGGGCGACGGCTGCGGCGCGCCCGAGCTTGCACGTCTGGAAGAGTTCATCGGGCGGTTTCCCGGCTGGGCGACACTGATGCTGGCGCAGTTTCGCGAGGGGCAGGAACGCGCGCAGATGGTGCAGACCCTGACCGACCGTCTGGCGCATGACCCGCATCTTGCGGCCTCCATCCATGAGGTGATCTCGGTCGTGACCGCTATCCGCTCCACCGCCGCGATCCTGGTGGAAACCGAAAAGCTGGAGCCCGCATGGCAGGCGCGCTTTCACCGAAATATCAACGAGGACAGTCAGCGTCTGGCCGAGGGCGCCACGTCGCTGGTGCGTTACCTCGATGCGGCACCCGGGCAGGAAGTGTCGGGTGTCCGTTCGCCTCAGGATGAGGTTGACCTCTTTCTGGAGGCGCATGGCTTTCACTTTGCCACCATCGAAGCGGGCGGGGTGGGCGCGATTGATGATCTTTTGGCGGCATCTGACGTTCTTAGCCTGCCTGCATCCGCGTTGATGGTGCGTGGCTTGCTTGAGCGGTATGCGGCGGACGCAGCACGTCTTCCGCTTGGGGTCTTGGTTGAGGCGCTGGCGGAGCTTGGCCCGGACCCCGCTGCGCTGGCCCAGCGGTTTGGTACGGATTTGCCCTGCATCCTGCGCCGCCTGGGGATGTTGCCGCCTGAGAATGTCGGGCCGGTCGGGCTGGTGATCGTCGACGGCTCTGGTGCGATTTTGCTGGCGCGGGCGATAGATGGGTTTTCGGTGTCACGCATGGGCGGGACATGCCCACTTTGGCCTGTTTTTCGCGTGCTGGCACAACCCGGCGTGCCGCTGCGAATGGAGCTTGTGCAAGCCTCGCGAGATGCGCGCCCGGTCACTGCGCTGGCCATCACCGAGCCGCTCGGCCCCCCTGATTTCAACGCACCGCCCTTGGTACGCGCCTCTATGCTGCTCTTGCCGGGGGCGGAAGGCGCGGAACCTGCGGCGGTGGGCACGAGCTGCCGGATCTGCCCGATTGCGGTATGCGCCGCGCGGCGCGAGCCGTCGATCCTCAGCGAGGCGGCGAGCGCCGAGGCGTGACGCGCCCGAGCAAGGCTTTGACAGCGCGGCCCGCAGCCTTGATAGTAACGTATCCGGCCTGTGCGCAGGCACGCGGATGCGATTTGAACCGGAGGGGAGGCCGGCCAAATGGGCAAGCTTGTTTTGCTGATCGAGGACGAGCCGAACATCATTGAGGCGATCAGCTTCATCCTGTCGCGTGACGGATGGGAGGTGAAAACCCATTCCAACGGCCATGATGCGATGGACGTGGTCCGCGCGCGCCGCCCCGATCTGGTGATCCTTGACGTTATGCTGCCTGGGCGCAGCGGGTTTGACCTGCTGGGTGACATCCGCGGCGATGCGGCGCTGGAGGCGCTTCCCGTGCTGATGCTGACCGCGCGGGGCCAGCGCAAGGACCGCGAGATGGCCGAGGCCGCGGGCGTGAACCGTTACATGACCAAGCCCTTTTCCAATGCCGATGTGTTGGAGGCTGTGCGCGATCTGGTGCGCGAATGAAGCCTGCGAAATCTGTCTTTCTTGAGCGGCGCAGCTATCGGCGTAGGCGCATGGGCGATGCGGCTGTGTTGCTGCCGCTTTTCGGCACGGTTCTGTTGTTGATACCGCTCCTTTGGCAATCGGCCGAGGGTGGCGCGCGGACCACCGATGTGATGCTTTACATCTTTGGCGTCTGGGCGCTTTTGGCGGGGCTTGCGCGGTTGGTTTCGGGGTATCTGGAGGTTGGACCGGCTGCGGGCACTGAGGAGGGGGTGGTGGAGCCTTCCCATGAGGGCCCCGGCTGATGGCGACACTGAAACTGCTGATTGCGGTCTCTATTGTCTATGTGGTGTTTTTGTTCTGCGTGGCCTTCGCGGCCGACCGCGCGGCACGGCAGGGGCGGGGGGCGTGGCTGCGCTCGCCCCTCATATATACCCTGTCACTTTCGATCTATTGCACGGCGTGGACGTTTTACGGCGCTGTGGGGTTTGCCGCACGGTCGGGGCTTGAGTATCTTACCATCTATCTTGGTCCCACGCTGGTGATGATCGGCTGGTGGTGGAGCCTGCGCAAGCTGGTGCGGATCGGGCGGGCACAGCGCATCACCTCCATCGCGGACATGATCTCGTCGCGCTATGGCAAGTCGAACCTTTTGGCCGTCATTGTCACTCTTATCGCCGTCATTGGCACTACGCCCTATATCGCGCTGCAACTGCAATCGGTGAGCCTCTCCTTCGCCGCCTTTGCCGAGACGGAACGGGGACTTGTCGATGCAGGTGCCGTGCAGGACACGGCGCTTTACGTGGCATTGGGGCTTGTGGTCTTCACCATCCTTTTCGGCACGCGAAACCTCGACGCGAACGAGCGTCATCACGGCGTGGTCATCGCCATCGCGCTTGAGGCGATAGTAAAGCTTTTGGCGCTTCTGGCGGTAGGGGTTTTCGTGGTCTGGGGGCTCAGCGACGGGATCGTCCATACATTGGAGCGGATTGACGCCAGCCAGATCGCTGATTGGGAGGTCTCGCCCAGCCGCTGGACTGGGCTCACGCTTGTCTCGGCGGCGGCGTTTTTGTGCCTGCCGCGGATGTTTCAGGTGATGGTGGTCGAAAACGAGGATGAGGGGCATCTGCGCACGGCGTCATGGGCCTTTCCGGTCTATCTCATGCTCATCAGTCTTTTCGTGGTGCCCATTGCCGCTGTGGGGTTGGAGGTCATGCCAACGGGCGCGAATCCGGACCTCTTTGTGCTCAAGCTGCCGCTTCTGGCGGGGCAGGAGGGGCTCGCCATCCTGTCTTTCCTTGGTGGCTTCTCATCCGCCACGTCGATGGTGGTCGTGGCGGCGATTGCGCTCTCGACCATGGTGTCGAACCATATCGTTATGCCGATCTGGCTGCGCGCAACGGGTGGCACGGCGACCATCTCGGGCGATGTGCGGCAGGTGGCCCTTTTGGCGCGGCGGCTGTCGATCGCGGGGATCGTGCTCTTGGGCTATGTTTATTTCAGCCTGTCGGGCGGGGGCACAGCGCTGGCGGCCATCGGCCTTGTGGCTTTCGTGGGCGTGTCACAGTTTTTACCCGCGCTGATGGGCGGGCTTTTCTGGCGCGGGGCCACGCGCACCGGCGCGCTTGCGGGGCTTTGCACGGGGTTCGTCGTCTGGCTCTATTGCCTCTTTCTGCCCAGCTTTGGCCCCGGTGTGCTCTTGCCGCAATCGGTGTTTGATGCAGGCCCGCTTGGCCTTGGCTGGCTACGGCCCTATGCGCTTTTCGGGGCGGAGGGCATGGACAGCGTCGTGCATGCGGTTATGTGGTCCTTGCTGCTGAATACAGCGGCTTTCATCATCGGCTCCATCCTCAGCTTTCCCAGCCCGATGGAGCGGCTTCAGGGCGCGCAATTCGTCAATGTGTTCGAGCACTCGCGCACAGCAGGAAGCTGGTCCGGCGGCATGGCGCAATCCGAAGATCTGCTGATCATGTCACAGCGTATCATGGGCGCGCGCGAGGCGCAGGCGCTTTTTGCGGATATGGCGCGGCGGCAGGGGCTGTCGGGCTATCTGCCCGAGCCATCGCCCGAGTTTCTGGAGCGGCTGGAGCGGGAGCTTTCGGGCTCGGTGGGCGCTGCGACCGCCCATGCGATGATCAGCCAGATCATCGGGCGCGCGGCCGTGTCGGTGGAGGATCTTCTGGCCGTGGCCGACGAGACGGCGCAGATCATGGAATATTCCAGCCAGCTTGAAGCGAAATCCGAAGAGCAGGCCCGCACCGCCCGGCAATTGCGCGAGGCCAACAAGTTGCTGACGCAGTTGTCATTGCAAAAGGACGAGTTTCTCAGTCAGGTCAGCCACGAGCTGCGCACGCCGATGACCTCGATCCGCGCCTTTTCCGAGATTTTGCGCGATACGAGCGAGTTGGGCCCGGAGGCGCAGCAGAAATACTCCTCCATAATTCACGACGAATCGCGACGCCTCACGCGGCTTTTGGATGATCTTTTGGACCTCAGCGTGCTCGAAAGCGGGAAGGTCACGCTCAACACGCAAAGTGGGCGGCTGGGCGATATGCTGGACCGGGCCGTGGCCGCGACAAGCGGCGATCCGGGGCTGCACATCATCCGCGAGACGGCTCAGGAAGATGTGTGGCTGACCACCGATCATGACCGGCTGGCGCAGGTCTTCATCAATCTGATCGCCAATGCACGCAAATATTGCGATGCGCCCGAGCCGCGCCTGACCATCCAACCTCGGATGCAGGATGGTCGCCTCGTGGTGGATTTTTCCGACAATGGCAGCGGGATCGCGATGGCGGATCATGGGCTGATCTTTGAGAAATTCTCGCGCATTGGCGAGACGAAAACCAGCGGCGCTGGGCTTGGCCTCGCGATTTGTCGCGAGATCATGGCGCGGCTGGGCGGCACGATCAGCTATCTGCCAGGCCAAAAGGGGGCGACTTTCCGTGTGGTCTTGCCAGTGGAGACGCGGCTCGCGGCGCAATAATCCTGACTGGGGCGGGCAGGTGTAAAGGATCTGGTAACCATCCGCGCGGTATGAAGGGTCTTCACTGTATTTGGCATGGGGCGGCTTTACCGGCATGAGCGAGCGAGACGGCAATACGGTCATCCTTCGCAAGGCGCGTAGCGGGCGTGCGGAGCATCAGGCGCGCGGTATGTCGCCGTCGCGTGCGCTGCGGTTGGCGCTCGCCCAAACTGCCGATGCGCTCTACGACATGCCCGTGGCCGTTGTTGCGGTGGAGCAGGTAGAGATTTCTCAAACGGGCCTCGGGCGTGAGCTTGACGGTGGTGGGCTTTTGATCCTGCTCGATGGGCCGGACGGTGCGCGCGGGGCGTTGCGGATGGATCTGGGGCTTCTGGGCGCTTTGATTGAGGTGCAGACGACGGGCCGTGTGTCTGGGCGTGCGTCCGCCGATCGCGCCGTCACGCGCACCGATGCGGCGATTTCTGCGCCGCTCGTGGACGCGATGCTGGCCCGGTTCGAGGCGCAGCTTTTGGAGGAGACGCCGGAGCATTGGGGGCAGTACTTCCGCTATGGCGTGATGATGGAGGATGTGCGCGGGATGCAACTGGCCCTTACCGCGCCGGACTTTCATGTGCTGCGCCTGATGGTAGAGACGGGGGATGTGGCCCATCCTGGCGCGCTGACCCTGATCCTGCCTGCACCGCCCGATATCCCCGAGGCGCACCATCCCGCGCATGAGGGCGTTCTGGCCCGCACGCTGGAAGCCTGTGCGATGGATGTGCCGGTGCGGCTTGAGGCTGTGCTGGGGCGGATCAAGATGCCGCTCGGTGAGGTGTGTGGGCTCAAGCCCGGCGATACGCTGCCCTTGGCGTTGGACAAGCCCATGCGCATCCGGCTGGAGGCCAGCGAGAAGCATGTGGTGGCCATGGCGCATCTCGGTCAATCGGATGGGCTGCGCGCGGTGCGGCTTTTGCTGCCTCATAGTGAGCGGGCGGCTCTACCGGTTGATGCAGTGGAAGAGGCCCCGCAGCGCGCAGCTCCCAACCGGATCGCGCCGGATGTCGAGGATGCAGCCCTCTCGGAGCCGGGCGCGGCACCTTCTGAACTCTCCGCTTTGGACATAAAGGCCTTTGCTGAACAACTGGCCGAGTAGTGATCAGAGCTTGTTCACGGGCAGTTTGAGAAACACATCGCCCGCCGCGTCCGGCTCGGGCATATGGCCCGCGCGCATGTTGATTTGCAGAGATGGCACGATGAGCTTTGGCATGGGCAGTGTGGCATCACGGGAGCGGCGCATCTTGGTGAACTCCTCTTTCGTGATGGCGCCACCGATATGCACGTTGAGTGCCTTTTGCGCGCCCACGGTCGTCTCCCACGCAAACTCATCGCGGCCCGGAGCCTTGTAATCGTGGCCGACGAAGATGCGCGTGGCCTCAGGCAGGCTCAAGATTTTCTGGATGGAGGTGTAGAGATCATCGGCGCACCCGCCCGGAAAATCGCAGCGCGCCGTGCCGAAATCGGGCATGAAAAGCGTATCACCTACAAAGGCCGCGTCACCGATCACATAGGTCATGCAGGCGGGTGTGTGGCCGGGTGTATGCAGCACGTCACCGCGCATCTGTCCGATGTGAAAGCTGTCGCCCTCGGCGAAAAGCTGGTCAAATTGCGAGCCGTCGCGGGCGAATTCCGTGCCCTCGTTGAACACTTTGCCAAACGTATCCTGCACGGCGCAGATCCCTTCGCCAATCCCGATGCGCCCTCCCAGATGCTCCTGAATATAGGGCGCGGCGGAAAGGTGATCGGCATGGACATGGCTTTCCAACAGCCATTGCACCTCAAGCGCCTCTTTGCGCACGAAGGAAATGATCCGGTCGGCGGAGGCGGTGGAGGTGCGTCCCGCTGCGTGATCGAAATCCAGCACTGTGTCGAGGATGGCGCAGGCCCTGCTCATCGGGTCGCGCACCACATACGAAATCGTATTGGTGGCATCGTCGAAAAAGGCGGTAACGTCGGGCGACATGGGGGTTCTTTCTGGCGGCTTTCGTCAAGGCTACCGCGTGCGATGGGTACCTGTCCAGCGCAAGACCTTGCCAGACAGGGCGGGCCGCGCTTTTATGCGCATAATTGAGTGGAGGGGCTATTTTGGCCGGGCATGTTGAGACCGAAGACCGTGAGGGCATCCGTATTTTGCGCCTTGCTGGAGGCGTGTCGAACGCGCTGACGCCTGATTTGCGCTCCAGTTTGCGCGCCGCCTTGGCGCAGGCCAACGCAGACCCGGCTGTGCGCGCTATCGTGCTGACTGGCGCGCGCGGCACATTCTCGGTTGGTCTCCATGTGACCGAGCATGACAGCCCCCAAGCCGCACGTGACATGGCCGCGCTGATCACATCGCTGAATGAAAGCCACCTGCCTGTGGTTGCGGCCCTTGAAGGGGCGGCGCTTGGGGCGGCTCTGGGTTTGGCTCTTGCGGCGCATGGTCGGGTGGCCACGCCTGATCTGAGGGTTGCGGTGCCGGATGCGCAGCTGCATCTGGTGCCCTGTGCGGGGCTGACGCAGCTTTTGCCGCGCTTGGGTGGCGCTGCTCTGGCGCTGGAGGCGATGTTGGGTGCGCGGAGCTTTCAGGCGGGTGCTCCCGAGGTTGCCGATTTGATCGATGAGGTGGCCAGCGGCGATGTTCTGGAGGCCGCTCTGCACCATGCGGAGACATTGGCCAAGGGTGGTACGCGTCGGGTCGAGGACCGGCGCGAGGGGTTTACCGATGCGGGGGCCTATGCGGCTGCGCTGGGTGCCGCACGGGAGGAGGTGCCGGCCCGAGATGGGATTCTTCGCGCTGTTGAGGCGGCGATGCTCCTGCCGCTCGCGCAGGGCCTGGAGCTTGAGCTTTTGGCTTATGAAGAGGCCCGGGTGTCGCGGGCGTCACGCATCGCGCGCCATCTGTTGGTCACTCAAAGCCGCGTGGCGCGGCCAGCGAACCCCAAAGGCGCGCCGCTGCGAGAGATTGTGCTGTCGGGGCTGCGAGGGTCGTTCACAGAAGTTTCCGTGATGGCGTTGGATGCGGGGTGGCGGGTGCATCTGGCGTTTGAGCAAAAGAGCCAGAATGAAGCCACGCGCCAATCTGTGGCGCAGGTTTATGACGGCGCGGTTGCACGAGGGTTGATGACGGCACAGGTCCGGGCGGAGCGGCTGTCGCGGCTTTTGGTGGGGGCTGATATGTCCGGCGCGGATGCTATTTTCGAGATGGGCGGGCGCGGGGTGCAAGGTCTCCCAGACGCGCTGCGTGTGCGGATCAGCGAGGGAGATGGTGTGCACCCCGGGCTTGGCGCGGATGCGCTATGGCTCAGGCTTTATGCTCCGGCGCATGTAGCGAAGCTGTGCGAAATGGCGGTGGGACCGGAAGCGGGGGACGCGGCGGAGCGGTTGCGCGCCGCGTTGATGCAGGCGGGCAAGACCGTGCTGCGCGCGGCCCCGATGCCCGGCATGATCGGGCGCAATCTGGACTGGGTGTTTTGGCGCGCAGCCCTTGCCCTGGCGGAAGCTGGGCACAACCCCTATGCCGTGGACGCGGGGGCGGAGCGGCTTGGCTTTGCGCATGGCCCGTTTCGGCAGATGGACGCCGCAGGGCTCAAGGCGGCGCTGGGCCGTTTGGAGCTTTTGGGTGCTGCGCGGGGGGCGGCAGGGCTTCAGGCGGGCGGTCTGTTACACCGCCTGATTGCGCAGGGGCAATCAGGCGCGCGGGCGGGGCAGGGCGTATATCGCTATAGCGGGGCTGGGCCGGAGCGACGCAAGGATTTGGACACGGGGAAAGACGCACCCGAGACGGCGGCGGGGGCTTTGCGCGCGGTGCTTGTGAATGAGGCGGCGCGGCTTTGGGAGGCAAAGATTGCCGCGCGTGCGGGCGATATTGATCTGGCGCTCATGATGGCACATGGCCTGCCACGCGCGGCAGGTGGGATTTTGTGGCAGGCGGATGAGGAAGGTCTGCCGGGCCTCATGATGCAGATGCGCGGCTGGCGCGATCTGGATATTGGCCTCTGGACGCCGTGTGACGGGCTTCAGCGCATGGTGCGTGAGGTGCGCGGGTTCTACGGGCGCGCCTAGCTGAGCACGATCCCCACAACAACCATCATCAGGCCGATCATCGACAAGAAAAGCGCGCCGGAATTGACCGGCACCACGCGTTTCAGCAGGTCGCGCATGTCGTCCTCGCCCATGCCTGCGCGGCGCGCGCGCCAGACCTGTCCGATGCAATAGACGAGGCCACCCAAGCCGATCAAAGAGACTGCCGCACCGGCCCAAACGAGGTATTCCATGGCGCTGCCTCCTTGCAGGTTTGCCCTTGTGGCCGAGGTAGTGGAAAAGCGTGGCAAGCTCAAGCGGGGCCTTGCAGGCGCGCGGGCGGCGGGTTACCCAGAACGCCCCTGATAGCCCCCCGGAGAGACAGATATGAACGACACCAGCCCCGATAGCAGCTACCGCGTCACCGCAGATGAGCTGCGCCAGTTCATCGAACGGTATGAGCGGCTGGAGGCCGAGAAGAAAGACGTGGCCGAGCAGCAAAAAGAGGTGATGGCTGAGGCCAAAGGCCGCGGTTATGACACCAAGGTCATGCGCAAGGTGATCGCCCTGCGCAAGCGCGACAAGGATGATATCGCCGAGGAAGAGGCGGTGTTGGAGATGTATAAAGAAGCGCTCGGGATGGGCTGATCGCAGCCTTTTGATCGCATAACGATCCAGACATGAAAAAAGCCGCGCAGGTCTCCCCGCGCGGCTTTTGACTGTTTTAGGGCGAGAGGGGTCAGGCCGTCTCTTCGTCCGTATCGCTTTCGGGCAGAACGTCTTCGACCGTCTCGGCCAGATCGCCATCCTCGGAGGCGGCGGCGCCGATATCGTCGAACAACTCGGCAATCTCGAAATCCGCAGCGGCCTCTTCTTCGGCGGCCATCTCTTGGATGGATTTGCCGGAGGCTTGCAATTCGGCCTCTTCGGGCGAGCGTGCCACGTTCAGCGTGATGGTCGCGTCAACCTCGGGGTGGAGCGAGACATGCACATCGTGCAGGCCCAGATCCTTGATCGGGTTAACCAGAGCCACTTGCTTGCGATCGACGGTGAAGCCATTTTCGGAGGCAGCATCGGCGGCATCGCGTGTTGTGACGGAGCCGTAAAGCGCGCCCGAGTCGGCGGCCTGGCGAATCACGACGAACTGTTGACCATTCAACTTTTCGGCCATCGCCTCGGCTTCTTTGCGGGTCTCAAGGTTTTGCGCTTCGAGCTGCGATTTACGCGTCTCGAATTGAGCAATGTTCTTTTGCGACGCCGAGAGGGCCTTGCCCTGTGGCAGCAGATAGTTGCGGGCATAGCCGGACTTTACGTCGACGACTTCGCCCATCTGGCCAAGCTTGGCCACGCGTTCGAGAAGGATCACTTGCATGTCAGGGTCTCCTTACTTGACGGCATAGGGCAGCAGGGCGAGGAAGCGGGCGCGCTTGATGGCACGGGCCAGCTCGCGTTGCTTCTTGGCCGAGACGGCGGTGATACGGGAGGGCACGATCTTGCCGCGCTCGGAGATATACCGTTGCAGCAGGCGCGTATCCTTGTAATCGATCTTGGGTGCATTGTCGCCCGAGAATGGGCAGACCTTGCGACGGCGGAAAAATGGTTTCGTAGCCATGTTTTAATGTCCTTATCTCAGGTGTTGATCAACGCGCTCGCGGCGCTCGGCACGCTCGTCGCGTTTTTGCATCTGGACCGAAGGGCCCTCTTCGTGACCGTCGACCTTGATGGTCATCACGCGCATCACGTCGTCATGCAGGCGCATCAGACGTTCCATCTCCTGCACCGCGGCGGCAGGCGCATCGGTCTTCAGGAAGGCATAGTGGCCCTTGCGGTTTTTGTTGATCTTGTAGGCCATCGTTTTGACGCCCCAATACTCGTGCTCGACGAGTTTTCCGCCATTGTCGGCCAGAACGGTGCCGAAATGTTCGATCAGGCCCTCGGCCTGTGCGGAGGAGAGATCCTGCCGCGAGATAAAGACATGCTCGTAAAACGACATGTTTCAGATCCACTTCTATCAAGGCGCATTTCATAGGCGGGGCATCTATCCTTCTGCGGCCCTGCCACGAGAGTCTGCGCGGTTCATCAAACGTGCAGAAGGAAGCGCCCTGATAGGGCAGAACGCATAGCGGCGCAAGGGCACAGACGGGCCAGCGCAGGCGGCGCCGCTTTGCCCGAACATCTCCGCATGGCCGCCGCATTGACGCCCTCTTTCTTAATCAGTTGTTAACCAAGAAGAAACGCCGAAACCATTTGCGAGGGCAAAGCCATGACAGCACTTCCCGATACCATGATGCCTGATGGGCCGTTGCGCAGCCAACGGGTTATTCCTGCTTATTACACGCCCGCCAAGGTAGACAGCGTTTTGCGCGCACTGGCGCTGCGCTGTGCCGGTATGGCGGCGATGGGGGCTTCGATCGGTCTCTGGATTGTGCCGGGCATGGAAGGCGATGCGGCGATGCAACTGACCAAGTTGCTGGTCTCGGCCACGTTCCTTGTCGGGGGCGCAGCGATGATTGGCATATCGCGCCGCAATGACGCGCCTGAGGTGCTTATCGATACAAAAACCCGGCAGTTGACCGTGATCATGCGCGATCGGCGTGGGCAGGTGACCTCGCAGACAAGCCACGCGATTGACGGTTTGCGCGAGATTGAATTGCGCGATGGCTTGCTGACGGCACGCGACAAGACGGGTGAGCCGCTGATTGCGCTGCCAGTTGAGGATGCCGAGGTCGAGGGCGCTTTGCGCAGCTTGCTCAACCGCCCCAAAGCCTGACGCTGAACGAAGCGCGCAGCGGTGGCGAAACGCCGCTGCGCACACGCAGTGTTGAGCGATGCGCAATTGCAATCAACAGCATGCGCTATATTTCCTGTCGGTGATAACAAACCCAACAAGGAGATCCCAATGAAGCCGATGATCCTCGCCGCAGCCCTTGGCCTTGCCGCCACGAGCGCCCATGCCGCCCCTGAGAAATTCACGCTCGACGCGAGCCACAGCCACGTGCTGTTTTCCTATGACCACCTTGGATTTTCCACTACATTCAACATGTTCTCTGGCTTTGAAGGCGAGATCATGTTCGATCAGGAAGACCCTGCCAACTCTTCTGTGAACGTGTCGATCCCTGTCATGTCGCTCTTCACCGGGTGGGAAGCGCGCTTCAACCACTTCATGGGTGATGATTTCTTCGCCGCGGCAGAGGGCGATATGATCACCTTCACCTCCACTGAAATCTCCGTCACCGATGAGAACGAGGCGCTGATCACTGGCGACCTCACGATCAATGGCGTGACCAAATCCGTGGTTCTGGAGGCCGAGCTGAACAAGGCCGGCATGCACCCCATGGCTGGCAAGGAATGGATCGGCTTTGACGCCGAGACCAAAATCCTGCGCTCCGATTTCGGGCTTGGCAACTTCGCCCCCAATGTGGGCGACGAGCTTGATGTCGAGATTTCCATTGAGGCGCAGAAGGCCGAGTAAGCCACGCTGCGTTTGATCTATGCGCCTGCGCGGGGGAGACCTCGCGCAGGCGTTTTTGCATTCAGCGCTGGGCGGTCAACGTGAAGCTGATCTCGACCCCAAAGGCCAGTGAGGCCTCGTCGCCCACACTCATCCCGATGCCAAAATCACGCCGATCGACGGTGAGCGCGCCCGACGCCGTGGCGATATCACCCTCTATGGTGAGCGTCACGGGCATCGTCACGGGCACTTCGGCCTCTTTGATCCTGAGTGTGCCGTCCGCACTCAAAGCGCCCTCGCGGGTGATGAGGTCCGCCTCGAACGTGGCGGTGGGATGCGTCTTGGCGTTGAAAAAATCCGCACCCATCGCTTGGCCCGTGACCGACCCGAGGGTCAGGGAGGGGATTGCGATGGTCACGCTGACCGCGCCGTGATGGCCGCTTGCGTCCGGGATCTCGGTATAGGTGATCTCGGCGGTCCAATCTGCAAAGCTGCCCGCGACGTCCGCACCGCCTTGGGTGATGGCGATACCGAGCGTGCCGTCCTGGACGGCCCAATCGCTTTGGACCTCTGCAAGGGCGGTCTGGGCCGGGGCCTCCTTGGAGAACCACCCGAGGCCCGCGCC
>CALGEH010000015.1 GCA_937881735.1 uncultured Shimia sp.
GTCACTCCGGCCATGGCAGCGAATATGTCTTCACATTGGTGAAAAACTTCATCGCCTCGATCACGCCCTCTTTGACGCCGTTGCCGCTGTCCTTGATCCCGCCGAAGGGCGACATCTCGATCCGGTATCCCGGCTGTTCCCAGATGTTGCAGGTGCCCACGTTCAACCCGTTGATATAGGCAATCGCACGGGTCAGATCATTGGTGCATACGCCGGAGCTGAGTCCGAACTCAGTCGAGTTCGAGATCCGCATCACCTCCGCGTCATCATCGGGCACGCGCACGATGGGAATGATCGGGCCAAAGGTCTCTTCCATCACCAGTTCGCTGTCATGGGGCACGTGATCCACCACGATGGGCGGCAGCAAAGCACCCTCACGACCCGGATGATAGAGGATGTCCGCCCCTGCCGCCTCGGCCATGAACACCCGGCGTTCAAAAAGCTCCGCCGCCTCAGCATGGATCACGCAGCCAAGCTCGGTCTCGGGGTCCTGCGGATCGCCAAACTTGATCCGCTGCGCCTTCTCCAGCACCAGTGGGACAAACCTGACCGCCACGCTTTCCTGCACCAAGATCCGCTTGATCGCAGTGCAGCGCTGGCCTGAATTGCCCGTGGCCCCCGCAACGGCAATCGTCGCCGCGCGATCAAGATCCGCGTCGCTCAGATCGTTGCAGATGATCAACGGGTCGTTCCCACCCAGTTCCAGCGCCTGACGCTTATACCCGGCCTTGGATGCGATCATCTTGCCCACAGGCACGCCGCCCGTGAAGGTGATGATGTCGATATTGTCGTTGGTGATCATCTCATCGCCGATGTCCGCCGGCAGACCCGTCACCACCTGAAACATCTCTGGCGGAAGGCCCGCCTCATAGAGGATATCGGCCAGCGCGATACAGGTCAGCGGCGTCAGCTCCGTCGGCTTGCACACCATGCAATTGTTGGTGGCAATCGACGGCGCGATCTTGTGGCTGACCATGTTGAGTGGGTGATTGAACGGCGTGATGGCCGAGATCGCGCGCACAGGCTCGCGCTTGGTATAGATCTTGCGCGCCTTGCCGTTATGCGTGAGATCGCAGGAGAAAATCTCGCCGTCATCGTTCATCGATTGCATCGCAGCAAACTGGTAGACGTCCTGCGCGCGCTTGGTCTCATAGATCGCGTGCTGGTGGCAAATACCCAGCTCCAGCGTCAGCCATTTCGCCAGATACTCGCGCTTCTCGCCGATCAATTCACCTGCGCGGGTCAGGATCTGGCTGCGCTCGTACCGCGTGAGCTTCGCCTGATAAGCCGCTGCAATCTCGAACGCTTTCGCCGCATGCTCCGCCGTGCCCGCAGGTACGGTGCCGATTACTTCATTTGTGTAGGGATAGCGCACCTCGACAACCTTGTCGGCAAAGACAACCTCGCCGCCGATGCGCATCCCCTCATGGCGGATGTCCACGCTGCTCATTGCGCGGCCGCCGTGGTGGCATAGAAGAACGCGTCGAAATTGCGAAGCTCGGGTTGGTTCGGCAGATCAATCACCCGGTTCACGATGAAGGGCACTTCCTGCTCGGTCAGGCCCCCGTGGCTGCGCAGCGGCTCGTTGAGGGCGGCCAGATCATGGCGATGCTCGGACGTGCCAAGGGTCATGTTCTCGGTCGAGATCATCACGATATCGCCGATCCGGTCCCCCGGAAGCTCGAACCGCGCCACCGCGTCGGCCTTGTTCATCACTTCAAGGATTTCCTCGCGCGCGGCCAGCCGCTTGATGATATCGGCCGCATCCGCACCCTCGGGGAGGTAGGCGGTTGCAAACGAGCCCAGCGCGCCGTGGTGAACCACATAAGGGTCGGTGATGGGCAGGATCACCCGGGCCGCGTCCTTGCCCAGCCACTCATCCATCAGGTCCTGAACATAGATCACCTTTGGGTCGCCCGCCGCGTCATGCTTGGGCTTCATCCCGTGGTCCGCCGTGACCACGATCGCCGCGCCCATGGCATCCAGCTCTGCCAGATATTTATCGAACATGGCGTAGAAATCCTTGGCGCCTTGCTGATGCGGCGCGAACTTGTGCTGCACATAGTCGGTCGTGGACAGATACATCACGTCAGGCGCCCATTCCTTGAGAATTTTCACGCCAGCGGCAAAGACGAACTCGGACAGCTCGGCGGAGTAGACCTCCGGCACGGGCATGCCCAGCCAATCGCTCGCCCGGTCGATCCCGTGCTCGGCCACGGTGGTGTCCGCAGACCGCTCGGAGGAAAACGCAATCGCGCGGTCGTCGTCGAATTTCAGCCCCGCGCCCAGAAGCGCGCGCAGCTTGTCCTTCGCCGTCACCACGGCCACCCGCGCGCCAGCTTCGTAGAATTTGGAGAAGACTGTGGGCGCGCGCAGGAAACGCACATCGTTCATCATCACCTCGGTCCCGGTGTCAGGATCATAGAGGAAGTTGCCACAGATGCCGTGCACCGACGGGGGCCGCCCGGTGGCGATGGACATGTTGTTGGGGTTGGTGAAGCTCGGGATCACCGAATGGGCCAGACGGTCCGTGCCCTCGGCGCGCATGCGTTTCAACGTGGGCATCAGCCCCTCGGCGATGGCCACTTCGAGGTATTCCGGCTCGCACCCGTCAAGGCAGATGGCGATCGCGCAGGTTTTGGGGGCCGGGTATGTGCGGTCGTTGGCGATGACCGGGGATGTGATGGGCATGTCTGTGTCCTTCTGGGAATTTGCGTCAGTATATTGGTGTGCGGAGGCCGCGTCAGGCCGCGAGTTTCTTGCGCTCTTCCAGCGCTTTGGCGGGCGGCGCGGCAGAAACCACGCCCATCTCGGACAGGGTGTCGCGGGCCGCATTAACCACGGCGCGCATCACATATTCGTCCATCTGGCCGATGCAGCCGATGCGGAAACTGTCCACCACGGTCAGCTTGCCGGAATAGATGATGAACCCACGTGCCTTCATCGCCTCGTAGAAGGTGGCGAAGTCGAACGCCGGATCGGCGGGGCAGAAAAACGTCACGATAATGGGGCTGAGCCAACGATCCGCCAAAAGCGTCTCGAAGCCCAGATCGCGCATCCCCTCCACCACCGTATCGCGGTTTTTCGTGTAACGCGCGCCGCGTGCGGCCACGCCGCCCTCGGCCTTGTGCGCGCGCAGCGCCTCAAGAAAGGCCGCGACCACATGAGTGGGAGGCGTAAAGCGCCACTGCCCGGTTTTCTCCATCGCCGCCCATTGCGCGTGGATATCAAGGCTGAGCGAGTGGCAATTGCCCCTCGATGCCTCAAGGGCCGCCTTGCGCGCAATGACGAAGCCGAAGCCGGGCACGCCCTCGATACATTTATTGGCGGACGACACCATGGCGGTATAGCCGATCGCCTCGGCCTCCAGAGGGATCGCGCCAAAGGCCGACATGCTGTCGATCAGCACTTCGCGCCCGGCGGCGTGGGCGGCGGCGGCAATCTCTTCCACCGGGTTGAGGATGCCGGAGCTTGTCTCGCAATGGATAATCAACACATGGGTGATCGTCGCGTCCTCGGCGAGGATCGCGGCCACTTCATCCCCGCGCGGCGGCATGTAATCGCCCTTGTCCAAAAGACGGTGAGCACGGCCCAGCACCTCCATCGTCTGCGCCGCCCGCTGGCCGTAGGCGCCGTTCGACAGGACCAGCACCTTGCCATCCTTGGGAACAAACGTGCCCAGCATCGCCTCCACGCAGTAGCTGCCCGAGCCTTGGATCGGCACGCAGTCATAGGCGTCGGCACCCGGCCCGATCAGCTCCAGCAAGCCACGGCGCATCTCGCGGGTCATGGCGCGAAAATCTTCGTCCCAGCTGCCCCAATCGCGCAACATGGCATGCTTGACCGCGGCAGATGTGGTCAGCGGGCCGGGTGTCAGAAGATAGGGTTCGCCCATCTCGGGCGCAGGAAGGGGGGCGGGGGTGGACGACATGGCGCGCGCTCCTTGGGATGGCGTGTATGATGCCTTTCTATGCCGCGCGCACCCATATGAAAAATTACTAATTGCAATAGGGCTAAAGGCTGGGCTTATACTGGGGAAAAGGGAGTCTCCCATGCGTTACAGCCAGATCCGCGCCTTTCACCACGTCGCCATCCATGGCGGGTTCTCGCGCGCCGCCGAGGCGTTGTCGCTCACGCAACCTGCCGTATCCGAGCAGGTGCGCAAGCTGGAGGTGGATCACGACGTGCTGCTCTTTGATCGCGGTCAGCGCCAGGTCACCCTGACGCAGGCGGGCGCGCAGCTCTTGATCTGCACCAAGAAGCTTTTCGAGGTCGAGGATGAGATCACCGAAGTCCTCAGCGAGGGGCGCACCGCCCTTGAAGGGCGGCTCAGGATCATCGCCGATAGTGCCTTTCACCTCACTGCCCGCCTGCGCGCCTTCCGGCAGCGCCATCCAGGCGTCTTCATCTCCCTGCGCACGGGGAATACTGCGCAGATCACGCGCGCCTTGCGCAGCTATGATGCGGAGATCGGCGTGGTCGGCGCGGTGGACCCCGGCACCGATATGCTGACACGCGATCTGGGCACCTCGCCCATCGTGGCCTTTGCCGCCCGCACCCTCGCCCTGCCCTCCGCGATGAGTTTGGCCGAGATTGCGGCCCATCCGCTCGTGTTTCGCGAAGAAGGCTCCAAGACCCGGCAGGAGGTGGAGCGCGCCGCCGCCGCCGCGGGCATCCCCCTGACCCCCGCGATCGAGGCCACGGGGCGCGAGGCGGTGCGCGAGGTGGT
>CALGEH010000016.1 GCA_937881735.1 uncultured Shimia sp.
ACCTACATCCATCACCGCAATTCCCGCCCCAAACCGAACAGTATCAGACATTTATGTTTGACTCCGCCTCACCCCTGCGGTTTCCCCTCACCCAGAAGGAGCGCGCATATGACCAACCCCGTGGACCTCTTCATCATCGGTGGCGGCATCAATGGCTGCGGCATCGCGCGCGATGCGGCCGGGCGGGGCCTGAGCGTGACACTGGCCGAAAAAGGCGATCTGGCCTCGGGCACCTCTTCGGCCTCGACCAAGCTCTTTCATGGCGGCCTGCGCTATCTGGAATTCTTCGAGTTCCGCCTTGTCCGCGAGGCTCTGGAAGAGCGCGAAACGCTCCTGCGCGCCATGCCGCATATCAGCTGGCCCATGCGGTTCGTGCTGCCCTACCACAAGGACATGCGCTTTGAGGCGGGCACGCCCACCTCGCGGCTTCTGACGTTTTTCATGCCGTGGATGCGCGGGCGCAGGCCTGCATGGCTGATCCGGCTGGGCCTCTTTCTTTATGACAACATGGGCGGGCGCAAAATCCTGCCCGGAACCCGCCGCCTCAATCTGCAAACCGATCCGGCGGGTGCAGCGCTCAAGGATAAATACCGCACAGCCTATGAGTATTCCGATTGTTGGATCGAGGATTCACGCCTTGTCGTCCTCAATGCCCGCGACGCCGAGGCGCGGGGCGCGCGCATCCTCACCCGGACCCGTGTGGCCCACGCACGGCGCGTGGGCGATCTGTGGGAGGTCACGCTGGAGGGGCCCGACGGCCCCCAGACGCACCACGCCCGCGCCCTCATCAACGCCGCTGGCCCCTGGGCGGCAGAGGTGATCCAGACCACGATCGGCCTCAACAGCGCCGACAGCGTCCGCCTCGTACGCGGCAGCCATATCGTCACGCGCAAGCTCTTTGATCACGACCGCAGCTATTTCTTCCAAGGGGAGGATGGCCGCATCATTTTCGCGATCCCCTATGAAGGCGATTTCACCCTGATCGGCACCACAGATGCTGAACATTCCGACCCGCGGACGCCGCCCGAATGCAGCGAGGCCGAGGCCGATTACCTGCGCCACTTCGCCAGCCAGTATTTCAAACGCGCCGTGACGCGCGAGGATATCGTCTGGACCTATTCCGGCGTGCGCCCTCTCTATGATGACGGCGCCAGCAGCGCCACCGCCGCCACCCGCGATTATGTCCTGCGGCTGGAGATCTCCGGCGCAGCACCGCTTCTCAACATCTTCGGTGGCAAGATCACGACCTACCGCCGCCTGTCTGAGGCCGCGCTGGCCGAGCTTGCCGCGTATTTTCCCAATGCTAAGGGCAAATGGACCGCAGGCGTGCCCCTGCCCGGCGGCGATTTCCCGGTAGACGGCGTGGCAAAGCTGACCGCCGCACTTGAGCACGACTATCCTTTTCTCAACCCCGCTGAGGCAAGCCGCCTGATCCGTGCCTATGGCACCGAGGCGCGGGAGATGCTGGGCACCGCCAAAACACGCGCCGATCTGGGCCGGGATTTCGGCGCGGGCCTGACCGAGGCCGAGGCGCGCTGGCAAATGGCGCATGAATATGCGCAGACCGCCGAGGATATCGTCTGGCGGCGCACACGGCTGGGCCTCAAGATGAGCGCGGGTGAGATTGCAGCGCTTGATGCATGGATGCGCACAGCGGCGATTGGCAAGGCGCACGCAGAGGCCTAAGCTTTCCCGAAGACCCCACGGACCGGAGTGCCCCATGAGCCAAATACTCGCCATCGATCAGGGCACCACCTCCACCCGCGCTATCGTCTTCGACGCCGATCTGCGCCCGGTGGCCACCGCGCAGGCCGAGTTCGCGCAGCATTTCCCCGCCTCCGGCTGGGTCGAGCATGATCCGCAGGATCTGTGGTCCACCACCCTCTCCACCTGCCGCGCCGCGCTCAAGAAATCCGGCCCCGTCGCGGCCATCGGCATCACCAATCAGCGCGAGACGACCATCGTCTGGGACGCCACCACAGGCGCACCCCTCTGCAATGCCATCGTCTGGCAGGACCGCCGCACGGCCAAGACGTGCGCCAGCCTGCGCGCCGCCGGTAACGAGCGGCTGGTGCGCGTACAGACTGGCCTGCTGCTCGACCCCTATTTCTCGGGCACGAAGCTGAAATGGATCCTCGATCAGCATCCCGGCGCGCACGCACGGGCGGCCAAGGGCGAACTGCTTTTCGGCACGGTCGACAGCTTTCTGATCTGGCACCTCACCGGCGGGGCGGTCCATGCCACGGATGCCACAAACGCCGCGCGCACGCTGCTCTATGACATCCACAAAGGCGCGTGGAGCGCGCAGATCTGTGCCCTTCTGGACATCCCCATGGAGATGCTCCCCGAGGTGCGCGACAGCGCCGATGATTTCGGCACCTGCCTTCCTGAACATTTCGGCACCCCCATCCCGATCCGGGGCGTCGCGGGGGATCAGCAAGCGGCCACCGTGGGGCAGGCCTGTTTCAAACCCGGCATGATGAAATCTACTTATGGCACGGGATGTTTCGCGCTGCTCAATACCGGCGACACACCTGTGCTGAGCGAAAACCGCCTGCTCACCACCATCGCTTATCAGCTGAACGGCAAGCCGACCTATGCGCTCGAAGGCTCGATCTTCGTGGCCGGGGCCGTGGTGCAATGGCTGCGCGACGGGCTGCGGATCATCACCCACGCCTCCGAGACAAGCACGCTCGCCGAGGCCGCTGACCCCGCGCAGGATGTGATCCTTGTGCCTGCCTTCACCGGGCTTGGCGCGCCCTATTGGAATGCGGACTGTCGCGGCGCGGCTTACGGGCTCACGCGCGGCACCGGGCCTGCGGAAATGGCGCGGGCCGCGCTCGAATCCGTGGGGTTTCAGACCCGTGACCTCTTGGAGGCCATGCACGCCGATTGGCCCGAAAAGGATGCCCCCACCCTGCGCGTGGATGGCGGGATGAGCGGGTCGGACTGGACCATGCAATTTCTCGCGGACATCACCGGCGCTCCCGTGGACCGCCCGCATGTGCTGGAGACGACAGCGCTTGGGGCTGCGTGGCTCGCCGGGATGCAGATCGGGCTCTACCCCGGACAGGACGCCTTTGCCGCCACATGGGCGCGCCAGCGGTCGTTCACACCCGCCATGGCGCCAGAGATACGCGATGCGCGCTATGCAAGGTGGACGCGCGCCGTGGCCGCCACCCTCTCCGTCTGAGCCACGTTACAGCCGCATCACGCGCGGGCCCCGCCCCGTCACAAAGCCGCGAGGGGGGATTACGCGGGCGCACATATGCCTCCACATAGATCGCACAGACACGCCGCGCATCACAGGAGATCCCCCATGCCCACACGCCGCACCTTCCTCACCGCCGCCATCGCCCTTTCGGCCACGACCGCCCTCGCCACCCTGCCCGCTTTCGCCGAGACGGAGGCGTATTTCATCGAAGATGGGGCCGTGATCGGCGGCTACGATACCGTGGCCTACTTCGCGGAAGGCCAACCCACCAAAGGCAGCGTCGAGCACGCGCTTGAGTGGGACGGCGCCACATGGCACTTCTCCAGCGCCGAAAACAAGGCCGCATTCGAGGCCAACCCCGCGAAATACGCGCCGCAATACGGCGGGTATTGCGCCTATGCGGTCTCCGAAGGCTACACGGCCGAGATCGACCCGGACGCGTGGAAGATCGTGGACGACAAGCTCTACCTCAACTTCAACCAGCGCATTCAACGGACATGGCTCAAGGACGTGCCCGGCCGTATCGCCAAGGCGGATGCCAACTGGCCCGATGTTCTGAACTGATCCTCCCCTCGAGGAAATGCCGAAGGCCGCGCAGGATTGTGCGGCCTTCGGCGCGTCTCAGTCCGCCGTCTCAGGCCGCGCTCTCGCCCATATACGCGCACATGTGCTCCGCCAACGCATGCGCGGTCTCATCAGCCCCGTGCCTCAGCAGCAGGTAATAGCCATAGGATGTCTGAACGCTTGCCTCGATCGGCTTGACCAGACGACCCGCCGCGAGATCCTCGTCCAGCAACTGGCTCCAGCCCAACGCGATGCCCAGCCCGGCGCGGGCCGCATCAATCTGGGCAGCATAGGAATCGGTGCGGATCAACACGCGCGCCTCGGACGGGTTCAGGTCCTTCTCCGTCAGCCAAATCCCCCAATTCATCCAGTTCCACTGCTTGTAATCCAGATCGATCAGATCGGCCTTGAGCATATCCTGCGCCGTGGTCACCGGGCATTTGGTGAGATAGGAGGGCGCGCAAACGGGAACCACCTCATCGCCGAACAAAAGCCGCGCGGAAAAGCCGGGCCACGTCCCGTTGCCATGCAGCACGACCACGTCCGCGCCAAGGATTTCGGCCTCATCATCGCTCACGCTCAGATCAACCGTCAGCGGCGCATGTCCGCACAGGAAGCTCGACAGGCGCGGGGTCAGCCAAAACGCCCCGATAGAGGTGTCCACGGCCAGCCTGAGCACGGGCCGCGCGTCGCGGTGCTGCATGCTGACCGTGGCGGCGGAAAGATGCTGAAGCGCGATCTTCACCCCGTTAAAAAGCTCGCGCCCCTCATCCGTGAGGCTGATCGCGCGGTGCGATCTTGTGAACAGCGCTGTATTGAGAATGGATTCGAGCGTGCGGACCCGCTGGCTCACTGCGGATTGGGTCACCGAAAGCTCCTCGGCGGCGCGGGTGAAGCTGCCCAAACGGGCCGAGGCCTCGAACGGAACGAGAAGGTCGAGCGGAGGCAAGT
>CALGEH010000017.1 GCA_937881735.1 uncultured Shimia sp.
CATATCCACGCCCGCATCGATCAGGGCCTGAGACCGCTCAAACCCTGCATCGCCCACGGTGGAGGCGGCCGCGACGCGCAAACGGCCCAGCTCATCCTTGCAGGCGGTCGGATTGAGCACCGCCTGTTCGGTGTCTTTCAGCGTCAAAAGCCCGGTCAGCTTGCCCTGCCCATCGGTGACCAGAAGCTTCTCGATACGGCGCGCTTTCATCAGGCTCTTGGCCTCTTCCAGCTCCGCAGGCTCGTGCAGAAGGGCCAGATTGTCGGAGGTCATCATCGCATGCACGGGTGTTGCGTCATCCTCCGCAAAGCGCATGTCGCGGTTGGTCACAATCCCGACCACCCGGCCCGATCCATCGACCACGGGGAATCCCGTCACGCGGTAACGTTCCTGAAGCGCCTTGGCATCGGCCAGCGTCTGATCGGCGGTGAGGGTGATGGGGTTGTAGACGATCCCGCTCTCGAAGCGTTTGACGCGGCGCACTTCCTGGGCCTGTTCCTCGATGGTGAGGTTGCGGTGCACCACGCCCATGCCACCCGCCTGCGCCATGCAAATCGCCATGCGTCCCTCAGTCACGGTGTCCATCGCCGAGCTCAGAAGCGGGATGTTGAGAGCGATAGATTGCGTCACCCGCGTGCGCGTATCGGCGGTGCTGGGAAGCACGTTCGAGGCCGCAGGGACAAGCAGAACATCATCGAAGGTAAGGGCCTCACGGATTTCCATTGCACATCTCCTTGGCAAAGCTCGTTTGGCGCGTCCCTATCGCATGGGCGCGGGGGAAAGGAAAGCACGTATCTGCCGTTGCCAGCGGGGCTTCGCCGCCGATAGGCTATGCACACGCGCCACATCAGGAGACAACGCCATGAGCACCCACGGATATGAAACAGGCCGCCTCGATCTGCCCTTCGTGGGCATTTGCACCTTCGGCAAACGCCCCTATCAGCCGGATTGGAGCGCGCTCAGCGCCGATATTGCGATCATCGGCGCGCCGTTCGACGGCGGCACGCAATACCGCCCCGGCGCGCGCTTCGGCCCGCGATCGGTACGCGAGGCGTCGACCCTCTTCAGCTTTGGCCATGCGGGCGCTTATGACCACGAGGATGATACGACCTATCTACCCGGCGATGTCCGCATCGAGGATATGGGCGACGCCGATATCGTCCATACCGATACGGGCCAGAGCCACGCTAATATCGCCAAGGCCGTGCGCGCGGCGCTGGATGCGGGCGCGCTTCCCGTCACGATTGGCGGCGATCACTCGATAAACATTCCCTGCATCGACGCGTTTGAGGGCCATGGCGACATCCACATCCTTCAGATCGACGCTCATCTCGATTTCGTGGACGAACGCCACGGTGTCCGCAACGGCCATGGCAACCCGATGCGCCGCGCCGCCGAGAAGCCTTATGTCACAGGCCTCACACAGATCGGCATCCGCAACGTCTCCTCAACCGCCAAGGAAGGCTACGCTGCCGCCCGCGCCATGGGCTCTGATATCTTGTCGGTCCGACAGACCCGCGCGCTGGGGGCTGCAGCCACGGCTGCCCGCATCCCCAAAGGCGCACGGCTCTACATCACTATCGATATCGACGCGTTCTGCCCCTCCATAGCCCCCGGCACAGGCACGCCCAGCCATGGCGGCTTTCTCTACTACGAGGTGCTGGAAATCCTGCAAAACGTGGCCCAAACCCATGAGATCGTTGGCATTGATCTGGTCGAGGTCGCCCCGGCCTATGACCCAACGGACAGCACATCAATCCTTGCAGCACAGCTCTTGCTGAACCTTCTTGGATTCATCTTCCACGCCCGCAAAGCGTAAGCGCCACGCGCGCCACGAACACCCGCCGCCGGGCCCCTCCCGCAGGGATCGGCCCGGCTGATCCTGCGCGCGCGACAGCGCGCTCCTTTGGATCAGGCCACCAGCCTCGCATCATGCCGCACGCGTGCATTATTATGACGCAATCCACCCGCCCCGCGCGCGCTAAAACTCTATGGTCTGCGCAGACATCCGCGCGCGCACCCGCGCACCGCCAAGGAGCACCCATGAGCACCGATCCCCTCGTCGTCTTCACGCCCTCGGGCAAACGTGGTCATTTCCCGGTCGGCACACCTGTTCTCACGGCCGCGCGCCAACTGGGCGTCGATCTCGATTCGGTCTGTGGCGGGCGCGGCATCTGTTCCAAATGCCAGATCACCCCCTCTTATGGTGAGTTCTCCAAGCACGGTATCACGGCGCTTGAGGGGGCCTTGTCAGACTGGAACTCGGTCGAGCAGCGCTATGACGACAAACGCGGCCTCAAAACCGGTCGCCGCCTCGGCTGTCAGGCCACCGTCAGGGGCGATATCGTCATCGACGTGCCGCCCGAATCTCAGGTCCACCGCCAGGTCGTGCGCAAGGCCGCCTCCACCCGCGCGATGGTCATGGACCCCGCCACGCGGCTTTATTTCGTCGAGGTGGACGAGCCCGACATGCACACGCCCACAGGCGATCTGGAGCGGCTTGAGCGCGCCCTGCGCGAGCAATGGGAGATCCCCGCAATCCGGGCCGATCTGACGCTCCTGTCCAAGCTGCAACCCGTTCTGCGCAAGGGCAAATGGCAGGTCACAGTGGCGCTGCATAAGTCCCACACAGACACCGTTGCACGGCTGATCGAAATCTGGCCGGGGCTGCATGAGGGTGGGCTCTACGGGCTGGCCATCGATCTGGGCTCCACCACCATCGCGGCGCATCTGACCGATCTCGAAACCGGCGCTGTCACTGCATCCTCGGGCATCATGAACCCGCAAATCCGCTTTGGCGAAGACCTGATGAGCCGGGTCTCCTACGCGATGATGAACCCCGGCGGGGACAAGGAAATGACCCGCGCCGTGCGCGAGGCGATGGACACGCTTTTTGCCGAGATCGCGACCGAAGCGGGGATTGATCCTGCGCTGATCGTGGAGACGGTGATCGTCTGCAATCCGGTCATGCACCACCTTCTCTTGGGGATTGACCCGGTTGAGCTGGGACAAGCCCCTTTCGCGCTCACCACATCCGAGAGCATCTCGATGGATGCACGCGATCTGGGCCTCACCGCGATCAACACCCGCGCGCGCACTTACATTCTGCCCTGCATCGCGGGCCATGTCGGGGCCGATGCCGCCGCCGTGGCGCTGTCGGAAGAGCCGGGCAAATCCGATGATCTCGTGCTGATCGTCGATGTGGGCACCAACGCAGAAATCCTTCTGGGCGACAAGAC
>CALGEH010000018.1 GCA_937881735.1 uncultured Shimia sp.
TGAAGTCACCAAAAGGCGAGGATTTGGTCATCCAGGGAGCCTACGAAACCGCCCTGCCCCGCTTAAGCCAGCTTCTTCTGAATGTGGCATAGGGAGAATTGCCCGCAGGCAACTCTCCCGTAACGCGCTGATATAATGTTTATTTGGCGGCGTTGGCAAAGCACTCTGCCATGTCCGTTGCAAGCGTGCGAATGAGAGTGGGATACATATTCGCGCCGCTGGGCAGTGAGGTGCCAAGGGGATCAATCACGGCTGTTCCAGCCCCGCCTTCGGTGAATACGGTCTCGATCAATGTGGGGTTGAACTCTGCCTCCGAAAAGACACAAGCGGCCTCTGTCTGGGTGATCACATCACGGATTTCGGCGATCCGGGCAGGGCTTGGGCCTGCATCAGTCCCTGTCGTTATCGCGCCCGCAGCGGGCATCCCGAAAACCCCTTCGAAATACTGATAGGCGTCGTGGAAAACCACATAGGGGGTGCCTTGATGCGGAGCGAGGATGCCTTGTGCATCGGCTGTGGCGGCCTCAATTTCGGCGCGCCCGGCGGCGGCATTGGCGGCGTATTGCGCTGCGTTCTCCGGGTCGATTGCGCTCAATTCTTCTGCGATGATGCCCAGCCAATACGCGCCGTTTTCGGGGTTTAGCCAGGCATGCGGATCAAGTGTGCCGTGCCCATGATCATGGTCGTGGCCGTGCGAGTGACCGTGATCATGTTCGTCCTTGTGGTCATCACCGTGCTCATCCCCGTGCTCATGGGCCTCAAATCCCGCCTCTTGGCGGATGTCGAGCACCTGCGTGCCGGGACTGTGCAGCAGCGCTATGACCCGCGCGTCAGGGGCCAATGTCTCAATTGGGCCGCTCAGCCAACCGGTCAGCTCGGACCCGACCCAGAGGACCAGATCCGCCCGCTCCAAGGCTTGCGCCTCAGACGGGCGCAGCGCGTGGCCGTGGGGCGACGCACCGGACGGCACAATAAGATCGGGTGAGCCAACGCCCTCCATCACCTGAGAGGTCAGAGCATGGATCGGCGCAATATCGGTGGACACGCGCGGCGCGTCTGCAAAGGCGGGCAGGGCGAGCAGAGAGAGGGTGAAAGCAAGGCGCATTAGGCAGATTTCCTTGATGTGATACTATAACATATCTGGCTTGATAAACGTTACTCTATAACATATCAACCCCATCATGAGCGCCAAACAGCCCCTTGGATTCGACGCGCATGATCACTCCGCCTGTATCACGGATGGTGTGGCGGCAGCGGATGATTATTGCACCCGTTTGGGCGTGCAGTTGACACCTGTGCGCCGCCGGGTTCTGGAGATCCTGCTGGAGGCGCATCGCGCGCGCGGCGCTTACGAAATTCTCGATATCCTGCGGGCCGAAGGTCTCGGTGCGCAGCCGCCTGTGGCCTACCGCGCGCTTGATTTTCTCACCAAGCATGGCTTTGTTCACAAGATCGAGCGGCTCAACGCGTTCATTGCGTGCGCGCATCCCGGCCAAAGCCATGCCGCGGCTTTCCTGATCTGCCGAAGCTGCGAGGCCGTGGCTGAATCAATGGGGCAAGGCGCCTTGGACGGCCCTGCCGCCGCCGCGGGATTCCAAATCGAATCAGAGGTGATGGAGGCCGAAGGCCTTTGCCCCAAATGCCGCGAGGATACCCCATGAGCCTGATCACAGCCCGCGGCCTCAGCGCCACATTGGGTGGACGCCGTGTCCTGCACGGCGTGGATTTCGAGATCAGTAAGGGCGAGATCGTCACCATCGTTGGCCCTAACGGCTCTGGAAAATCCACGCTTCTGCGCTGCCGCATCGGTGCGCAAGAGGGGGGCGGGCAGCTGACCGTCAAACCCGGTTTGCGCATAGGCTACGTGCCGCAAAAGCTCCACATCGACACCACGCTCCCACTTACTGTCGCGCGGTTTCTGGCCTTGCCCAAACGGCCCGCGCGCGGCGCGATCCCCGAAGCGCTGGCCGAGGCCGGTGCAGGGGAGCTTGCAACCCGGCAGATGGCGGACCTCTCGGGCGGGCAATTCCAGCGCGTGCTTCTCGCCCGTGCGCTCTTGAACAAGCCAGAGCTTTTGATCTTGGATGAGGCCACTCAAGGCCTTGATCAGCCTGGTTCTGCCGCGTTCTATGACCTCATCGCGGGGTTGCGCGATCGGATGGGCTGCGCTGTGCTGATGGTAAGCCATGAGCTGCATGTGGTCATGGCGGCGTCGGACCGTGTGATTTGTCTCAACGGGCATATCTGCTGCGAAGGCGCGCCCGAACATGTCGCCTCTGCGCCTGAGTATCGCGCCCTCTTCGGCACGGGCACCCAAGGTGCGCTGGCGCTCTACCGGCACGAACATAATCACCGCCACGATGAGACCTGCGACCATACCCATGAGGCGGCTGAGTGATCTTGCTCGACAGCTTCCTTGTGCGCGCAGCCCTTGCGGGCCTTGGCGTAGCACTCGCCGCCGCCCCTCTGGGCTGTTTCGTGGTTTGGCGCCGGATGGCCTATTTCGGTGACGCCACGGCCCATGCAGCGATCCTCGGCGTAGCCCTCGCGCTGGCCTTTTCGCTGCCGATCTTTCCAGCCGTGCTGGCCGTGGCGCTCATCATGGCACTCATCGTCACGCAGCTTTCGGGCCGGGGCTATGCGATGGATACGCTTCTCGGCGTCATGGCCCATAGCGCGCTCGCCGTGGGTCTCGTGGCGGTCTCGCTGATCGAAGGGGTGCGGATTGATCTCATGGCCTATCTCTTCGG
This sequence comes from uncultured Shimia sp., assembly GCA_937881735.1. Classification (GTDB taxonomy): domain Bacteria; phylum Pseudomonadota; class Alphaproteobacteria; order Rhodobacterales; family Rhodobacteraceae; genus Roseovarius. The sequence goes on from CALGEH010000018.1 coordinate 2,751, forward strand.
GGACATCCTAGCCGTATCGCGCACCGATCTGGTGGTGATCTGGGGCGGGGCTGGCGTCGTGCTCGGCCTTCTGTGGTGGCGCTGGTCGGCGCTGCTGACGGCCACGCTCAACCCCGATCTCGCCTACGCTGCCGGCATCCATCCCAAGCGCGAGGAACTTGTGCTGACCCTCGCCCTCGCCCTCGTCATTGCCGTGGCGATCAAGGTCGTGGGCGTGCTTTTGATCGCATCCCTGCTGATCATCCCCGCCGCCGCCGCCCGCCCATTTGCACAGACGCCCGAGCGTATGGCCTTAGTGGCCGCCCTTATCGGTGGCACCGCAGCGTTGGGCGGTTTGGCCCTGGCCTATTTCTATGACACGCCCACAGGCCCCACGATCGTCTGCACGGCGTTTGCACTGTTCGCGCTTAGCGGCCTTGCGGGTATGAAGCGCCTATAACCAAGATCATGTGAATAAATCTGCGCTTCTTCTTAGTAAAATACTCAAAACCTACTCGCTCAGGCAGGCACTGCGAGCAGTTCTTTCCACCGATGACAGGCCACGGCATGCTCGCCGCCGCTCTTTTCAAGCTCTGGCTCCTGGCTGCGGCAGCGGTCGATCACATGCGGGCAGCGGGTGTGGAATTTGCAGCCGGAGGGCTGGTTCGTGGGTGAGGGTATTTCGCCCTCCAGCTTTTGCGCACTGCCCCGGTCGTCCGGGTCGAGCGACGGAATCGCGGAGAAAAGCGCGCGGGTATAGGGGTGGCGCGGCTCAGCGAATAATTCGCGGGTGGGCGCTGTCTCAACCAGCCGCCCCAGATACATCACCGCCACATGATCACAAGTATGGGCGACCACGCTCAGATCATGGCTGATGAACAAAAACGTGAGGCCCATTTCGTTCTGTATCTCCTTGAGAAGATTGAGAACATCGGCCTGAATGGACACATCGAGGGCTGCCACGCTTTCGTCCGCCACGATGAATTGCGGTCCACAAACCAGCGCACGGGCAATGGAAATCCGCTGTCGCTGTCCACCAGAAAACGCGTGCGGGAAGCGGCGCAGGTGCTCAAGGTTCAGCCGGCATTTTTCGGCTATCTCGCGCACGCGGGCATCTGTTTCGGCGCGGGTCTTGGTGAGGCCCATCACCTCCAGCGGCTCGGCGATGATATCGCGCACGGTCATGCGCGGGGAGAGCGCGGCATACGGGTCCTGAAAGATCAGTTGCGCACGTTTGCGGTAATCCTTGAGCGCCGCCCCCTCCAGCGATCCGAGGTCGAGCGAGACGTCTTCGTCCTCGTAACGTGCGGAGCCTTCGGAAATCGGCGCAGCCTTCAGAAGCGCGCGCCCCAAAGTGGTCTTGCCCGAGCCGCTCTCGCCCACCAACCCGAAAAATGAGCCCTGCTCGATGCTGAGGCTCACCCCGTCCACGGCTTTCAGGATCTGCTTGGCAAAGATACCCTTGCCAATGGTGAAATGCACTGACAGGTCCACGGTGGTGATCAGGGGTTTGCTCATGCCTTGGCCTCCGTCCGGTAGATGTGGCAGGATGCTGTGTGCCCGTCCTCAACCGCATGCGCTGTGGGCAGAACGGACATGCATTCGGGCCCCACCACTTTGGAACAACGCGTGTTGAATACGCAGCCCGGCGGGCGCTCCAGCGGTGAGGGGATATCGCCCGGCACGGGTGTGAGGGGCTCATCCAGATTGTCGAGTTTGGGCAGCGCCGCCAGAAGCCCTTGAGTATAGGGATGCGCGGGTGTCCGAATGACGGGGCGCACTGGTCCCTCCTCGACCAAGCGCCCGAGATACATCACGGCCACCTTGTCGGCGGTTTGGGCCACCACGCCCAAGTCATGGGTGATGAACACGATCCCCATATGAAATTCAGCCACGAGATCCTTCATCAGGTCGATCACCTGCGCCTGAATGGTCACATCAAGCGCCGTCGTCGGCTCGTCCGCAATGAGAAGCTGCGGCCGCGTGCTGAGCGCCATGGCGATCATCGCGCGCTGGCGCATACCGCCGGACAGCTCGAACGCGTATTGATCAAACCGTTTTGAGGGGTCGGAAATCCCCACCCGGTCGAGCATCTCGATGGAGACTTCCTGCGCCTTTTTGCGGGACATGTCCGAGTGCATCTGAAGCTGCTCGACCATCTGCTTGCCGATGGAAATGGCGGGCGCAAAACTCGCCATTGGCTCCTGAAAGATCATCGAGATCGCACCACCGCGCACCACTTGCAGGTCTTTGGGGCGTTTCAGCGCCAGCACGTCGATGGGGCCGGTCTCGGTGTGCAGGGTGATCTTGCTCTCAGGGCTGTAGACCGCGTTGCGGGCGTTGAGATGCATCAGCGCCTTGGCGGTCACGGATTTTCCCGAGCCGCTCTCGCCGACAAGCCCCATCACCTCGCCACGGGCCACGGAAAAGCTCACATCGTCCACGGCGGTGATCAGGCCTTCATCGGTGCGAAATTGCAGCGTCAGGTTCTCGACATCGATCAGCGCGCTCATTTGTTATTGTCCGAATAAGGGTCCGCCGCGTCGCGCAGCCCGTCGCCCACAAAGACGAAGGCCATGACGAGGGCGATAAAGAAGATTACGGGGATGAAATACCATTGATAATTCAGCAAGACATCCGCGCTGGTCACGTTTTGCAGCATCACGCCGAGCGAGTTGACCGGGTCCTTGAGGCCCAGACCAATAAAGCTGAGCGCGGTCTCGGAGAGGACCATATAGGGGAAGGAAATGACCAGATCGACGATGATATAGCTGGTGAAACTGGGCAGCAGGTGCTTGCCAATCACATGGCGCGGGGAGGCGCCGCAGAGCTGCGCTGCGAGGACATATTCCTGATTACGCTCGGTCAGGAGGTGGGTGCGGACGCGCCTGGCAAGCGTGGGCCAGCCGATGAGGCCAAGGATCATGGAGATGAAGAAAAACCTCTCTTCGGCCGACCATTCCTGCGGCACAAAGGCCGCGATGGCCATGAAGAGCGGGATGGCGGGCACCGTTCGGACCGCGTCCGTGATCATCTGGAGAACGCTGTCTATCCAGCCGCCGTAATAGCCTGATATTCCGCCAATAATCAGCGCCAGCACAAAGGCAATCAGCACGCCGATCGTCCCCACCTGTATCGAGGTCCATATCGCGTGGAGCGTGCGCGAGAAGATATCCTTGCCGCTCGCATCCGTGCCGAAAAGGTGGATGAACCCCTCATTCATACCGAAAAGATGGGTGTCCATCGGGATGAAGCCCAAAAGCTTGTACGAGGACCCTTCGACAAAGAATTCCATGTAGCGCCGCTTGTCCTCGTTGACCGTTTCGACCCAGCGGAAATTGGTCGCCATGGACCGTTCCCGCTCAATCGTGTGCAGGAACGGGCGCACCGAGCAGCCGTTGGTGTCGCAAAACATAGGGATCGTCGGCGCACCGTTCAGGTAGTCCTTGTTGCGGCCCGCGATATTGGGGTCATAGGGCGACAGGAACGGCGCAAAGAGTCCCGACAGAAGCAGGAACATCAGCACATAGGCCGCGATCATCGCCGCACGTTGCTTCTTGAACCGCGCCCAGATCAGCTGGGATTGCGAGGCGGTGAAATAGGCCTCCTTGGCGCGGCGCTCGGCATCGGCGGCGGGCGGGAGGCTCGTGTTTGGATCGGTCATATCGGTCATGGGATCAGCTCAGAATGCTTTTGCGCACGCGCGGGTCAATCGCCGCAAGCAACACGTCGGTGAAGAAATTGAGCGCCACAATGGAGGCGGTCAGCAAAAAGATGATCGCGCCCGCAAGCTGCTGATCGTTGGACCGCGCCAGCGCCTCGATCAAAAGCGCGCCCGCCTCAGTCAGCGTAAGGATCAGCGCCACGATGGGCAGCTCGTTGAAGATACGGTTGAGATCGAACCCGAGGCTGTTCACGATCGGCCCGAGCGAGTGGCGCGCCGGATAGCGCCAAAGGAGTTTGCGCCCATACATGCCCCGCGCGGCGGCGGCTGTGACGTAGAGCTTGCCGATCTCGTCGGAGACCAGCGCGCGCACGGTTTGCAGCGCAAAGGCCGTGGCGGACCAACCAAGGATGAAAATGGGCAGCCACGCATGGCTCATCAAATCCAGCACCCTGTCCCAGGACCATTCCGCATCGCGATATTCGCGCGAGAAGAGCCCCGTCAGCGTGTCGCCGAAATAGACGGTTGAGACGAGCATGATCATCAGCGCCAGAAGGAAGTTTGGCAGCGCGAGGCCCAGATAGGAGAAGATGCGCAGCGAGTTGTTCAGCGTGGCGTTGGAAGAGGCGGCGGAGATGATTCCGACCGGAATGGCGATGATATAGGCCAGCAGCAGCGCCGAGAGGCACAGCGCCAGCGAGATCCAGAACTTGTCGCCCAGAAGCTGTGCGATGTTGACGCGCAGGATGCAGCTATCGCCGAATTCACCTTGGAACGCGCCGATGATCCACTTGCCCCAGCGCTCAAGGAATGGGCGGTCGAGGCCGAGCCGAATACGCTCGTTCTCTATATCGGCCATGGAAATGCCGGAGCCTTGGGTGTTCTTGAAGGCCAGATAACGCTCGGCGCAATCGCCC
>CALGEH010000019.1 GCA_937881735.1 uncultured Shimia sp.
CGGATCACCTTGAGGAAATCAGCGGCACTCATCTCCTCCTCGCCGCGCGCCTTGCGTTGTGCGTTCACGGCGGTGCGCAGGAAGGTCATGTTGCCCACGCCGGGGATTTCGACCGGGTATTGAAATGCAAGGAAAAGCCCTGCCGAGGCGCGCTCTTCCGGCTCCATGTCAAGGATATCCGCACCCTCAAGCGTGGCCGAACCCTTGGTCACCGTGTAGCCATCCTTGCCCGAGAGCACGTAGGACAGCGTGGACTTGCCCGAGCCGTTAGGCCCCATGATCGCATGGACGCTGCCGCCCGCGATACTCAGGTTCACACCTTTCAGGATTGTCTTGTCTTCTTCTTCAAGATCGACATGTAGGTTATTGATCTCAAGCATTTATTTTTCCTCTTACGTTAATCTCGTGAAGGCCGCTCAGGGCCGGGTCATCATTGTGAAAATCTTTCGCAGGCGGGTGGCGGGCACGGGCATCGGATGCACGTCGAACTCCGCCATTCGCCCGATCAGACGGGGGGTGCCGAGGAACTCCTCGACCTTGTGATAGTATTTGCGCCGCTTGTAATCATCGACCAGAAGGCGCACCGGCCCTTTGGTCAAAAATGCCGTTGCCATGACGCAGCCCGCGCGGAACCGCCCGTCAACCAGCACCACATCGGGCTGCTTGAACTCCGGCAGCTCCCATACACCCAATGGATAGTCGGCAAAGCGCCGCCAACCCTTGTTTGTCTGCGGATAGCCCCATTCCTTGGTGGGGCCAACATCGGCCCAGATCACATCGACCCGCGTGGCAGACGCGGGTGCGTTCTGCGCCAGATAGGTTTGCATCATCTCGGCCCAGGCCTGATCGCTCTCGACCGAGAAGACTGTCTTGCCGGGCAACTCCGACGCCACGATGGTCGATCCGCCCGAGCCATACTCAAGGATCACATCCGCATCGGCATACGCGCTGCGCACATGCGCCGCCTCCGCCGGTGGCAGGGTCAGCTCGGGCCGTTCTATGATCGCCGCACCGCTCATGCGCGCCCCGGTCCACTCGTGTTCTTTGCTACCAAGGCCATCTCTCAACCCTCTGGCAACAAAAGATAGTTACAGTTCTTACGGCTATGACGCACAGCGGCCGCCTCGGCGTAGCGATGGGCCGCGCGCCAGTCCTGAAACGCCGCATCATTCGCACCGTCCACTTCAATGAGGATCACGGGGCGATACTCGGAAATCAGACCTTCCAGCCCGCAAAGCACTTTCATTTCCATGCCTTCCACGTCGACCTTGATCAAATCAGGCGTCTCACCGTCAAACAGATCATCACCCGCATGGACCTGCATCGCGCCCTTGCCCGCGAACATCTTGGTCGCCCCGAGGTTCTTGTCGTGGCGCTTCATGCCGTAACCCGCCTCAGATATGTCCGACAGGCCCACGCCAAGCGCCGAGAGGTCAATCACGCCATCAAGTCGGTTGATCAGAACATTGGCCATCAAGGGCGCCATCGCCAGCGGATTGGGCTCCACCACCACCACGCGCTTCGCCTTCATACAGGTTGCGAAATAGAGAGGGTGATTTCCCACATTCGCTCCAATATCAATGACATGCGCGCCACTCTTAACATGACTAGATAGCAAGGCCAGCTCTTCTTGCTCAAAGAACTCCCCCCGACGCCACGCGTTCTGGATCGGATCACGGGCAAAGTTGAGACACAGGTTCAGACCCATCCCCGGCACATGCAACACCTCGAACGGCGGGAACGCCACGGGCGCCCCCTCGTCCAAAGCGGCGTGGGCAGCGGCAAGGTCGAAATACCCCGCATCCGTCTGCTCGGGCAAGGGCAAGACAATGTCGCTCATCCCCGCACCCACTGCGCAGGCCCTATGATCGCAAAGACAGCCATTGGGTCAGCCCACGGAGCCTTCGAGCGAGATCGCCACAAGCTGTTGCGCTTCCATGGCAAATTCCATTGGCAGCGCCTGAAGCACGTCCTTGCAGAACCCGTTGACCACGAGAGCCACGGCCTCCTCCTCGTCCATGCCGCGCGCGCGGCAGTAGAACATTTGATCGTCATCCACCTTGGAGGTGGTCGCCTCATGCTCCACGCGGGACGAGTTGTTGCGCACCTCGATGTAAGGCACCGTATGCGCCCCGCATTTATCACCAATCAGAAGGCTGTCGCATTGGGTGTAGTTCCGCGATTCCTTGGCCTTGGGGTGCATGCTGACCAAACCGCGATAGGTGTTCTGTGCCTTGCCCGCGCTGATGCCCTTAGACACGATGCGCGACTTGGTGCGCTTGCCCAGATGGATCATCTTGGTGCCGGTATCGGCTTGCTGCATGTTGTTGGCGATGGCGATGGAATAGAATTCGCCCTGTGAATCGTCGCCGCGCAGGATACAGGACGGGTATTTCCACGTCACGGCAGACCCTGTCTCGACCTGCGTCCACATCACCTTGGCCCGGTCGCCCCGGCAGTCGGCACGCTTGGTCACGAAATTATAGATCCCGCCCTTGCCGTTCTCATCCCCGGGATACCAGTTCTGAACGGTGGAGTATTTCACCTCGGCATCTTCTTCGATGATGATCTCGACGACCGCCGCGTGAAGCTGGCTCTCATCACGTTGCGGCGCGGTGCAGCCTTCCAAGTAGCTGACATAGCTGCCTTTATCGGCAATGATCAAAGTCCGCTCGAACTGGCCTGTGTTTTCCGCATTGATGCGGAAATAGGTGCTCAGCTCCATCGGGCACCGCACGCCGGGCGGCACATAGACGAACGAGCCGTCCGAGAATACCGCGCTGTTCAGCGTGGCGTAGAAATTGTCCGACACCGGAACGACCGAGCCGAGATACTTCTTCACAAGCTCGGGGTGGTCGCGGATCGCCTCGGAGATGGAGCAAAAGATCACGCCCGCTTCCATCAGCTCTTTCTGGAACGTGGTACCCAGCGAGACGGAATCGAACACCGCATCGACGGCCACTTTGCGCCCCTCGGCGGGGATGTCTTCCGCGCCCTCGACACCAGCGAGAATCATCTGCTCTTTCAAAGGGATACCAAGCTTTGCGTAGGTCGCAAGCAGCTTGGGGTCCACATCATCCAGAGACTTCGGCTTTACCGCCATGGATTTGGGACGGGCGTAGTAATACTGGTCCTGAAAATCGATCTCGGGATAATCGACCATGGCCCAGTCAGGCTCTTGCTTGGTGAGCCAGCGGGCATAGGCCTCCAGACGCCATTCCAGCATCCATTCCGGCTCTTCGTTTTTCTCTGAAATCAGCTTTACGATCTCGGGCGTCAGGCCCTTGGGCGCGAACTCCATCTCGATATCCGTCGACCAGCCATGTTTGTAAGCACCGCCCACTTCGCGGACCGCATCGACCGTCTCCTGATCAACGCCGTCCTTGACCTGTGTGTCATCCAAAACCGTCATAGCTGTCTCCCTTTCATCACGCCGCACGGGCGCGGTGTTTACTTGCACGCGTTGCCCAAGCTTCGGCAAATCGCATCACATCTTCCTGGGTCGTCTCGGGGCCTAGCGACACCCGAATGGCCGAACCGGCCGCCTCCCCGTCAAATCCCATGGCCAAGAGCACATTGCTCGCCTTGACCTTGCCGCTGGAACACGCGCTGCCCGCCGAAATGGCGAACCCCGCGAGGTCCATGGCCATCACTTGCGTCTCGCCCTTCCATCCAGGCGTGATCATGCAGCTCGTATTCGGCAGCCGCTTTTCGTCATACCCGACAAAAATAGTCTCTTTCGAGGCATCCGCAATAGTCTTTTCTAGAATGTTTCTAAGTTTTTCCACACGCGCCCAAACGCCCGTCTGCAAATCGCGCGCGGCAGCCTCAGCTGCGGCCCCGAACCCTGCGATTCCAATGATGTTTTCCGTGCCGGAGCGCCGCCCCATCTCTTGCCCACCGCCCCGGATCTGCGCCGCAACCTCCGTGCCGCGCCGCACGACAAGCGCTCCAATCCCCTTGGGGCCGCCCAGCTTATGAGCCGAAATCAGCCCCATCTGGGCACCGCTCCAATTGAACGCGAAGGCAATCTTGCCAAGGGCCTGCGTCATATCCGACACCGCCAGCCCTTCAGGAAGGCGCTGAAGGACGCCCGTTTCAGAATTGGCCAATTGCAGGACCGACATCGCCGGATTCGGCACAGCGACGGCACCCGATCGCGCCACGGCCAGATCCTCGGTGATCCACGCGCGCACCGCGTCATGCTCCACGGCCGCGCCGGAGAGGTCCCGGCCCGCGCAAGCCAGCGCCGCCGCCTCGGTCGCACCAGAGGTAAAGATGATATCCGCCCCATCCGCGCCGAGGGCTGCGGAGACCTGCGCGCGGGCGCGCTCGATCAGGCCCTTGGCCGCACGCCCCTCGCCGTGGACACTGGACGGGTTGCCGCAGATATCCATCGCCTCCAGCATGGCCGCACGCGCCTCTGGGCGCAAAGGCGCCGTGGCATTGTGATCGAGATAGACCCTCATACGAGCCATGCGGGCACGCCGCCCCTCATTCCTCGTCCACCACGGCAAAGAGCGTGGGCACTGCCGGACAAGGCGCCAGAGAATTGCCGACCACATCGCTCAGCCGTGTCTGGTGCAAGAAGACGTAGACCTGCGCGCTGAGGCCCTCCCAAAGCCGGTTGGTCATGGATTGCGCCCGTGTGCCCGAGGCCGCACCGGACGCACCTGCCCCTTTGTGCATCGCGTCCACCGTCTCATCGACGGCCGACAAGACCTCGACCACGCGGATGTCCGACGGCGCACGCGCCAGCCTGTATCCACCGCCCGGGCCACGCACGGACGTCACCAGTTCGGCCCGGCGCAATTTCACGAACAGCTGCTCCAGATAGGGCAGCGATATGTCCTGCCGCCGCGAGATATCGCCCAGCGTGACAAGGGTTCCCTCGGGCTGAAGAGCGATATCCGAGAGCGCCACCATGGCGTATCGCCCCTTCGTGCTCAGTTTCAACGCGCCGTCCCCCTTCTCATGCTTCGTGCGAAAAGATTGACGCCGCCGCATGCAGCGCTTATCTCGCTTGCTAATCCACGGGGGGCTCAGCATCCGCCCGCCCCGTTCAATTTAGAATAATTCTAAGGTTCGCAGCCTCCGCCGTCAAGCCAAGCTCGCACCGAGACGCAAAAGGACTTTCCATGCCCGAAGTTATCTTTCCCGGCCCAGAAGGCCGCCTGGAAGGGCGATATCACCCGCAAAAGGAAAAGGACGCGCCGATCGCCATCGTGCTGCATCCCCATCCCCAATTCGGCGGGACGATGAACAACAAGGTTGTCTACAACCTGCATTACGCCTTCTATAATATGGGCTTCACCGTGCTGCGGTTCAACTTCCGCGGCGTCGGACGC
>CALGEH010000020.1 GCA_937881735.1 uncultured Shimia sp.
CAATAAAGTCAAGCGCCCTCGAAAAAACGCTCAGCTCCGGCTGCTGGGGCGGAGAGGCATCCCGTCGGGCAGCGTGATATCGGCTACCTGTTCGGCGATGGGGTCATTGCTGAGCGGATGTGCTTGCGCATCGTAATCGGCGGGGTTGCGCATCTTCTCCCACGCGCCGCCCACATAGACCTCCAGCCCCGAAAAGGCTGATTTATAGCCCATCTTCGCACTGCCCGGCACCCAATAGCCCAGATAGACGTGGGGCAGGCCGCTTTCGCGGGCGATCCCGATATGATCGAGGATCACATAAGTGCCCAATGAGTTGCGCTGCCACTCAGGCTCGAAGAACGAATAGACCATGCTCACCCCGTCATCGAGCACATCGGTCAGGCACACGCCAATAAGCGCGCCGGTCTCGGCTTCTGTATACTCCACCACCCGCGTGCGGATCGGTGTCTCTTCCACCATGGCGGCGAATTCAAACGCATCCATATCCGCCATCCCACCAGCCGCGTGGCGGCTCTCCAGATAGCGGCGGAAAAGTGCGTATTGATCCTCGGTCGCCCAGGGCGAGGACGTGCGCCGCTCCAGCACCGTGTTGCGGCGCAGCACGCGTTTCTGGCTCTTGGAGGGTGTGAAATCCGCCACGCTGATTCGCGCCGACAGGCACGCCGCGCAATCTGCGCAGGACGGGCGGTAGAGCACATTTTGCGAGCGGCGAAAGCCCTGCTTCGACAACCCGTCATTCAGACGCTGCGCACCATCGCCTTGCAAAGCGGTAAAGAGCTTACGCTCCATCCGCCCCTCAAGGTAGGGGCATGGTTGTGGGGCCGTCACATAAAATTGCGGCGCGAGGGGCAGGGTATGGCGCATAGGGGCTCAGTCGGACTTGTTGTATTTCGCGTTTCTGAGAAAAGCGTAACAAGGAACTCAGCGCCCGCCAAGTCTTGATGAAAAAAAACCTTAACGCCTGGCCGGGCCCGCGCGGCGGTTGATGGCCACCGTGCCAAGCATATGATCGGTCAGTCCTTGGGCCCGCGGTGTGCTGAGCATCATCACAATGGAGGCGATCTGGGCCGGGAACACCGCGATGGAGAGCGAATAGCCCAGCGTATGCAGCGCGGCCATCGGCAGATCAAAAAGTTGCCCGTCAGGTCTGCGAAACTCGATCGCCATGACTTGCATCCCCCATGTGGCGGATCCGCGCGCGATGGTGGCCGTGCGGTAGGCAAAGCCCAGCACGACATAAAGAGCGGGAAAGATGAACAAGCCGATGCCCAGCGTGAAGACCACGGCAACGAGGCACATCGCCAGAATCACCGCCGTATCAATCACCCAGGCCAAAAGGCGCTTGGTTGGGATGTCGGCGTAGAACTCGGGCTGCCGGTCGGGGTCGGGGAGGTGGAGGGTGTCGGTCATCATGTGCTCTTATACGGCAACGCACCCGCCTGTGAAAAGGGCGGGCGCATTTGGGGGTTGGTCTTTGTCGGGTGTTACGCTGTGGCGTCGTCGGCTTTGGGTGCGCGGGCGCGCTCTTCCATGAAGCGTTCGAATTCGGCTTTGTCTTTTGCGTCGCGCAGACGCCCGAGGAAGGCGTCGAAATTGTCTTGCTCTTCTTGCAAGCGGCGCAGCGTATCGGCGCGGTAGGCGTCGAAGGCGGTGTTGCCCGAACTTTGAGGGGCCGTGGCGGCGGTGCGTTTGAGGCTTGAGAACATGCGATTGCTCCAGATCATGTAGGCCAGAAGGGCAAGGCCGATGGGCCATGCGATGATGAACGCAAGCAGGGTGGCTATGATCCATCCCATTTTGCCACGCGCATCGAGCCAATCGCGCCCGCAGCGCAGAAGCGTCATAGGCCCTGCCGCGCTGTATGCGCAGGGGGTTTGGCAGGTGGTAGAGCTCATTTGGGGCGTCCTTTCAGGTTGATGTGAATGTCTTTCACATTACCAAGATTGGGACTTTGACGGCCCAGTGCAAGAGGGTATGTAAATAAAATTTACATTATGGGCGCATTGCGGTGTAATCACACTGTAAATTCCGCAAGCTGCGCGCCAGACAGGCGCAGTATCTCGCGCGGGGGTGCGCCGAATAGGTGCCTCGGCGTGCCTGCGGCGGCCCATATCTCGGTAAATTCCATGAGACGCGGATCGAAAAAAGCGCGTGGCGGCGTCAGATGCCCGATGGGCGACACGCCCCCGATGGCAAACCCGGTCTGCGCGCGGATCAGCGCCGCATCGGCGCGTGTGAGTGTTTCCCCGGCCAGAGCACTTGCGCGCGCGCCCTCCACCTGCTGCCCGCCCGCCGTGATGAAGAGGATCGCGGCCCCGCTCTGAGATCCTGCGAAAATGATCGACTTCGCGATCTGGTCAATCTGGCATCCCACCAGATCGGCGGCCATCTGTGCGGTCGTCGCTTGGCCCATCTCGCGCGGGGCCACGTCCAACCCACCTGCGCTCAGCGCGGCGATCACCCGTTTGAGGCTTTTGCTCATGTCGTTCTCCTCTCGTTACGCGCCAGCTTAATCCCCTGCGCCCCATTGACCAGCCCCGTGCGGCGCGTATCACTGACGCCATGAACCTCGCGTCCCGCATCACGCGCCTGCCGCGCCCGTATGAGCCCGCTCCGGGGGCGGAGGCGCGCGCGCTTTTTCCTGCGCTGGATGGTGATGTGGCCATGCTGATCGAAGGGGCGGCCGGGTGCAGCCCTTACCTGCGGGGTTTGATTCACAAAGAGGCGGAGTGGCTGGGGCCCGCTCTGAACGGTCCCGAAGCGGCCATGGAGGCGCTGATCGTAGCTTTGCACGCCGAGACAGCCGACCCCGGCACGATTTTGCGCCAGACCAAGCGCCGGGCTGCTTTGCTCATCGGCCTCATGGACCTCGGCGGGGCATGGACGCTTGAAGAGGTCACTGGCGCGCTCACCACGCTCGCTGATGCCGCCTGCCAATGCGCGCTGCGCTTTGCGGTGGGGGCTGAGATCAAGCGCGGCAAGCTGCCTGGCAAGATCCTTGAGGATGCGCAGACCGCCGCCGGGATGACCATCCTCGCCATGGGCAAGATGGGCGCGGGGGAGCTGAATTACTCCTCGGATATCGACCTGATCTGCCTTTTTGACGAGACGCAGTTCGACCCGGATGACTACCACGATGCGCGCACCAGCTTTGTTCATGCGACGCGCCGGATGTGCGCGCTTCTGAGCGAGAATACTGCCGAGGGGTATGTGTTTCGGACCGATCTGCGCCTGCGGCCCGATCCCGGTGTGACGCCCGTGACCATGGCCATGGCGGCGGCGGAGACTTACTACGAGAGCCTCGGACGCACATGGGAGCGCGCGGCCTACATCAAGGCGCGCCCGGCGGCGGGGGATCTGGAGGCGGGCGCGCGGTTCATCGATACGCTCCGGCCGTTTGTGTGGCGCAGGCACCTCGATTTCGCGGCCATCGAGGATGCGCATAACATGCGGCTGCGTATCCGCGCCCATAAGGGTCTCGCGGGGCCTGTCACATTGCCGGGCCACAATATGAAGCTTGGCCGGGGCGGCATCCGCGAGATCGAGTTTTTCACCCAGACCCGCCAGATCATCGCGGGCGGGCGCGATCCCTCATTGCGGCTGCGCGGCACGGTCGAGGGGCTCGCGCAACTGGCCGTCAAAGAGTGGATTCCCGTGGCCGTGGCGCAGGACCTGACCGCGCATTACCGCTTTCACCGGGAGGTGGAGCACCGTTTGCAGATGCTGCGCGACGCCCAGACGCACACATTGCCCACGACGCAAGAGGAATTTGACCGGTTGGCCGCCTTCATGGGTCGCGAGACAGATGACCTCAAGGCCGAGATCACGGCCCGTCTCGGCGCGGTCGATGCGGTGATCGAGCGGTTTTTTCGGCCTGAAGAAAGCCCGCAAGGAGGCGACGAGGACGTGCCCGGTATAGCGCTTGATGGGGGCGTGCTGGATGACGCTGTGCTGGCCCGCTGGCAGGGGTATCCTGCGTTGCGCTCGGACCGGGCGGGGCAGATTTTTCGCCGCCTGCGCCCCGATATTCTGGCGCGGCTCAATGCCACGTCTCATCCCGGAGAAGCGCTTGTGGCGTTTGATGCGTTCCTCGCGGGTCTGCCTGCCGGGGTGCAGGTCTTTTCCCTTTTTGAAGCCAATCCGCAGCTTATTGACCTGATGGTCGATATTGCAGGGACTGCGCCGGGGCTTGCTGCATATCTCGCGCGCAACGCCGCCGTTTTTGATGCGGTTATTGCGGGCGATTTCTTCGCGCCGTGGCCGGGTGTGACCTCTCTGGCCGGGGCTCTGACCTTGCGCCTGAAGGCCGAGCAGGATTATGAGCACCGGCTTGACACCGCCCGCCGGTGGCGGCGCGAATGGCATTTCCGCATTGGTGTGCATCTTTTGCGCGGGGTAATCGACGCAGGCCAGGCGGGGCAGCAATATGCCGATCTTGCCGAGGGGGTGCTGGTCGCCCTCTGGCCAGTCGTAGGCGCTCATTTCGCCGAGAAATATGGTGAGGCGCCGGGGCAGGGCACGGGGCGAGGCGCGGCCCTCATCGCGATGGGATCGCTTGGCGCGGCGCAGCTCAATGCCGGGTCTGACCTTGATCTGATCGTGATCTATGACGCGGGCGGTGTAGAGGCCTCCGAGGGCCGTCGCCCGCTCCCGGCGCGCACGTATTATGCGCGGCTGACGCAGGCAATGATCACCGCTTTGACAGCCCCCATGGCCGAAGGGCGGCTTTACGAGGTGGACATGCGTCTGCGCCCGTCGGGAAATCAAGGTCCAGTGGCGACGGGTTGGCAGGCGTTTCAGGACTACCAGCGGGAGCAGGCCTGGGTCTGGGAGCATCTGGCCCTCACACGCGCGCGGGTGATCGCGGGACCCAAGGCGCTGAGCGCTGAGATCGAGGCGTTTCGTCTGGAGCTTTTGAGCCAGCCAGCAACGCCTGAGCATGTCCTCAAACAGGTCAGCGAGATGCGCGCGCGCATTGCAGCGGCCAAGGTGCCGGCGGGTTTGTTTGACCCCAAGCTGGGACCCGGGCGGCTTCAGGACATCGAACTGGTGGCGCAGGCTGCGTCCCTCATGGCGCAGACCGCAGAGCAGAGCGCCGAGCGCAGTATCGAGGGCGGGTTGGCGGCCGGTGTCGCAATCGGGTGGCTGGAGGACGCGGATGAGGTGGCGCTCCGCCGCGCGGCAGGGCTTTGTGCAGCTATGGTGCAGGTCTTGCGTCTCTTGGGCCCCGACACGCCGATGCCCGATGAGATCGGTGCGGGCGCGCGTGCCCTTTTGCTGCGCGAGACCGGACAGCAGAGCATGAGTGCGCTCGAGACGGCGATTGACGAGGCCACGGCGCAGGCCGCCACAAGTATCACAGCCGCGCTTGCCCGCGTGCCGCGCAAGCCCTGAGGAGGCCCGCCGATGGATCGCGACCCGCTTGACCACAAAAACTTGATGCGCGAGGCATTTCGGATCGAGGGCATCACGCCTGAGGAATGTCGCTCGATCTTTCTCGACTGGGCGTTGTCGCTGCCTGATGGCACCGAGATGCAAGGTGCGATCGCCACGATCCTCACCCGATATGCCGCCGCACCCGAGGAGCACCCGATGTTGCAAGTGTTGCGCGAGGGGCAGGAGACCGCTGCGCGTCCGCGCCGCCGTGGCGGCTGGAAGTCTCGCCCGCGCGGCTAGGAAGCCGCCGCACCCGGCCCGATAGCATCACCTGACTGCCGCAAAGCTATCCCCATCTTACCTTGGGATTAACGCCGTTCTGTCTAAAACCCGCCCCATTTTGGCGCGATCTTCTTCCGTAAGTATAGGGCAGAACGCCCAAGGAGGATCGCGTAATGAAACCGCTTCGTTTGATCGCAGCCATGATGATGGGTCTCGCCGTTTCGGCCTGCGCCACACCAGACACCGCTTCGCGCAACGCGCCGTTGGAGGCGCCCGAGCGTGTGGCCCCGATAGCGCTTGATGTGCAAAGCGTCACCGTTTCCGTGCCCCGCACGCTCGAAGTGTCCGAGAAGAACCGCTATTACCCCGGTGGCGATATCGTGTGGCGCGGGGACGCGCCCGGCAACCGTCACGCACAGGTGCAGGCCATGGTGCAGGCCGCCATGGAGCTCGGCACGGCGGATATGACTCTGGGCCTTCCCGTGGCTGTTGAGGTTGAAATCACCCGCTTTCACGCGCTGACCGAAAAGGCGCGCTACACTGTGGGCGGGGTGCATGATATTGAATTCATTCTGACCTTGAAGGATCCGGTGTCCGGAGCCATCATTGCCGCCCCGCGCGAAATCAAGGCTGATCTCAAGGCTTTCGGTGGCACCCAAGCCATTCAGGCCGAACAGCGCGGCCAGACCCAGAAGGTGCGCATCACCGGCCACCTCGCCGAAGTGATCGCGGCGGAGCTCAATGAGCCCGGCAGCTTTCAATCCGCCAATCTGGGGATTATGGGCCTGATCAACGACCTGTGATCTTTCGCGCAGCAAAGAAAGCCTTTAAGGGGGTGGCATGCAGCCATCCCCTTTTCCCGTTATTCGCCTCAAACCCAAAACATCCCCGCGGGCCCTGCGCCACGGGTTTCCTTGGGTTTATGACAATGAACTTGTAACCGACAGGCGCACGAAGGCGTTGGAGCCGGGCTCCATGGCCGTGCTGGAGGACGCAAATCGCGCGCCCATCGCCCTTGTATCGGTGAACCCCACCTCGCGAATCATGGCCCGGGTGATGGACCTTGATCCCGCGGCACAAGTGGACGCGGCTTGGCTGAAGGCGAAGCTTGCCCGCGCCTATGCGATGCGCGCGCAGCTATACCCTGCGCCATTTTACCGCCTCGTTCATGCCGAGGGGGACGGGCTGCCCGTTGTGGTCATCGACCTTTTCGGCGACACGGCGGTGGTGCAGCCTAATGCGGCCTGGGCCGAGGCGATGATTGACGATCTGGCGCGCGTGCTGGTGGAGGTCACAGGCGTGACCAACGTGCTGAAGAATGCGGCGGGCCGTGCGCGCGGTCTTGAAGGCTTGGATGATCAGAGCGGCGTCTTGATCGGCAGGGCGCCTGAGGGCCCCGTGCCTGTGCCGATGAACGGGGCCATTTACATGGCCGATCTGACCGGCGGGCAAAAGACCGGGCTGTTTTACGATCAACGCCCCAACCATGCTTTTGCCGCAGCCCTTGCCGCCCCAATGGTGGCCGGTGGTCCGGGCGCGCGTGTGCTCGATGTTTTCACCCATGTGGGCGGTTTCGCATTGGCCAGCCTTGCCGCTGGGGCGGCCTCTGCTCTGGCCGTGGACGGATCTGCCCCCGCGCTGGACTTTGCGCAGGCCGGAGCCGAGGCGATGGGAGCCGACGCGGCATTTGAGACGCGCAAGGGTGATGCGTTTGACGTGTTGACGGCGCTGGGTGAGGACAAGGCGCTGTTTGATCTTGTGGTGTGCGATCCGCCCGCGTTTGCGCCGAACAAAAAAGCGCTGGACGCCGGGCTTCGCGCTTATGAGCGGACAGCTAGACTGTCCGCGCCTCTGGTGGAGGCGGGCGGCTATCTGGTCCTGTGTTCCTGCTCTCATGCGGTGGATCTCGATGCGTTTCGCCGGGCGTCCATTCGCGGCATTGGCCGGGCCGGCCGTCAGGCGCAGTTGATCCATACAGGCTTTGCGGGGCCTGACCATCCGATGCACGCGCATCTGGCGGAAACGGGCTATCTCAAGGCGCTGTTCTTCCGCCTATGAAGGCTCTGCTCGACACGTGCGTGATCTATCCCACCGTGATGCGCGAAATGCTTCTGGGGGCGGCGCGCATGGGGGCATTTTCTCCGCTCTGGTCCGAACGCATCATCGCTGAATGGGTGCGCGCGGCGCAAAAGCTCGGGCCAGCAGGCGCGGCCCAAGCAGAGGGAGAGGCGGCCCTTTTGCAAGCCGCATGGCCCGAGGCTGTGGTGAGCTATCCGCCGAGTCTGGAGGCGCGGCTCTGGCTGCCGGACCCTGCGGATACCCATGTTCTGGCCGCCGCTATCGCGGGATCGGCGGATGTGATCGTGACGCTTAACGCCAAGGATTTTCCGCGCAACATTCTGGCCGAAGAGGGGGTGAGCCGCGTTGATCCGGATGCGTTCTTGCATGGGATTTGGTCGGCGCAGCCTGAAGCCATTGCAGAGGTGGGAGCCCGCGTTCTGGCCGAGGCGCAGCGTCTGTCCTGCGACGATTGGCAGATGCGGGCGCTTTTGAAAAAGGCGCGG
Source organism: uncultured Shimia sp. (assembly GCA_937881735.1). Taxonomy (GTDB): domain Bacteria; phylum Pseudomonadota; class Alphaproteobacteria; order Rhodobacterales; family Rhodobacteraceae; genus Roseovarius. Next base: position 8,223 of record CALGEH010000020.1, read on the forward strand.
TTGCCGAGGATGGCCAAGGCTCTGGGCTAAAGCGTTTCGAGATAAGCTCGCCTCACGCGCTTGTCTCGAAACGCCTACACCGTCGATACGTTGCTTGGCGCTTCGCCCTAACCCTGTCACGGGTTTAGGGCGAAACGCTTTTGGGCGTCAGCCCCATTTGGCCTCATGCCGTTCGATTGCCGCGATACGCTCGTCCGTTTTGGGATGGCTCAGGAGCCATGCAGGGGCCGCCCCTGCGCGCTGTTCGGTCAGGGCCTCAAGCTTGGCGAACAGCGATTTTTGCGGCGCCGTGCCAATCCCTGCCTTGATCATCAGCGCGGAGGCGTATTCATCGGCTTCATACTCGTCCCCGCGCGACAGGCGCGCGGCCAGAAGGGACATCACGGCCCCCGCGATCCACGGTCCTACAAACGGAATGAAGCGCCCGATCACCATCGCCAGCGCCGTGCGCAGGGCGTTCTGGCCCGAGAAGTCGATCATCCGGCGGCGTGAATGGCCCAAGGCCACATGACCCAGCTCATGCGCAATGACGCTGGTCAATTCCTCGGCGCTGACCTCACCGGATTGGAACTTGCGGTAAAAACCACGGGTGATGAAAATTCGCCCGTCCGGGGCGGCGAGGCCGTTTACCGGATCGAACTCGTAGATATGCACACGGATGCGCGGCAGATCGAGCGCCTTTGCCAGACGGTCGGTCATGGATTTGAGCTTCGGGTCGGCCAGCTCGGTCGATTTATCGTTCAGCTCGCGCGTGGTCCGCCACACGGAGAAGCGATACATCGCGAAGGCGTAAAGAAGCGCCAGAAGGATCGGGGTGAACTTGATCATGAATTGTATATAGGGCGGCCTCCAAGCCTCATCCAGCCCTTGCGGGCTGCCTTCGGCCTCAGGCGGTGAGCATAACGAGCGGATGGCGCGAGAGACGCTCCACGCCAGTCTCGGTCACAAGCACCGAATGGCCCAGTGTCATGGCGAGGCCGGCGTCGCTATCCATCAGGATCATGTGCAGGAAAAACACCTGACCTGCCTGCATCGGCAGGGGGTTGCCCTCGTAGAACATGGGGAAATCCACCCAGATCGGGTTATAGACCGCGCCCATGCCGTAGCCGCAGGCCTGAAGTCGTGCGTGGCCCAAACCGCGCGCGTCGAACACTTTTGCATGGGCCTCAAAGACATTGCCCATCGGGTCACCGGGGCGGATGGCGTCTTCGCAGGCCTCAATGGCCTCCTTGGCGGCATTGAACATGTGGGTTTGGCTGGCGTTTGGTTTGCCCACGACCATGGTGCGCATCATGGCGGCGTGGTACCGGGCATAGGCGCCGGACCATTCTAAGGTCAGTTGGTCCTGGGCGTCCAGCGTGCGGCGGCCCGAATAGTAACGGCACAGAAGCGCGCCGGGCCCCGAGCCCAGAATGAACTCATTGCCCGCGTAATCGCCGCCGCCTTTGAAGACAGCCCCTTGCATGGCGGCGAGGATGTCGCCCTCAAAGGCGCCTCCATGGGTTGTCTCGATGGCCGCGTCGAGCGCGTCATCCGACAGCGCGGCGGCGCGGCGGTGCATTTTTATCTCGGCGGGTGATTTGATCCGGCGGAGCGCGCGGATGAGGTCTGAGGCATCACTGAGGCCGGGCAGGGCGGAGCGCAAAAGCTGCCCGTTATAATCGGTAAGCCCGGCGGTCTGGCTCTCGAACCCGATGCGTTTGCCGGTGAGGCCCATGCGCTCCAGCAGGTCTTTCAGATGCGCGGCAGGGTTGCTGCCTTCATGCTCGGGCCAGATGGTAATTTGATCCTCGGCCAGGGTGGAGGTGTGGCGGGCCTGCCGCAGGTCGGGTATCCGCGTCATCAGGTGGATATCGCCATTGGCGCTGAGCACCATCGTCTGAAACATCGCGAAGCCGAACGTGTCGTAGCCCGTCAGCCAGAGGTGGCTTTCGGGGGCGAAAAGCAGGATCGCGTCCAGGCCTGCCTCACGCAGGGCGGCGGTGGCGCGGGCTTGGCGGGCGTCAAATTCTGGTCGTTCAAAATGGATGGGCATGCTCTATCCTCGCTTAGGGGCCTCCGGCGGGGATATTTGAGGCAAGAAGAAGCGGCGGCGCAAGCTTTATTGCGGCCTCAGGCGGAGCAGCTGGCCCCGCCAAGGACGCAAAATTTGGCGCAATGGGGGTGGTTGAGGGCCACGTCGCGCTCGGCCTCTTCCAAGGTGCGGCCCAGCTCGAACTCGGGCGCGTATGGCAGGAGGGTGCAGGCAAGAACGGCAGGGGCGTCCGCGCCCTTGCGTTTGACCACCATGCGCGAGGAGGCGCACATCACGTCATTCGGGGATTTGCCCAAGATGCTCCAGCACTCTGTCGTGATTTCGGGCACGTCGACGCTCTCGTCCATCTCGGGGAAAAGCACCGTCTCAAAGGGGTTGCTTGCGTCGATGGCATAGCCGCGCGCGGCAAAGAGGGTGGCATAGCCTGCGCGGCTGGCCGCGTCGCTGTCGCCCCAGACGGTGCGACCTGCGACGGCCATGCGCGCACCGATGGAATGGAGCCAGTCCATGCCTTCCAGTGTTCGGGCAAAGGCGCCAGTGCCGCGCTCTTCGTCATGAAGCGCCTCGGAGTAATGATCGACGGAGATGCGCAGCGTCAGGCGGTCGCCGAACTCCGCCACCAGCGCCGCAAGCCCGCTTTGCACGGATTTACGCATCATGGGGCGCATGGCGTTGGTCAGGATCAGCACGTTGAACCTGGCCTCAAGCGCGCTGCGCGCCATCGTGTTCATCTCAGGGTTCATAAAAGGCTCACCGCCGGTGAAGGCGATCTCGCGGATGGGCCATGCGCGCTCGGCGATCTGGGCAAGGTAGTCACGCAGATCAGCATCGGTGAAATAGAGCAGACGGTCGTTCTCGGGCGAGCTTTCGATGTAGCAATTGGCGCAGGTGATGTTGCAGAGCGTGCCGGTGTTGAACCAGAGCGTCTCGGGGTTGCTGAGCGCTACCGTGGCGCGCTTTTCGCCCTTGGCCGTGCGCACAGGGTCTTGAAATTTGCCCATATTCACCGGGGCTTCTGTGCCGTATTTCATTCGTGTCGCCCCTTGCAGTCAACGTGGTCAACATGCCCTAGCCTGTCCGGGCGCTTGAGAAAACCCGCGTGATGGGATTTGACATAGTTGTGAACGCGGGCGTGGCTGATAGACTGCACTCGTGCGGGCAGTCCGCCCAGCAAGGAGGCTCTCATGGTATCGCGCGTCATTCCGGTCGAGCCGTTTGATCTGGTTATTTTTGGCGGCACAGGCGATCTGGCGCGGCGCAAGATTCTGCCCGCGCTGTTTCGACGGTTTTGTGCAGGCCAGATGGGGCCGGAGGCACGGGTCATTGGGGCCGCACGCAGCGAAATGGACACGCAGGCTTACCGCGAATTTGCGCGCGCTGCGATTTTGGAATTCGATGACGACACAGTCTGTGCCGAAGAGAGCCTGAGCGGATTTCTCGAGCAGCTCCACTATGTGACCCTCGATGCGCGCGGCGACACCGGCTGGGATGCCCTCTCGGGGCTGATGGTGGAGGAGCGCATCCGGGCGTTTTACTTCTCTGTGGGGCCGGGGCTTTTTGGCGATCTGGCCGAGCGGCTCCACGCGCATGGCATGGCGGATGCGCAAAGCCGGATCGTGGTGGAGAAACCCTTTGGCCGTGATCTGGCCTCGGCGCGCGCACTGAACCAAGGGCTGGCCCAGCATTTTGACGAGACACAGATTTACCGCATCGACCATTATCTGGGCAAAGAGACGGTGCAGAATCTGATGGCGATCCGGTTTGGCAATATGCTTTTCGAGCCGCTTTGGAACAGTCAGTATGTCGATCACATTCAGATCACCGTGGCCGAGGCGGGCGGGGTCGGCTCGCGCGGTGGGTATTACGACAAAGCCGGCGCGCTGCGCGATATGGTGCAGAACCATATGATGCAGCTTTTGTGCCTGATCGCGATGGAGCCACCTGCAAAGTTTGATCCAGACGCCGTGCGCGACGAGAAGCTGAAGGTGATCCGCGCGCTTGAACCAGTGGGCGCGGACGACGTGGTGCGCGGTCAGTATGAGGGCACCAAGGAACGGCCGGGATACCGCAATCAGGTGGAGAGTCGCGACACCCAAACCGAAAGCTTTGTCGCCCTGCGTGTCCATATCGGCAATTGGCGTTGGTCCGGCACGCCGTTTTATCTGCGCACAGGTAAGCGGCTGAAGGCGCGGGCCAGCGAGATTGCGGTCGTCTTCAAGGAGGCGCCCCATTCGATCTTCGGGCTTGAGGCGGGGCGTCATGCCAACATCCTCACCATCCGGCTACAGCCCAATGAGGGGATCGAGCTTGGCGTGACCATCAAGGAGCCGGGGCCGGGGGGGATGCGTCTGGTGGATGTGCCGCTGGACATGACATTTGCGGAGGCTTTGGGTCCGGATACGGCGGATTTCCCGGATGCCTATGAGAGGCTGATCATGGACGTGGTGCGCGGGGATCAGACGCTCTTCATGCGCGGAGATGAGGTGGAGGCGGCGTGGCGCTGGACTGATCCCATCATAGAGGGCTGGCAGAATTCCAGCGTGGCCCCGATTCTCTATGCAACGGGCAGTTCCGGCCCTGATGATGCGCTCATGTTGATGCATCGCGACGGGCGCCGTTGGCGGGAGATACGGCCGTGAAATTTGTTGAATATGCTGATTCCGAGATGTTGGCGATAGATCTGGCCAATGTGCTGGTGGGCGAATTGGGCGCGGTGCTGCGCCACCAGGACCGCGCGCTTCTGGTCGTGCCGGGGGGCAGCACGCCGGGGCCGATCTTCGACAGCCTGTGCGCCGCAAATCTGGACTGGGGCCGCGTCGATGTTCTGCTCAGCGATGAGCGGTGGCGCCCCGAGGAGCATGTGCGCTCCAACACGCGGCTGATCCGTGAGCGGTTGTTGGTGGGGCGGGCGGCGGCGGCAAACCTCTTGCCGCTTTACATGAAGGACCGCACCCCCGCCGAAGCAGCCCCGCAGCTCGCGGGGCGAATTGCGGGGCATTTGCCGATCTCGGTGATGCTCTTGGGGATGGGTGCGGATATGCATACGGCCTCGCTTTTCCCACGCGCGCCGGGGCTTGAGGCAGCACTTGATCCACAGGCGGCGATCCTTGTGCCGGTGGAGATGCCAGACGCGCCCGAGCCGCGGATCTCGCTGAGTGCGGCGGTGCTGAATGGGGCCATGTCCAAACATATCGTGATCACGGGAATGGCCAAGCGGCGCGCGATTGAGGCTGCACGGGGCCTGCATCCGCTTGAGGCCCCCGTGGCAGCGATCCTGAGCGATGCGACCGTGCATTGGGCCGAAGGATGAGCGATATGTGGGCGGGTTTGAACGCACAAGCCAAGGCGGCGCTGGCGCGGGGGATTGCACCGCTCTTTGAGGAGAGTGGACGGGCTGAGGCATTTTCGATTCGTGCGGATGGGATGCTGTTTGATTACTCGAAGACCCATCTGGACACGGCATCCCGCACGGCGCTCGTGACGCTGGCCGAGGATTGCGGCGTTGCGGCGCGGCGCGAGGAGATGTTCACCGGGGCCAGGATCAATGAGACCGAAGGGCGCGCGGTGCTGCACACGGCACTCCGTAACCTCTCTGGCGGGCCTGTTATGGTGGATGGCGTGGATGTTATGCCGGATGTGCGCGCGACGCTGGCGCGGATGCGCGCCTTTGCCGACGCTGTGCGCAGCGGGTCGTTCCAAGGTGCGGGCGGGGCGATCACCGATGTGGTCAATATCGGGATAGGCGGCTCACATCTGGGGCCCGAGATGGCCACGCGGGCATTGCGGCCCTTCCATGATGGCCCGCGCTGTCATTTCGTGTCGAATGTGGATGGAGCCGACATTCACGACGTCCTGCAAGGCATTGACCCAGAATGCACATTGATCATTGTGGCCTCCAAGACATTCACCACAATCGAGACAATGACAAACGCTGAAACCGCCCGTGCATGGATGGCGGGTGCACGCGAGGATACAGGTGCGCAATTTGTGGCGCTGTCGTCGTCTGAGGAGCGGGCCGCCGCTTTCGGCATCCCGTCCGAGCGGGTCTTCGGGTTCGAGGATTGGGTCGGCGGGCGCTACTCGCTCTGGGGGCCGATTGGGCTGTCTTTGATGATCGCCATCGGGCCTGATGCGTTCGAGGAGATGCTGCGCGGCGGCGAGGCGATGGACCACCATTTCCGCGAGGCCCCGTTGGACGAGAACATGCCTGTGATGCTGGCGCTTCTTGGGCTCTGGCACAGCCGCGCCTGCGGGTTTTCAACCCGCGCCGTGCTGCCCTATGATCAGCGGTTGGGGCGGCTTCCGGCCTATCTGCAACAGCTTGAGATGGAATCAAATGGCAAGCGCGTGGCGCTGGATGGCAGCACGTTGCAGGGGGCCAGTGGGCCGATTGTCTGGGGTGAGTCGGGCACCAACGGGCAGCATGCGTTCTACCAGCTTCTGCACCAAGGCACGCAAATCGTGCCCTGCGAATTTATCGTCGCGACCCAAGGGCATGAGGCGGATCTGGCCCATCACCACAGGCTTCTGGTCGCCAATTGCCTCGCGCAATCCGAGGCGCTGATGCGGGGGCGCAGCCTTGACGACGCGCGCGCGTTGATGGCCGAAAGCGGGCTGAGCGGGACAGCACTTGAGCGGCAGGCGCGACACCGGGTTTTCCCAGGCGGTCGGCCCTCCAGCACGCTGATTTATGACCGGCTGACGCCCTACCGGTTGGGGCAAATCGTGGCGCTCTATGAGCACCGGGTGTTCGTGGAAGGCTTGATCCTCGGGATCAATTCGTTCGACCAATGGGGGGTGGAGCTTGGCAAGGCTCTGGCAACTGAGCTGGAGTCTCTGATGGAGGGTGCTGACGCGCAGCACAAGGACGGCTCTACACAGGCCTTGCTCCGGTTTTACCGAGATCACCAAGACTGAGCGAGGCGGGCGCTCAGACCCGCCGCCGTATCTCAGCCGCGCATGATCGAACGGCCTGCATAGATCGCACTCTCGCCCAGCATTTCCTCGATACGGATCAGTTGGTTATACTTGGCCAGCCGGTCCGAGCGCGCGAGGCTGCCGGTCTTGATCTGTCCGCAATTCGTGGCCACGGCGAGGTCTGCGATCGTGGCATCCTCCGTCTCGCCCGAGCGGTGGGACATCACATTGGTATAGCCCGCGCGATGCGCCATCTCGACCGCTTGAAGTGTTTCCGTCAACGTGCCGATTTGATTGACCTTTACCAGCATGGAGTTGGCGCATCCGCGCTTGATCCCATCTGCGAGGCGCACAGGGTTGGTCACAAAGAGATCATCGCCCACAAGCTGGCAACGGTCGCCCAGAGCCTCGGTCAGCATCTTCCAGCCGTCCCAGTCATCCTCGTCCATACCGTCCTCGATGGAGATGATCGGATAGTCATCAACCAGCGCGGCAAGATAGGCGGCGTTCTCTGCGCTGCTCAGAGTTTTTCCTTCTCCGGCAAGTACATATTTGCCATCCTTGAAGTACTCTGTCGCCGCGCAATCAAGCGCAAGGCAGATATCTTCGCCCGGCACGTATCCGGCCTTCTCCACGCTGCGCAGCACGAAATCCAGCGCCTCGCGGGTGGAGGCGATGTTTGGGGCGAACCCGCCCTCATCGCCAATCCCAGTGCTGAGGCCCGCCGCCGTCAGCTCTTTTTTCAGGGTGTGGAACACTTCGGCCCCCATGCGCACGGCCTCGCGGATATTCTCTGCGCTGACGGGCATGATCATGAATTCCTGAATATCGATAGGGTTATCAGCGTGTTCTCCACCATTGATGATGTTCATCATCGGCACAGGCAGGGTGCGCGCTGAGGTGCCGCCGACATAGCGATAAAGCGGTTGCTCGCAATATTCAGCCGCGGCCTTGGCCGCGGCAAGGCTCACCCCGAGGATCGCATTGGCCCCGAGGCGCGCCTTGTTGGGCGTGCCGTCAAGCTCGATCATCGTCATATCAAGGCCGACCTGCTCGGTCGCATCCATCCCCAGAAGGGCCTCGGCAATCTCGCCAATCACGGCCTCGACCGCCTCCAGCACGCCCTTGCCCATGTAGCGCGCCGCATCGCCATCGCGCCGCTCCACCGCCTCATGCGCGCCGGTGGAGGCCCCTGAGGGGACGGCTGCGCGGCCCATCGTGCCGTCCTCAAGGATCACGTCCACCTCCACCGTGGGGTTGCCCCGGCTGTCGAGGATTTCGCGGGCGTGGATGTCTATGATGGTGCTCATGGCGGCTATATCCTTCGGTGTTGCGTGTGTCGCTTTGGCAATGCCCTAGCAAAACTGCGCGCCAAGGGGAACCATTCAGATAGCGGCCAGCCGCGCCAGACGCCGCTCACGCAGGAAAGTGTAGAGGCCCGAGGCGATGACGATGGCGGCCCCCAGAAGGGTCATCAGATCGGGGCGCTCACCGAAAACAAGAATGCCGATGGCGAGCGCGAAGATGAGCCGCGTGTAGCGGAACGGGGTGACCACGGCGACCTCGCCCACGCGGGATGCGGCCACGATCCAGTAATAGGCGAGCACACCGATGAAAAGCGCGGCGATGAGGCTGGCCCAGACCACAGGGCTGGGGGTCACCGGGCCGTTGCCCATCATCAACATCACCACGCCGCAGGGCACAATGATGGCATAGGCATGGACCGAAAGCTGTAGCGAGGAGATATGCGGCGGCACGGCCCGCGTGGCCAGATCGCGGATTGCGATTCCGATTACGCCCAGAACGGCGAAGAGCGAGGCGGGCGCGAAGCCTTCGGTGCCGGGGCGGATGATGATCAGCACGCCGATGAACCCCACGATGATCGCCCCCCAGCGGCGCCAGCCCACCTCGGCCCCCATAAAGAGCGCGGCCCCCAGCGTGACAGCCAGCGGTGTGGCCTGAAGGATCGCGGCGGCTGAGGAGAGCGGCGTCAGTGCGATGGCTGTGACATATCCGATGGCGGCGATAAGCTCACCAAAGTTGCGGATCAGAACAGGGCGGGAGAGCGCGCCTTTGAAGAAGATCACCTGACCGCGCAGTTTTGCCAGCACCGCAAAGACAATCGCACCTGCCGTGCCCAGCATCACCAAGATCTGCCCAACGGGGAGCGTGCCCGAGATGATCTTGACGAACGTATCCTCAAGCGCGAAGCCTGCCATCGACAGCGTCATAAGCGCCGCCCCGCGCAGATTGTCCGAGGCGGTCATGCGCCGGTCATGCCCGCAGCTTTACCCAGATCGGCACATGGTCCGATGGTTTGTCCCCTGCGCGGGTCATCTTGTCGATCTGGCACTCCTCCAGCAGATCGGCGCAGGCGGGGCTGAGCAGGAAGTGATCAATGCGGATGCCGTCATCGCGGTTCCACGCGCCGGCCTGATAATCCCAGAATGTATAATGACCCGGTCCTTGGGTGCGGGCGCGGAATGCCTCGGTAAAGCCCAACGCCATCAGGCGGC
>CALGEH010000021.1 GCA_937881735.1 uncultured Shimia sp.
GAGATGCCATTGGGCAACTTTACCCGTATCGGACAGTGCTATGCGCCCATTACGTTATCACAATTTCCACACGGCTCACTTTCCTCATCGAAATAAGATAGTAAGGCAGCTTTCCTGCACTTTACCGTCTCGCAATAACCGATAAGAGCTTCCAGCCTTCTATATTCCAATAGCTTGAACTGCTCATTTCCATCGCCCTCAAAAATCATGCGCTGCCGTTTAATCAGGTCGGATAATCCATAGAAAAGCACTGTATCGGACGGCATACCATCACGCCCTGCCCGGCCAATTTCCTGATAGAATGCTTCGACACTTGCCGGCAGGCTGGCATGGACCACAAACCGGATATCGGGCTTATCAATGCCCATCCCGAACGCAATCGTTGCCACCATGACGATATTATCCTCTGACATGAACCGCTTCTGGGCAGCGTTTCTGAACTCCATCGATTTGCCGGCATGGTATGCAAGAGCGTTTACGCCCTGCTCACTCAAAGAGGCGGCGATATCATCTGTTTCCTTGCGGGAAAGACAGTAGATAATACCGCTCTCACCGGCTCGTTTGGTAACATATGATAACAAGCTTCCTTTCAGATCTTTTTTGGCATTTACCGCCAGTGATAGATTAGGCCTATCAAACCCTTTAACAATAATACGCGCATGGCCTTTGGTAAGTTTTTCGCTAATATCTATGCGTGTGGCATGGTCTGCGGTTGCGGTAAACGCGCCAATAATGACATGCGGAAAAAGATCTTTCAGACGCGAGAGCGCTTCATAGTCCGGCCTGAATCCAGCACCCCATTTTGAAATACAATGGGCTTCATCAATAACAAACATGCCAATTTTCTGAGCTTGCAAGGCAGCCAACATACGCTCCTGCATAAGTCTTTCAGGGCTCAGATACAGAATTTTAGCCCCGCCGCCAACAAAGCTCCGCCATGAGGTCGCATTATCCTGATAGCTCCTGCCAGAGTGAATAAGCTCAACATCAACGCCTAGCCCCTTCAGGGCAGCCGTTTGGTCATTCATCAACGCAACAAGGGGTGAGACAATAATCGTCTGAAAATTATGGAGCAGTGCAGGAAGCTGAAAACACAGCGATTTTCCAGCGCCTGTCGGCATAATGCTGACAACATCCTGACCATCCAGCAAATGGTCAATGATCTCCAATTGGCCAGACCGAAAGGCATCATATCCAAACACCTGCTTTAGGTTATTTCTCAGGTGTTCTTCTCTATTTTCGATCATCGGTAACGAATATCACTAAGCCTGATAGCACGCAATTACCACATGACATTATCTCACAGAAAATGGCGATAATGTATGGCTATTTTACGTCAAAAAAAACCCCCGACCACTGAAGGTCGAGGGCTAATCTACCACTCATTTAATATTATTAAATCGTGGCAGGAGCGGAGGGACTCGAACCCACAGCCCCCGGTTTTGGAGACCGGTGCTCTACCAATTGAGCTACACTCCTATTCACCGAATATATCGCCGTTATCCTGATCCTGTTCGGGCCTGTCCTATTCGATGATTGAAGTTACGACGCCGGCGCCGACAGTGCGGCCACCTTCACGGATGGCAAAGCGCAAGCCTTCATCCATCGCAATCGGCGCAATCAGATTTACAACCATCGTAATGTTGTCGCCCGGCATCACCATCTCGGTGCCCTCAGGCAGGTCAACCGTCCCCGTCACATCCGTCGTGCGGAAGTAAAACTGCGGACGATAATTCGTGAAGAACGGGGTGTGACGACCACCCTCTTCCTTCGTCAGAATATACGCTTCACAGTTGAAACGCGTATGCGGCGTGATCGAACCCGGCGCCGCCAGAACCTGGCCGCGCTCAACTTCCTCACGCTTCGTGCCACGAAGCAGCACACCAACATTGTCGCCCGCTTCGCCCTGATCGAGCAACTTGCGGAACATCTCAACGCCTGTGCAGGTCGTCTTCAGCGTGTCCTTGATGCCAACGATCTCAATCTCGTCGCCAACATTCACAATCCCACGCTCAATACGACCCGTTACAACCGTGCCACGACCCGAAATCGAGAACACATCCTCAATCGGCATCAGGAACGACTGATCACGCGGACGATCAGGCTGCGGAATGTAATCATCCACCGCCTTCATCAGTTCCATGATCGAGTTCGCGCCAATCTCTTCGTCACGGCCTTCAAGCGCTGCAAGCGCCGAGCCCTTCACGATCGGAATATCGTCGCCCGGGAAGTCATAAGACGAAAGAAGCTCGCGCACTTCCATCTCGACCAACTCCAAAAGCTCCTCGTCATCAACCTGGTCAACCTTGTTCAGGTAAACCACCAACGCGGGAACACCAACCTGGCGGGCCAGAAGAATATGCTCGCGCGTCTGCGGCATCGGGCCGTCAGCCGCATTCACAACCAAAATCGCGCCGTCCATCTGCGCCGCGCCCGTGATCATGTTCTTCACGTAGTCAGCATGGCCCGGGCAATCAACATGCGCGTAGTGACGCGCATCCGTCTCATACTCAACATGCGCCGTCGAAATCGTAATGCCGCGCTCGCGCTCCTCGGGAGCCTTGTCAATCTGGTCAAACGCAACCGCGTCGCCACCTGAAGCCTCAGACATCACCTTCGTGATCGCCGCCGTCAACGTCGTCTTGCCATGATCAACGTGACCAATCGTGCCTACGTTGCAATGCGGCTTATTACGTTCAAACTTCTCTTTCGACATGGTTCTGTCCTGCGTCCTATCGATCGTTGCACCGGTCAATCCCGGTCTTCTAATGGGGCCTCAGCCAGCGCCCGTTTCATTCTTAGCGCTCTTCGGCCGAAACCTTGGAGCGGGTGAGGGGAATCGAACCCCCGTCGTAAGCTTGGAAGGCTTCTGCTCTACCATTGAGCTACACCCGCCGAATTCCTTGTTTTCTTCCTGCTGTTTAGCGTGCAGCTCCGCAATTCATCCGGTCTATCCTTCACGGCTGGTGGAGGGGGTTGGATTTGAACCAACGTAGGCATAGCCAGCGGATTTACAGTCCGCCCCTTTTAACCGCTCAGGCACCCCTCCTCGCCGCGTAGCTGCAGACATCCGCCATGCAGCCAACAGCAAACGCGCCGAACGCCAATAAGCGCCGGCCCGTGCAGCGCAATATGTAGATTTCGCCCGTCGTGTCAACCGCGTTTCAGGCGAAAATGCCAAAAACAACAGCCATCTGACTGCATCTTGCCGGGTTGGAACATTGCAGGCAGCAAAAGAATGCCCTATGAGCCGAGGTTATGGCAAGAAAACAGAAATACGGAACCCGTCGCCGCGCCCGTGGCGATGCGCGCAACCAGAACTCCGGCGCAGCCGCCTCCCCTTGGCTTTACGGGACGCACAGCGTCCTGGCAGCAT
>CALGEH010000022.1 GCA_937881735.1 uncultured Shimia sp.
CTTCTTGGTGGCCGCATCGATGATCTGTCGCTGCGCAAGTATCGCGATACGCTCGACCCCGGTGCCGAAATCGTGGATCTGTTGTCTCCCATCGGAACCAATGCGCCTTACTACGCGCTCTTCGGATGGGCGCCCGGTGGCGGCCTCACGGCTGAGCAGGTGCCAGGCGCCAATACGATCTGGACTGCCGAAAGCGACGCAACCCTCACCCCCGACAGCCCTATCGCGCTGACTTGGGAGAACGGATCTGGCCTGAGCTTCCGCCGCGAAATCTCGATTGACGAGAACTACATGTTTTTCGTGACTCAATCGGTGACCAACAATGGCAACGACGCGGCGACAATCGCGCCTTACGGCATCCTCGCACGACACGGCTTGCCCGATGATTTGAAGAACTTCTTCATCCTCCATGAGGGCGGCATCAAGATGGTGGATGGCGAACTCACCGAGACAGATTACGATGATTTCCTGCCCGCGGGTCAGCATGAGGACGTGCCCGTCGCGACCGAAGGCTGGACCGGGTTCACAGATCACTACTGGATGACCACCCTTATCCCGCGTGGCGAGACCAGCTTTGACATCAGCACCTTGCAGGACCCACGCCGCGATATCTATCAGACCACCGTAAAGCAGATGACCCAGACCCTCGCCCCAGGCGAGAGCGCTATGGCGCAGACGCAACTCTTTGCCGGCGCCAAGGAATGGGAAGCGATCCGCAACTACCAAAACGAGGGCGGAATCGACCGTTTCCTTGATTCCATCGATTGGGGCTGGTTCTTCTTCCTGACCAAGCCGATTTTCGCCGTGCTGCATTATCTCAATGCGATGATCGGAAATATGGGCTGGGCGATCATCGGCCTGACGCTGCTGATCAAGGCCGTGCTCCTGCCGCTGGCCTATAAATCCTACGTCTCCATGGCACGCATGAAAGAGCTTCAGCCGCAGATGGAGAAGATCAAGGAATCCGTCGGCGACGATAAGCAGGCGATGCAGAAGCAGATCATGGAGCTCTACAAGAAAGAGAAGGTAAACCCGGCCTCGGGCTGCCTGCCGATCTTACTCCAAATTCCGATCTTTTTCTCGCTCTACAAGGTGATTTTCGTCACGTTGGAGTTGCGCCACGCCCCGTGGATCGGCTGGATCGACGATCTGTCTGCGCCTGATCCCTCATCGCTTTTCAACTTCTATGGCCTTTTGCCATGGGCCGCGCCGGACCCCGGATCGATCCTTGCGCTGATCTTTATCGGCATCTTGCCACTGGGGCTTGGCATCTCGATGTGGCTTCAGCAAAAATTGAACCCGACACCCACAGACCCCACGCAAAAGATGATTTTTGCGTGGATGCCATGGGTGTTCATGTTCATGCTCGGCACGTTTGCCAGCGGCCTGGTGGTATACTGGATCGCGAACAACATGATCACCTTTGCACAGCAATATCTGATCATGCGCAGTCAGGGCTATAAACCCGATGTGTTTGGAAACATCCGTGAGAGCTTCAAACGCAAAAGCGCCACCGAGCCGCAGAAAGATCCTAAAAAATGAGTGGGATTGCAGGCCCAGCGCGCGGCCTGATCGGGTCCGGCTGAGCTATGGAGCAACTCCCCTTCCCGCTCGCCCCCGCGCCCGATCAGCTGACATCTGAGAAGGGCCGTATCCTTTTCGCTGGTGAGACAGAATTCCTCAAAGGTGTGGTGGCCATGGACGGGCTGCCCCCCTCAGACCGGCTGGAGGTTTGCTTTGCCGGGCGCTCCAACGTGGGTAAATCAACGCTGATCAACGCGCTCACCGGCCGCAAGGGTCTTGCCCGCGCCTCCAACACCCCCGGCCGCACGCAGGAGATCAACTTTTTCACCCTCGCGCAGAGCCATTACCTCGTCGATCTGCCCGGCTACGGCTATGCTAACGCGCCCCTGCCGGTGGTGGAGAAATGGCAGCGCTTGCTCAAATCCTACCTGTCAGGGCGGCAGAACTTGCGCCGCGCCTTCGTGTTGGTCGATACGCGCCATGGGGTGAAACCCGTGGACGACGAAATCATGAGCCTTCTCGACAGCGCCGCCGTGACCTTTCAGGTGGTGATGACAAAGGCCGACAAGGTCAAAGACGCCGAGCGCGAGCGTATCCTGACCCAAGTGCGCGGCGCGCTGGCCAAACACCCCGCCGCGTTCCCCGAAATCATCCTCACCTCCAGCGAGAAGGGTCTCGGCATCCCAGACCTGCGCGCGACCATCGCCACTCTTGCCTAAGCGCGCGCCCTCGGGGATAAACGCCCCCATGAGGGACCAGATATGAAGAAGCGCGACATGAACCGCGATTGGATCGCAACCGCCAAGACCCTATCCGAGGCGCTGCCCTATTTGCAGCGCTATGACGGGGCCGTTGTCGTCATCAAATTCGGCGGTCACGCGATGGGCGACGATGCCGCCATGGACATGTTTGCGCGCGACGTGGTGTTGATGCGGCAGGTCGGCGTGAACCCCGTGATCGTGCATGGTGGCGGACCGATGATCAACGAGATGCTGGACAAGCTGGGCATCCAGTCCGATTTCGTGAACGGAAAGCGGGTGACGGATGCCGCGACCATGGAAGTGGTCGAGATGGTCCTGTCGGGCCGCGTCAATAAACGCATCGTGCAGGCGATCAACGCCCAAGGGGGGCGCGCCGTGGGCCTCTCGGGCAAGGATGCGAACATGGTCACCTGCGACCCTGCCGACCCCGCTCTGGGCCTCGTTGGCAAACCTTCTGAGATTGACGCAGGCATCCTGCACACGCTTTTCCGCGACGATGCGATCCCGGTGATTGCGCCGCTCGGCGCGGGCCGCGCGGGCGAGACGTTCAACATCAACGGCGACACGATGGCAGGCGCCATCGCGGGCGCGCTGAAGGCCGACCGACTTTTGCTGCTGACGGACGTGGACGGGGTGCGGGATGCGAGCGGGGCCGTCGTAACAGAGCTGACAGCCGAGCAGATCCGCAAGATGACCGCGGATGGCACGATCCAAGGCGGCATGATCCCCAAAACGGAAACCGCGCTGGCCGCGATCGCGGCAGGCGTACGTGCGGTGGTGATCGTGGACGGGCGCGCGCCCAACGCGGCACTTCTGGAGCTCTTTACCGAGCATGGCGCAGGTTCGATGATCCGTGCAGGCTGACGCCCATGTGACTTGCGCCGCGCGGCTTTCGGCATAGGTTGCTTATCATGGAAAACGAAACCCTCATTCGACTTGGCATCTTCCTCGGGCTCTTCGCGCTTTTTGCAGCACTTGAGGCTTGGGCCCCCCGCCGCGTGCGGGCCGAGCCTCGCGGGCGGCGTTGGGTTACGAATTGGTCTATCACGATCCTCAACACGGTGGCGCTGCGCGCGCTGGCATTAGGGCTCCCTTTGTTGGCGGTGGGCGCGGCGCTGGACGCTGAGGCGCAAGGCTGGGGCCTGATGAACGCATGGGGGCTGCCGCTTTGGCTGGCCGTAATCACCACCATTTTGATCTTTGATTTCGCCATCTGGGCACAGCATCTTATCACGCACAAAATCCCACTCCTGTGGCGGTTTCACCGCGTTCACCACGCCGACCGCGATATCGACGTGAGCACGGCGATCCGCTTTCACCCGGTGGAAATCGCGGTGTCGATGTTGCTGAAAATTGGCCTCGTCTACCTGCTTGGTGCACCCGCGCTCGGCATCATCGCGTTTGAGATCATCCTCAACGGCACGGCCATGTTCAACCACGCAAATATCCGCCTGCCTCTCTGGCTCGACCGCGCGGTGCGCATTGTGCTGGTCACACCCGACATGCACCGCGTTCACCACTCGGACCGGCGCGACGAGCATGACAGCAATTACGGCTTTGCCCTCTCGATCTGGGATCGGATGTTCGGCACCTATATTGCGCAACCCGCAGCCGGGCATGAGGGCATGACCATCGGGCTGGAATGGCAGGACACGCGGCCCTCGAAACTGGGCTGGAGCCTCACACTCCCCTTCTTGCGCAAATGACATATGCCCGCATAGGGGCGGCTGCCCGCACTCATGCCCTCGCCGTGATGGGTGGCGTGCAGGAGGAGGGCGGCACCGTGGTGCTGCTTGGCCCCGCGGCGGGCTTCTGGCCGCATTTCCAACAAAGCGCGGAGGGCCGCGATGGCGCGCCTGACCCGATTGATCGCTGGAGCACGCGGGTGATCAGCGCGCTGGCCGAGGCGCTGGGAGCCGAGGCGCTCTTTCCCTTCGGCGGGCCACCCTACGAGCCCTTTCTGCGCTGGGCGATCGATAGCGGGCGCGCATGGCAGAGCCCGGCGGGGATGCTGGTGCATGACGTGGCCGGGCTTATGGTGTCGTATCGAGGTGCATTGCGCTTTGCCG
>CALGEH010000023.1 GCA_937881735.1 uncultured Shimia sp.
TCGAGGCGAGCGGGCTGGAGCCGCCTGCGATCTTGTGCATTGGGCGCTCTGTCCTGATGCGGCAGGTGCTGGATTGGCAGGGGATGATGTCCGGGGACGCGCCGCGCGATCTGGACCCTCTGGGCCGGGGGCGCCCCGCCGAGGCATCGTGAGCGGGCTGATCATCGCGGCGCCCTCCTCGGGCGCGGGCAAGACGACGGTGACATTGGCGCTCTTGCGACTTTTGGCGCAACGGGGTGTTGCCGTGCGTGGCGCGAAATCCGGCCCTGATTACATTGACCCAAGGTTTCACGAGGCGGCTTGCGGCGCGCCCTGTCCCAATATCGACGCGTGGGCAATGGGGCCTGCCCGGCTGCGCAGCCTTGCGGCGGGCGAGGGGCTTTTGATCATTGAAGGCGCGATGGGCCTTTTTGATGGGGCCCCGCCCGAAGGTCGTGGGGCCGTGGCCGATCTGTCGCGCCTCATGGATTTGCCGGTGGTGCTGGTCGTGGATGCGGGGCGGATGGCGGGCTCGGTCGCCCCCTTGGTGGCGGGATTCGCCGGGTTTGACCGAGCTGTGCGCATCGCGGGTGTGATCCTCAACAACGTAGGCTCGGACCGGCATGAGGCGATGCTGCGGCGGGCGCTCAGTCCTCTCGGTCTGCCGGTTCTGGCAGCCCTCCGGCGGGACGCGGGGCTGGCGCAGCCTTCGCGGCATCTGGGCCTGCGGCAGGCGGGTGAGCATCCCGCGCTTGAGGCGTTTCTGGATCATGCGGCAGCGGCCTTGGCGGCAAGCCTTGATGTGGAAGCACTTCTTGGGCTGGCCGCCCCTTTACCCGCGCTATGTGCGGCCCCAAGGATGCGTCCCCCGGCGCAGCGGATTGCCGTGGCGCGCGATGTGGCCTTTGCCTTTGCCTATCCGCATATGCTGGACGATTGGCGCGCGCAGGGGGCGGAGATCACGACCTTCTCACCCTTGGCTGACGAGGTGGTGCCAGATACGGATTTCGTTTACCTGCCCGGCGGTTACCCCGAGCTTCATGCCGGAAATTTGGCTAGGAATACCCGCTTTCTGAGCAGTCTGCGGGACACGAACGCCGAGATTTATGGTGAGTGCGGTGGCTATATGGTCCTGGGCACTGGCCTGACGGATGCGGAGGGGCATCGGCACGAGATGGCAGGGCTATTGAGCCTTGAGACCTCCTTTGCGGAGCGTAAACTTCACCTTGGGTATCGCAAGCTCACGCCGCTTGCAGGGCCCTTCACCGCGCCGATGATGGGCCACGAGTTCCACTATGCCACCACGCTTGAGGCCAAGGGCGACCCGCTCTGGCAGGTGCGCGATGCCGAAGGCACGGAACTGCCCGATATGGGTCTGCGCGCGGGCCGCGTCTCGGCCTCCTTCGCGCATGTGATTGACGCTGCTGGTTAGGGGCTTGCCCGACCCGGCCAAGAGGCGTAGCACGTCCCCCATGACCGACGCTGCGATGATCCCCGACGATGCCCGTGCCCGCCGCAATGTGGTGGTTTTGGTACTGGCACAGGCGATCCTTGGCGCGCAGCTTCCGATGATTTTCGTGATCGGCGGGCTGGCCGGGCAGACGCTTGCCAGCAACGTGTGCTTTGCCACGCTGCCCATCACCATGATCATCGTAGGCTCTATGATGGCGGCCACGCCAATGTCCTCCTTCATGCAGAAATATGGCCGCAAGGCAGGGTTTTTCGTGGGCGCGCTCTGCGGTGCCTTGGGCGGCGCGATCGGGGCTTACGGGCTCATGCTGGCATCCTTCCCGATTTTCCTCGTGGGCAGCTTTCTGACTGGTATCTACATGAGCGCGCATGGCTTTTACCGTTTTGCCGCCGCCGATACAGCGAGCGACGGCTTCCGCCCCAAGGCGATTTCCTATGTCATGGCGGGCGGACTTCTCAGCGCGATCATCGGTCCGCAGCTCGTGAAAGTGACCAGTCAGGTGATGGTCGTGCCCTTCCTGGGGACATATATTGCGGTCATCGGGCTGAACCTCATCGGCTCCCTCGTGTTCTTCTTCCTCAACATCCCCAAACCGCCCAAGCCCCAGGCGGATGACCCGCGCGGGCGCAGCCGGTTGGAGCTTCTCAAGACCCCGCGTATCGCGGTCGCGGTGATCTGCGCGATGGTGTCTTACGCGCTCATGAACCTCGTGATGACGTCCACGCCGCTCGCGGTGGTGGGCTGTGGCTTTACCGAAGGGAACGCGGCAGATGTGGTCTCACTGCATGTGCTCGCGATGTATGTGCCGTCGTTTTTCACCGGGCATCTGATCGCGCGGTTCGGCGTGGAGAAAATCATGGGCGCGGGCCTCGTGATCCTTGCCGCCGCCGGGGCCGTGGCGCTTCAGGGAGTGGAGCTTGAGAATTTCTTCATCGCGCTGATCCTCTTGGGGCTCGGCTGGAATTTCGGTTTTATCGGCGCGACCTCCATGCTCGCCGCCAGCCACGCGCCGCATGAGCGGGGCCGTATGCAGGGCCTCAACGATCTTCTGGTGTTCGGCGGAGTGACCATGGCCTCGCTTGCCTCAGGCGGTCTGATGAACTGCTCCGGCGGCAGTGCCGAGGCCGGGTGGAGTGCGGTGAATATCGCGATGGCGCCTTTCCTCGGACTGGCCGGGGCCGCGCTCATCTGGCTTTTGATGCGCCCCAGAGAAACGGCCTGAGCTTTAGCCCAGCCCCAACTTGTCCGCCATGAACGCCAGCGCCACCTGAAGCCCGTCGGGGGCTATACCATGGGCGGTGCCCTTCATCACATGGGCGTAGACATCCTTCCAGCCCGCTTCTTGCAGCGCCTGCGCCGCGTCGGGCAGAGATTGGGGTGGGACCACATCATCGGCATCGCCGTGAATGAGAAGGATCGGCGGGCGCACAATCGCCTCATCGGCCAAAAGGTCCGGCCGCAGGAGCCGCCCTGAGAAGGCGACGATCCCGGCCACTGCATCCTCGCGCCGGGGGGCTACATGGAGCGAGATCATCGTGCCTTGGGAAAAGCCAAAAAGCACGACCTGCTCGGGCATCAGATCCTCATCCACCATCAGCGCATCGAGATAGGCGTTGAGATCATCGGCGGCCGCAAGAAGCCCGCGCTCGGCCTCTTCCTCGCTTGATCCGTCGATCCACGGGATGGGAAACCACTGATAGCCGCCCGCATAGCCGGGGACGTTTTCGGGTGCATCGGGGGCCACAAAAAGCGTGTCTGGCAAATGCTCGCCCAGCGGATCGGCGAGCCCCAGAAGGTCCGCCCCATTCGCGCCATACCCATGCAGGAAGACGACGGCGGAGCGTGTCTCGCCTGAGAGAGGTTCTTTGCGGCTCGATTGCAAGACACGCGTCATCGGATCCCTTCCCTTTGTTTATGCGCACGGTAGTAGGCCCAAAGCAGGCGCGCGGCAACCGATCTCCAGGGGCTCCACGCGGCGGCGATTGCGCGCATTTCGCGCTCCTTCGGGCGGCCCTCCAAAGCGTAGAGCATGCGGGCCGCCTCTTGCAGCGCCAGATCGCCATGGGCGAAGATATCGGCGCGGCCAAGGCTGAACATGGCGTAAATCTCGGCAGTCCATGTGCCGATGCCGGGCACCGTGGTGAGGGTGTGGATCACCTCAGAATCGGGGGCATGGCGCAGGGCCGGATAGTCGATTTCGGCGGCGGCCAGAGCATGGGCATAGCGAATCTTCTGGCGGCTGAGACCGAGGGCGCGCAGCTCCTCCTCGCCGGCCTCTGCCACGGCGGCGGGGGTGGTGAGGCCTGCACCCTCGATGCGCGACCAGATGGCCTTTGCGGAGGCCACGCTGACCTGCTGGCTTACTATGGCGCTGAGAAGCTCCGCGAACCCGTCGGGCTTGCGTCTGAGTGGCAGGGGGCCGGAAACTTCGGCGGCTTCGGCCATGCGCGGGCAGAGCGCGGTGAGCGCAGCCAACCCCTCGGCCACGTCCGCATCCGTCTCGATGATGCGGCTCGTCACAGCGCGCGCGCCCATGCCAACGCGGCCTCAACGCTGGTGAGGATCGGGCCTGGCGTGGGGGACGGGCGGTTGATCATCAGCACTGGGATTTGAAGGGTGCGGGCGGCCTCCAGCTTGGTTGCCGACAATGCCCCGCCTGCGTTTTTCACCACGAGCCAGTCGATGCCGAGGCGTTTGAAAAGTGCGACCTCGTCGGCGACAGAGAAGGGCGGGCGGCCCACAAGGAACTCGCCCCCCTCGAAGGGAAACGGCCCCTCGGGCGGGTCAATCTGGCGGCAATAGAGACGGCGTCCGCGCAGGCAGGCGAACCGCTCCAGCGTCTGCCGCCCAGTGGCGAGGAAAACTGTGGCGCCCTCGGGGATATGGGCCTCAGCCTCCTCCTCGGCGTCGATGGCTGTCCAACGGTCGCCCGGTCCGGGCGTCCAAGGGGGGCGCAGGACCTGGGCATAGGGCAGGGCCCGGGCGGCGCAGATAGCGTGCGTGCGGGCAGAAATGTGGGCGGCGAATGGGTGCGTGGCGTCGAGAACGGCGGTGATCCCTTCGGCCTCCAGATAGGCCGCGAACCCCTCGGCACCGCTGAAGCCGCCGATGCGGGTGGGCAGGGGCACAGGGTTCGGGCTACGCGTCGCCCCGGCGAGCGAGGCGGTGGCGGCGATCCCCTCCGCCGCTAGGCCTTTTGCGATCTGTTGCGCCTCACCCGTGCCTGCCAGCAACAAAAGCGTCATACGCCCGCCTTGGCGAGGATAGTGCCCGCCCTGTCGATCACCAGCGTGTCGGCGGCCACGTCATCGGGCAGCATCGCGCGCACCGTCTCAAGCGCGCCCTGCGCCGCCCACCGGGCCATTGGGGGGCCGACCATTTCCAGCGCCTGAAGCGCCGTGTTGGCCTGCCCCAGATCGGGGCGAGACAAGGCGGTGGCCAGTGCTGCGAAATCCACCTGCGACCGGCCTGAATGCAGATCCCGCGCGCCTTGGGCCAGCTTGGTCATCTTCCCGATTCCACCACCGATGGTAATGCGCGGCACGGGATGTCTGGCGAGATACTTGAGCAAGCCCCCCGCAAAATCGCCCATGTCCAGCATCGCATGATCGGGCAGGCCATAATGCGCCTGCACCACACGCTCGCTCGTGGCACCTGTGCAGCCTGCGACATGAGGCGTGTCGTTGGAGCGGGCCACGTCGATCCCGCGGTGGATGGACGCGATCCACGCCGCACAGGAAAAGGGCCGCACGATGCCGGTGGTCCCAAGCACCGACAAACCCCCTTCAACGCCGAGACGGGGATTCCAGGTCTTCAGCGCGATCTCCGCCCCGCCGGGGATGGAAATGGTGATCTCGATATCAGGGGTCTTGCCGAACTCGGAAGCGGTCGCGTGGACAATTTTCGTCATCATCTCGCGCGGCACGGGGTTGATCGCGGGCTCGCCCGGCGCGATGGGCAGGCCGGGCATGGTCACACGGCCCACGCCGTCACCTGCGCGAAAGGTGACGCCGCCGGCGGCGCGGCGCACCCGCGCGATAATGAGCGCGCCATGGGTCACGTCCGGGTCGTCGCCTGCGTCCTTGATGATCCCCGCCTCGGCCCAATCATCCCCTTGATCCGCATGGGTAATCTCGAACACAGGCTGCTCACCACGCGGCAGGGTGATGCCCACGCTCGCCGGGCGCGCAGCCCCCCATAGCATCATCAGCGCCGCCCGCGTCGCCGCCGTGGCGCAGGCGCCCGTGGTCCAGCCGCGGCGCAATTCTCTGTCTGGTTTCCGGTTCATCTCAGCGCGACTATAGGCAGGGGGCAGCGCTGCGCCAATCGGCAAAATCTGGCGAAAGTGCGCATCGGTCGCAGGGGGCGGGATTGCACGGGGGCTCTCGCGCACCCACATTGGCTCAAAAAAAACAAAGGAGAGCGTTTGATGTTATGTCCGATTGATGGAACCCAGCTTGTGATGGCAGACCGTTCTGG
>CALGEH010000024.1 GCA_937881735.1 uncultured Shimia sp.
CGATAGGTTTCTTGCCTGTATGAAACCTGCCTCAATAACTTAACGCCAGCTTCGCGCTGGCGTTTTTTTTTGGCCTGCCGCCTGCCAGGCCCCGCACTGTCCGTGCAACACCCCGCCCCCTGTCATTCGGCGGCGCAGCATTATATGCTGCATGTGCAACATGGATCAGGAGGGCGCAACATGGATCTCGCAAAACCGCTCAAAGGCAAGACAGCCATCATCACTGGCAGCAATTCCGGTATCGGGCTGGGCGTGGCCCGTACACTGGCCGAAGCGGGTGCGGATGTGGTGCTCAACTCCTTCACCGACGAAACCGAAGATCACGCGCTGGCCGCCTCCATCGCAGAGGAATTCGGCGTGACCGCCCGCTACATCAAAGCTGACATGTCCAAACCCGATGAATGTCGCGCGCTCATTGAAGAGGCGGGTGCCTGCGATATCCTCGTCAACAACGCAGGGATTCAGCACGTCGCCCCGATGGAAGAGTTTCCGACCGAGAAATGGGACGCGATCATCGCCATCAATCTCAGCTCCGCCTTTCACACGACCGCCGTGGCCTTACCCATGATGCGCGCTGCGGGCTGGGGCCGGATCATCAATATCGCCTCGGCCCATGGCCTTACGGCAAGCCCCTACAAATCGGCCTATGTCGCCGCCAAACACGGCATTGTCGGCATAACCAAAGTGGCGGCTCTGGAAACCGCGAAGGAGCCGATCACAGCCAATGCTATCTGCCCGGGCTACGTTCTGACCCCGCTGGTCGAAAGCCAGATCCCCGACACGGCCAAGAAATACGGCCTGACCGAGGAAGAGGCCAAGCAGCAGATCATCCTTGAACGCCAGCCCTCCAAGGAATTCGCCACCACCGAGCAAATCGGCGGCACCGCGGTTTTCCTGTGCTCAACCGCCGCCGATCAGATCACAGGCACCACGATCAGCATCGATGGCGGCTGGACGGCGCTCTGATCTTCTTCTTAGCCCAAATACTCCCGCCGGAGGCACCCCGCCGCGCCCCATGAAGAGGCCCCTGATATGACAGTCAAACGGATCAACCTCGCCCTACAGGGCGGCGGCGCGCATGGGGCCTTTACCTGGGGCGTGCTCGACCGCCTGCTGGAGGAGGACAGTATCGAGATCGCCGCCATATCCGGCACGTCGGCGGGCGCGCTCAACGGGGCGGCGTATAAATCGGGGTGGATCGAGGATGGGCGCGCGGGGGCCAAGGCGCGGCTCGACTGGCTCTGGGCGCAGATGGGGGCCGTGGACGATCTGCGCATGCCCGCATGGATAGCTGGGCGCACAGCCTGCCGCCGAGGCGCTGAGCGCCGCTATGGCAATGACGCCACCCGCCCTGATGGCCGATGCGGCGGCACGCATGGTCTCGCCCTATGCATACGGTCCGTTCTACACCAACCCTCTGCGCCGTGTGGTGGACGGGTTTGCCTATGACAAGGTTTGCGACGATCACGCACCCTATCTCAGCGTGTCCGCCACCAACGTGCATACTGGCAAGATCCGCATTTTCGAGCGCGCAGAGATCGGCGCGGACGCGCTTCTGGCCTCTGCCTGCCTGCCCACGCTCTTTCAAGCGGTCGAGATTGACGGCGCGCATTACTGGGATGGCGGCTACACTGGCAACCCGGCACTTTTCCCGCTTTTCCGGGATGATCTGCCGGCTGATATCGTGGTGGTCAACATTAATCCTCTGGAGCATGCGGAGGTGCCGCGCAGCGCGCAGGACATTCAGAACCGTATCAACGAGATCAGCTTCAACTCGTCGCTTCTGCGCGAGCTGCGCGCGATCGAGTTCGTGCAGCGCCTTCTGGCCAAGGGCCGCATGCCCGAAGGCTCAATGAAGCGGCTCTTCGTGCATATGATTTCCGACGATGCGCTGATGGGAGAGCTGTCGGTGGCGACAAAGCTTGCACCCAACCCCTATCTTCTCACACGGTTGAAAGATGCGGGTCGCGCCGCTGCCGATGGGTTTATCACGGCGCATTTTCAGGACCTTGGCGCACGCTCCAGCACCGATTTGCAAGCGATGTTCAACTAACGCGTCTCAGCGCGTCTCATGCTTGTCATCGACGACCACTTTACCGTCACCATTGGGGTAGACGAGCCCCGCCGAAATCACCAGCTTGGCCGCATCCTCGACGCTCATATCCAAGACCATCACGTCTTCTTGCGGAAAAAAGAGCAAAAACCCGGAGGTTGGGTTAGGCGTGGTCGGCACGAAAACCGATATCAGATCACCTGAGACGCATGCTTTGCGCGCCACCTCGCCCTTGGCCGTGGTCGAGATGAAGCCAATCGCCCAAATGCCCTTGCGCGGATATTCGATCAGGCATGCGGTCTCGAAGCTGCGCTCGGATTGCGCAAAGACCGTCTCTGCGATTTGCTTGACGCCTGAGTAGATCGACCGCACGACCGGAATCCGCTCGACCAGAGATTCGGCGAAACGCACCAATGAGCGCCCTATGAGGCCCTTGGCGATCCAGCCGACGATGATCGTGAAGATCAAGAACACGATCACGCCGATCCCGCGCAGATCTATGCCGATGTAGCGTTCGGGACTGAGTTGATAGGGGATCAGCGGCAAAACCACACCATCGACCCACCCGATCAACGTCCATAACAGCCAGATCGTGAGGCCCACAGGCGCGATGACCACGAGACCTGTGAGGAAATTTGCGCGTAGCCGCCCAAAAAGGCTCGGGCGGCGCGGTGGAGGAGGCGGATCGTCGAAGGGAGTTTTCATGTGTGTGCCGACAAGGAGTGATAAGGCTATGTATGCGCAAAGCCCGGCGGCGGCAACGGGGCCTGTGCGACGCGCGCGCTCATCCCAGTGGGGAATGCTGAAAAACCGGGCAGGGGCCTCGCATTTGCACGCGCTCATGCCCTCTTGCGCTCGGTGTCGTGCCGCGCTAGACGGGCGCCACTAGAAATCCGCAGGTATGGGCGGGCTCGTGTGGGGGAGACATCCCCATCGGTCCACCGGTTGAGGCATAAGTCTCTCTCCCCATACCGAGGCGAAAACCGGAAAAGGAATAAAAGCATGGCTCTTCCCGAGTTCACCATGCGTCAGCTGCTCGAAGCTGGCGTCCACTTTGGCCACCAAACGCAACGCTGGAACCCCCGCATGGGCGAGTTCATCTATGGCGCGCGCAACGGCATCCACATCATGGACCTCACGCAGACCGTCCCGATGCTGGACGCGGCGCTCAATGTGGTGCGCGAAACCGTGGCCAAGAACGGCCGTATCCTCTTTGTGGGCACCAAGCGTCAGGCGGCAACGCCCGTGGCCGAAGCCGCCGAGAAATGCGCACAATATTACATGAACCACCGCTGGCTCGGCGGTACGCTGACCAACTGGCAGACCGTGTCGAAGTCCATTCAGCGCCTGAAGATGATCGAAGAAGCGCTGGAAGGTGGGGCCGAGGGCCTGACCAAGAAAGAGCGTCTCGGCATGGAACGCGACATGGGCAAGCTTGAAGCCTCATTGGGTGGTATCCGCGAAATGGGCGGCGTGCCGGACCTGATCTTCGTGATAGACGTGCGCAAAGAGGCGCTGGCCGTGGCAGAAGCCAACAAGCTGGGTATTCCGGTCGTGGCAATCGTGGACACCAACTGCTCGCCCGACGGGATCGACTACATCATCCCCGGCAATGACGATGCGGCGCGTGCAATTGCGCTCTATTGCGATCTGGTGAGCCGTGCCGCCCTCGACGGGATGAGCGCACAACTTGGCGCTACTGGCGTGGATGTGGGGGCGCTGGAAGAAGCGCCTGCGGAAGAAGTGATCGCCGAGGCACCTGCCGAAGCCGCCGCTGCGCCCGCCGCCGAGGGTGACGCACCCGCAAGCTGAGGCCTGATGGTCTGAGCCGAGAGAAAAAAAGGAGGCGGGTCAACCTGCCTCCGACCCCTTTTTGAGACATTGAAGGAGAGCCGAGATGGCGATCACAGCTGCAATGGTTAAAGAACTGCGCGACAGCACGGGCGCAGGCATGATGGACGCGAAAAAAGCGCTCACCGAGAATGATGGCGATATGGAAGCGGCCGTGGATTGGCTCCGCACCAAGGGTCTGGCAAAGGCCGCCAAGAAATCCGGTCGCACCGCTGCTGAGGGCCTTGTGGCCGTCAAAGTGACCGGAGGCCGGGGTATCGCGGTCGAGATCAACTCCGAGACTGATTTCGTCGCCAAGAACGCCGATTTCCAAGCCATGGTCGCGGGTATTGCGGATGTGGCAGTTTCGGCCGCTGACATCGATGCGCTGAAAGCCGCAGACATGGGCGGCAAGACCGTCGAAGAAACAGTGACCGCCAAAGTGGCCACGATCGGCGAGAACATGTCCGTGCGCCGCATGGAGGCCGTCGAGGGCGCGACAGTGGTGTCATACGTGCACAACGCCGCCGCCGATGGCATGGGCAAGATTGGCGTGATCGTGGCACTGACTGGGGATGAGGCGTTTGGTCGTCAGGTCGCGATGCACATCGCCGCCACGAACCCGGCAGCGCTGAACGAGGCCTCGCTCGATGCGGCGGTTGTCGAGAAGGAAAAGCAGGTCCAGATGGATATCGCGCGCGAAAGCGGCAAGCCCGAAGCGGTGATCGAGAAGATGATCGTGGGCCGGATGAAGAAATTCATCGCGGAATCCACCTTGATGGGTCAGGCCTTTGTGATGAACCCGGACCTGACCGTGGAAGCAGCCGCCAAAGAAGCGGGTGTGGAGATTACAGGCTTTGTGCGTCTGGAAGTGGGTGAAGGCATCGAGGTGGAGAAGGAAGACTTCGCCGCTGAGGTGGCCAAAGTCGGCCAGAGCTGATCGCCGTCTTGGGGCGTGGAAGAGGGGCCAGCCCCTCACGTTGAATTTCCATTGGAAATTCAACGCTCACCCCGGGATATTTCGGGCAAGAAGATGAGCGCAGTGTTTTGCTGTGTGTTTGAGCAAGGCGCCTCGTGATCGGGGCGTCTTGTTTGGTTTTATGTCAGGTAGGCCGGGAAAGTGCCTTACATCCTGTCGTGTAATGTGATGGTCGTATATGAAGCGCCGGCGACAGACCTAAAATCGAGGTCCGCCACCGACATCCGGAAAACCGGCAGGGGCCCAGAGCCACGAAATTGCGAGGGTTAAACCCCTGTTGTTCCCGGGCTGTCTCCAGCACCACTCACGGAACGACCTCAAATATGCGACTTAACGCCACATTAAGCAAGTAAGGTATCCCTTACCTGGTTAGAAACTTGAAGCGAGAGACGTCCGTCACGCGTCAAAAGTAAAAATTTGGTTTTGAAACGAGGCCTTTAGCACCGCTTGGGCTGTTGTCTCCACACTTAACGCATCGCGGGCAAGGCGAAGATGCTTTTCAACCGTGGCGGGATTAAGTCCCAAGAGGCAGGCAATATCCTGCACGGTTTTGCCATCACCGACCCATCCCAGAACCTCTCTTTGGCGCGCGGTGAGCGCCCGGCCGGGGGTGCTGTAGGGCAATGACAGGATGCGCAGATGCGCGATCGTGT
This sequence comes from uncultured Shimia sp., assembly GCA_937881735.1. Lineage (GTDB taxonomy): Bacteria > Pseudomonadota > Alphaproteobacteria > Rhodobacterales > Rhodobacteraceae > Roseovarius. Next base: position 5,516 of record CALGEH010000024.1, read on the forward strand.
TAAGCGCTTGGATGTCGGGGCCATGGTCAGCCCAAAGGCGATCCACCTCATCCTGAGACAGGCCCGCGCGGGCGGTAAGGGCAATGGCCCCTTTCGTGCGGGGAGATATGGAGCGAAAACTGATCGAGTAGCCCGCGGTGACGTTGTGGCGTGCATTGAAGGCCATCACGCGGCGTTCATCGCGGGTGAGGGTGGCTGTGGTCATCATATCGCGCATTACCGACCATGAGCAGGCGCCGTCATGCTCCAGCGCCCATTTCACCATCGGTCCGTGGAAATAGAGGCCGTCGCCAATGAACTCTTCTGGGTACCTCTATAAATTGCGCGGATCTTTGCGCTGCGGTATGATTGAGCATT
>CALGEH010000025.1 GCA_937881735.1 uncultured Shimia sp.
GTTCTTTAAGGTTTGGTGCCAGCGCTCGATCTTGCCTTGCGTTTGCGGATGATATCTGCCAACGAAGATATGACAAATTATTACACCGCTCTTTTCAGAGAGCCGGCTCTCTTTTCAGCCTGCAATTTGGCGTATCGTTCAACTTTTAAGCAGTCATCGTTTGCCGAATGCCAGCGCCAAGTCCAAACGGCTGCTGGTATCAGATTTGACGTAAGGAAATGAAATGACCACAAAAACTCTATCTGCACTTATCTCTGCGTCACTTACACTTGCAGCTTGTGCCCCAAGCGAGCCACCGCGTGAAGCAGCAACTGTTTCAAGCGCAAACACCGCAACATTACTTCAGCCCAAGATCAAGAAGATGAGCGCTGATGGCATTCAGATTACCTATCCCCAGATATCAATGGGATTTGATGCAAGCTGCGGCGCTTTTCAGGTAATGAGCACAAAACTCAACCAATGTGCTAAGCTTCCAGAAAACGTCAAGCAGCTGGCAGTGGATCACTGTAGCCGTTTTGAGAAGACAGCAATGTTCATGGGGAACAAAACAAATCTAATACAGATGACGGTCTCACATTTTGATTGCAAGTAAGTTCCACGACGTATTGCACAGCCTTCGCCACTCAAGAACCAAACAAAACTAGCCGTGGCAAAACCTGCCGTTGCATCAACCAAGGGCGTTCTCAGGACGCAGGGGGCAGTTTTTCGGGGGGGATGGGGCTGGCGCTCGGTCCAAGGGCAAGGTGTTGAAGGGCTGCAGTAACCCCCAACGGGCTTTGGAAAGCTACGCTCAAGTGCGAGTGTCATTATAAAGCATATTGGCCGGTCGGATCAGCAGCGGCGTCTTTTACCTATCCGACTCACCAGCTCATCTATGGCGCCAGCGATCTGATCTCGTGAAAGCTAGGTGAAAGCCAAAAATAAAACACTAGCGACACAGCGCGGTGGCGCCCTGCTAAGTCATTATAATTATTCGGATTAGTGGTGAGCCCTGTTGGGTTCGAACCAACGACCTACTGATTAAAAGTCAGTTGCTCTACCAACTGAGCTAAGGGCCCACTAGACCGGGTATCTAGAAAGAGTGCCGGGGAGGGTCAACCCCTGAATTGAGTTATATTCCGTGAGGATGCTGGATTCGTCCCGGCGCCCCGTCTATATGCCCGAGGATGATGGACGCGCACGATATAGAATGGCCCTTCATGAAGATGCATGGGCTGGGCAACGACTTTGTTGTGCTGGATGCGCGCGAGGGGAGTGTGCTGGATGCGCAGGCGCTGGACGTCACCGCATCTTTGGCACGCGCCTTGGGCGATCGGCATCGCGGCATCGGATTTGATCAACTGGCCGTCATTACCGAGGGTGCGGGCGACGCGCATCTGACGTTTTACAACAGCGATGGCAGCCTCTCGGCTGCCTGCGGCAATGCCACGCGCTGTATCGCCCGGCATCTGATGGATGAGAGCGGGCAGAGCGCGCTTCATCTGACCACTGCGCGCGGTGATCTTTTTGCGCGCGACGCGGGCGGGGGGCTGACCTCCGTCAACATGGGCGCTCCGCAGCTTGAGTGGCGCGACATTCCGCTGGCTGAGGAAATGGACACGCTTGAGTTGCCTATCGAGGGCGCGCCCACGGCCACGGGCATGGGCAATCCGCATTGCACGTTTTTCGTGGACGATGCCGAGGCCATTCCCCTTGAGACATTCGGGCCGCGCTATGAGCATCATCCGCTTTATCCTCAGCGCACCAATGTGCAGGTGGCGAGCCTGATCGGCCCGGATCACCTGCGCATGCGGGTCTGGGAGCGGGGCGTGGGCCTTACGCTGGCCTCGGGCTCGTCGTCCTGCGCGGTGGCTGTGGCTGCTGCGCGGCGGGGGCTTGCGGGGCGTGCTGTGCGCATTGATCTCGATGGCGGGACATTGCAGGTGGATTGGCGCGAGGACGGCGTTTGGATGACTGGGCCGACGATGCATGTGGCCTCCGGCACGCTCACACGGCAATTCATTGAGCAATGCATGGAGAGCCTCGCATGAGCGCGCCTATCTTTGCCAATCACGGCTGCCGCCTCAACGCCTATGAGACCGAGGCGATGAAAGAGCTGAGCGCGCAGGCGGGTCTCGAGAACGCCGTCGTCATCAACACCTGTGCTGTGACCGCCGAGGCCGTGCGCAAGGCCCGTCAGGAGATACGCAAACTGCGCCGCGCCCATCCTGGTGCGCGCCTTATCGTGACGGGCTGTGCAGTACAAACCGAGCCGGAGACATTCGCCGCCATGGCCGAGGTGGACGCGGTGATCGGCAACACCGAGAAAATGCAGCCCGGCACATGGGCGGGCCTTGCGGGCGCTTTCGGGACAGAGCCTGTGCAGGTCGATGATATCATGTCCGTGACCGAGACCGCAGGACACCTGATCGACGGGTTCGGCACGCGCAGCCGTGCTTACGTGCAGGTCCAGAACGGCTGCGATCATCGCTGCACGTTCTGCATCATTCCCTACGGGCGGGGCAATTCGCGCTCGGTCCCGGCGGGCGTGGTGGTGGACCAGATCAACCGGCTGGTGCAGCGCGGCTATAATGAGGTGGTGCTGACCGGGGTGGACCTCACCTCATGGGGCGCGGACCTGCCGTCTGAGCCGGGCTTGGGTGATCTGGTGATGCGTATCCTCAAGCTTACGGATGTGCCCCGTCTGCGCATCAGCTCGATTGATTCGATCGAGGTGGACGAGAACCTGATGGAGGCCATCGCGACCGAGCCGCGCCTGATGCCGCATCTGCATCTCAGCCTTCAGCACGGCGATGATCTGATCCTCAAACGGATGAAGCGGCGGCATTTGCGCGGCGATGCGATCCGCTTTGCGCAAGAGGCCCGCGCGCTGCGCCCCGAGATGACGTTCGGCGCGGATATCATCGCGGGCTTTCCTACCGAGACGGAGGCGCAGTTCGAGAACTCGCTGGCGCTTGTCGAGGAATGTGGTCTCACATGGCTGCATGTCTTCCCCTATAGCCCGCGCCCCGGCACGCCCGCCGCGCGGATGCCGCAAGTGCATGGCACCGCGATCAAGGAACGGGCGGCGCGCCTCCGGGCGCTGGGCGATGCCCAGGTGACACGGCACCTCGCGGCCCAGATCGGCGCGCAGCATAATGTGCTGATGGAAAACCCCCATATGGGCAGGACTGAGCAGTTCACTGAAGTGCGTTTTGCCCTGCCGCAGCCCGAGGGCCGTATCGTGCCTGCGCGGATAAGCGGGATTGATGGCGGACAACTCACGGCGGCCTGATGGCGCGTGGCGGTGTCATGGGCTGGATCAGGGCTGCTTGATCGCAGGCCGATCTGCGTCGCGTAGAGTGCTGAGGGTAGGGTAAACCTTACCTATACTTTGCATCAGGAGATCCTTACGGTCGTAATCTCAGTTGCTTAGTGCTTACCCTTTTTTGGAGACATCTCATGAAACCCCTTTTCGCAATTTTGGCCGCAGGCGTTATCTGCGCCTCCCCCGTCGCAGCAGAACAGCAAGGCGGTTTGTTCGCCCTCGGCGCTGGGCTAAGCGGTGCCGCTATAGCGGGTGCCGACGAAGGCTCGCAAAATGCAGAGGGCACGACACCCGATGTGAAGAAAAGCGTCGCTGGCAGTGGCGCGGGTAAAGCCACGTTCAAAGAGTTGAATTGAACTCGTCTCGATGTGACCTGACACCCTTCCCATTTCAGCGCGCTGGAACGGGAAGGGCAGGTCTATTGATTTGAGAAGGCGGAGCTGCGTTTTCACGGTGATGAAAACCGACCCTGCCAACAAGAAAGCACGATACAATGATCTCCAGACGCATTTTTTTGACCAACGCCAGCGCGCTCTTTGTCGCGGCCAATTTCATGGCAACTTCGGCACTCGCCCAAGGCGGGGACGATCCGATTCCGGGTATTGATATCATTATAAAGGAAGACCCGAGCCTCATTCCCGTTATGGATGCGAGTTTTGGACGTGATCCGCTTGCAAAGCTGAATGACATGAAAGGGCAGGATCGCCCGGAATATATCACATCAGTGGTCTCTGATCTGGTCAAGAAGGTGGAGCTGGACCGCTCTTTCCAAGAAGATCTCTACAGGGCGCTGTCGTCAAAATGGTCTGAGGATTACCGCCCTGACAAAGTGACGATCAAGGCGCGGTCAAAGGATGGAGAGCAACGCTACACCCTCACCGTGGTGATCAAGGGCAAGCGCTAAGGCATTGGTGGAGGCGCAAATGACCCAAGAGATTTTTGCGCCCCTCACTCCCTTCAGAAATTCAGACTATCGGCAAAGTGTGGGCTCTGGGCACTCATGCAGCGAGGGCTTGTCCCAAAGCGCCCGTTTCCGGAACATTTGGCAATCATTTCGTGCGAAGCGCCCGCAGACCATGTCCCCAACCAGTGCCCCCGCTTGAGGCTTATGAAGATTCGCGAATTGCAGCGCGTCAATGACACAGCGCGGTGTCCTAAAACTGCGTCAAGAGCCGCCATGAGACCCATACCATCCACACCACACAAAAAAAGGCGCCCCCACCTGAGAGCGCCTTTTCCTATTCAACCCAAGCCCAAAGGTCAGAAGTTATAGCTGATCCCGATATTCACCGCGTGGGTGACGAGCTCGGTGCGCAGCTTGCCATCGGTCTGGCCGGGGACGGTGGGGTCTGCGTCGATGGTGATGTCATTGTCGGACCACGTTGCCTGATACTCCCCAAAGAGCGACCAGCGGTCGTTCAGGGCATATTTCATGCCGGCGATGCCGCGCAGAGCGATGCCCGTCTGTTCATAATCATATGTCCGTCCGCCAGCGCCAGTCACCTGAATATCAACATGTGGCATGGCGATACCGAGGCCGCCGCCCACATAAGGCGTCCAGCGGGGCGCGCCAAAGGCCGTGGGCCAGCGCTTCATCACGTTGGCTGTGATGATGTTGTGCCCATCCGATAGTTCAAGGCGGTCCACGCCCAGGGCGGCGCGCGCCGCTGCGGGGGCATAGGCCTTGGCATGGGTGCCTTCCAAACCGAAGCCGATGTCGTTTTGTGTCCACCATGTGATCCTGCCCCCGTAGTAATAGGGATTCTCAAGGGGATTACCCTCCCACGCCACATTGCGGCTGAAGGCCGCACCACCCGGAAGTGTGCCCGAAGCGCGGCTATCATCCACGCTCTGGATGCCGAGATAGAGGCTCAATTCGAACTCGGCAGCGGCGGGTGCGGCGCTCATCAGGAGGGCGGCAGCAGCTATTTTCAAGGTTTTCAACATGTCAGGGGCTCTTTCGAATTGGGGCATGTGCTG
>CALGEH010000026.1 GCA_937881735.1 uncultured Shimia sp.
GTGCATTGCGCTTTGCCGACACCGTTGAGTTGCCTGCGCCCCCCGCGATAGCCCCATGCCACACATGCGTGGGGCAACCCTGCGTGACGGCCTGCCCGGTGGATGCGCTGAGCGCTGCACGGGGCTATGACGTGGCTGCGTGCCATGCCTATCTCGACACCGAGGCCGGGCAGGATTGCATGAGCCGAGGCTGCCGCGCGCGCCGTGCCTGCCCGATCAGCCAGAGCTTTGGCCGCGACCCCGCGCAATCAGCGCTGCACATGCGCAGCTTCCACAAGACATGACCCGCCGCCTGATCCTCATGCGCCACGCGAAATCAAGCTGGGGTGCGGCAGATCTGAGCGACCATGACCGCCCCTTGAACGCACGGGGGCGAAGCTCGGCCAACGCTCTTGGTGCGTGGCTGCGCGCGCGAGGCTACATGCCGGATGAGGTGCTGTGCTCCACCGCCGTGCGGACGCAGGAAACGGCGGAGGGGCTGGCTCTGGCCGCCCCCGTGACCCTGCTCGACACGCTATATCACGCGGGCCCCGAGGCGATGATGCAGGCCTTGCGCGGCGCGTCGGGGCGCTGCGTTTTGATGCTGGGCCACAATCCCGGCATCGCAGAATTTGCCTATGATCTCGCAGCGACACCCCCGGTTCATCCGCGCTTTGCGGTTTATCCAACCGGCGCCACGATGGTGGCGGACCTCCCGATCAACGATTGGGCACAGGCCGAAGAGCGAAGCGCCGAAGTGGTGGATTTCGTGATCCCGCGCGAGATCATGGCATAGAAAGGCCCCCCGAACAGCAATGGTCCAGGGGGCTTTAAAACGCGGCTTGCGAGTCTATCAATGGCCGAGAATCTGGCTCAGGAAAAGCTGTGTCCGCTCGGATTGCGGGTTGTTGAAGAACTCTTCCGGCTCGTTCTGCTCAACAATCTGGCCTTGGTCCATGAAGATCACGCGGTTGGCCACCTTGCGGGCAAAGCCCATCTCATGCGTCACGCAGAGCATGGTCATGCCTTCCTCGGCAAGCTCGATCATCGTGTCGAGCACCTCAGCGATCATCTCGGGGTCAAGCGCCGATGTCGGTTCGTCAAAGAGCATGATCCGCGGCTTCATGCAAAGTGAGCGGGCGATGGCCACACGCTGCTGCTGTCCGCCCGAAAGCTGACCGGGATATTTGTCAGCCTGCTCTGGGATCTTCACTTTCTTGAGGAAGTGCATTGCCGTTTCCTCGGCTTCCTTCTTGGGCGTCTTGCGGACCCAGATCGGCGCGAGGGTGCAGTTCTCGAGGATCGTCAGGTGCGGGAAAAGGTTGAAGTGCTGAAAACACATGCCGACCTCGGAGCGGATCCTGTCGATATTCTTCAGATCTGACGACAAAAGCGTGCCGTCCACCGTGATCTTGCCCTGCTGATGCTCTTCCAGCGCGTTGATGCAGCGGATCAGTGTGGATTTTCCCGAGCCCGAAGGCCCGCAAATCACGATACGCTCGCCCTGATAAACTGTCAGGTCAATGTCGCGCAGCACGTGGAAGCTGCCATACCATTTGTTCATGTTGTCGATCGAGATCGCAACCTGATCGGAGACTTTCATTTGCGTGTTCTCAGCCATGTATCCGGCCTCCATTTTGTTGCCCTATCGCGGTCATTACTTGAGGGCGCATTAACGATGATCTGTGGCAAGGCGACGCTCAAGCCACTGAGAATATTGCGAAATGCCGTAGCACACGACGAAGAAGAGAATGGCGGCGAAGCTGAAGAGCTCCCAATAAACGCCGTTCCAATCGGTCGAGGCCAGGATCGGTCCGCGGATCATGCCCACGAGGTCAAACATCGAGATGACCGAGACGAGCGTGGTATCCTTGAAGAGGCCCACGGCCACGTTCACGATCCCCGGAATGGAGATCTTGAGAGCTTGGGGCAGGATGATCAGACGCATCGCCTGAGGATAGTCGAGCCCCAGGGAATCCGCCGCCTCATACTGACCCTTCGGTAGGGCCGCGAGACCGCCCCGGATCACCTCGGCGATATAGGCCGAGGCAAACATCGTGATCATGATGATCACCCGCAGGATCAAATCGAAGGTTGTGCCGGGTGGCAGGAAGTAGGCCAGCACCACGTTCGCCACAAAGAGCAGGGTGATCAGTGGCACACCGCGCACGAACTCGATGAACACCACGCAGATCCACTTGATCAGCGGCATCGACGATTGCCGCCCAAGCGCCAGCGCGATCCCCAAGGGCACCGAGAGCGACACGCAAACCACGCCAAGAATCATGTTCAGCATGAAGCCACCCATGTCGCGCGATTGCACCGCTTCGAGGAAGGGCGTCTCGGGCGTCAGGGCCGGGGTGACGTAGCCTGACAAGATCCAAACAGCGAATGCCGCCGCGACCCCACCGAAAAAGCCCGCCGCGAAGTTGCTTTTGCCAAAGCGGTCGAACACGAAATAGCCCGCGACAAATCCAAGTGCGGCAAAGATCGGAATCCAGATCGTGCCGCCCCAGATCAGCCAATAGGCGATGAAAGGGTAAATCGCTGTCATAATCAGAAGCTTACGCGGCAGATCAAAGAAGAGCACAGGTGCCGCTGCAAAGAACAAAAGCACAAAGGCGAGGCCCGGACGCCAGTATTGATCGGACGGATATTGGAAGCCGAAGAGAAGCTGGTTCCACCGCTCGGTCAGGACCGAGAAACAGGCACCGACCTGACCTTCGAGCGCTTCACGGCACTCGGCAAGGCTGTCGGTGTTCCAGATACCGTTGAGAATCCAGGGCAGGGTCGCGGTGATCAGCAGGTAGATCACATAGAGCGCCGAGACCGTCAGCAGGGCGTTGGCCCATGTGGCGAAGAGGTTCTCGCGCATCCACGCAATCGGCCCTGAGGCCGAAGACGGAGGAGCCATTTGCGGGATCGTTTCGGTGCGCACGAAGGCGACGGAATGGGCATGTGTGTCTGACATGGCTCAGCGCTCCTTCAGCTTGATGGCGTTGTTGTAGACGTTCATCACTGCGGAAATGCTCAGCGAGATGATGAGATAGAAGAGCATCAGCAGCAAGATACACTCGATCGCGCGGCCCGAGGTGTTGAGGGTGATCCCGCCCAGCGTGGCCGTGATATCCGCATAGCCCACCGCGATTGCGAGCGAGGAGTTCTTGGTGATGTTGAGATATTGCGAGATCAGTGGCGGGATAATCACCCGCAGCGCCTGTGGCAGCACCACGAGGTTCATGATCCGGCCCGGGCGCATACCGAGGGCGGCGGCGGCCTCGGTCTGCCCTTTGGAGACGGCCTGAATACCTGCGCGCACGTTCTCGGCGATGAAGGCGCCGGTGTAGATCGAGAGAGCGAACCAGAGTGCAATCAGCGGCGCGGGGATTTGAAGCCCACCCTGAAGGTTGAAACGGTTGGCCAGTGGGTCGGGCGCATCCAGCGTGATCGGTCCGCCCATGGCAAAGTAGGCGATCACGGACGGCACGATCAGGATCACAAGCGACGGCCAGCCCATCGGCAGCAGCTTGCCCGTATCAAAGAGCAGCTTCTTGGCATACCGGCGATAGGCAAAAACGCCTGCAATGGAGGCAAAGAATACGCCGACCACGATGCCCGAGCCGGGACCCCAGATGGGTGCGGGCACGTAGATGCCGCGATTGGTGAAGGCGAAATACCCCAGCTTGAGCGCAGTGGCGGGATCCTCGCCCAGATAGTCGCGCGGGCCCGGCATTGAGGCGGTGATGATCGTGAAGATAATGATGATCCAGATCAACACGGGGATGTTGCGGAAAATCTCGACATAGAAGGACATAAGCTTGCGCACGAGCCAGTTGTTCGACAGGCGCAAGACGCCCGCGATCACACCAAATACGGTGGCGGTGGCACAGGCCAGAACCGCGACAAGGAGCGTGTTGATGATGCCCACCCACGCCGCCTGAAGATTGGTCGACTGGCTGGTGTAGGGAATCAGCGTTTGGTTGATGTCATAACCCGAGGGTGCGCCCAGAAACTCAAACGAGATGTTGAGACCCTGCGCCTGCAGGTTCGAAACCAGGTTGTTTGCGAGATAGGCTATGGCGCAAATCAACAAGATCAGGGCAATCGCCTGAAACGTCAAAGAGCGATAACGTGTGTCGCTAAGCAACATGCCGATACGAAACGACTCCTTCGGAGGGTCGGTGAGAGCCGTCATCTTGAGTATTCCCCGTGTGCCGGCCCAGTGTTTAATATGGCGTCTTTTTGCGCCGAGGGCTTTTTTCATTCACGTCTTAGTATTCGTTCGGTCGTGGTCAGTTTGTCGTCTGGGTGCAGCCTGTCTGGTATGATCCGTCAACTGCGGTCGCTTTATATGCGAAGGGCGCGGCAATTGCCGCGCCCTTGCAGGCCGTCCCGGTTTAGCGGAAGGGCGGTGTGTAAAGCAGGCCACCATCGGTCCACTGAGCGTTCAGGCCACGGGCCAGACCGATCGGAGTGTTCTCACCAATGTTGCCCTCGAAGAGCTCACCGTAGTTGCCGCCGACCATGATGGCTTTTGTAGCCCAGTCAGCGCTCAGACCCAGCTGCTCGCCAAGGTTACCCTCGGTGCCCAGCAGGCGGTTGATCTCTGGGTTGTCGCCCGCAGTGGCGGCCATATCGGCCACGTTTGCAGATGTCACACCCAGCTCTTCAGCTGCGATCAGAGCATTCAAAGTCCAGCGAACAACGTCCGCCCACTCGTTATCACCGTGACGGACAAGCGGACCGAGCGGCTCTTTCGAGATGATTTCGGGCAGAACGACGTGATCTGCAGGGTTCTCGAACGCGGCACGTGTCGCGGCGAGGCCGGACGCGTCGGTGGTGTAGGTGTCGCACGCACCGGCAAGATAAAGCTGCTGGCCTTCGGCGTTTGTTTCAATCGGAACGGGCTCGTAGCTGATGTTGTTTTTACGGAAGAAGTCCGCAAGGTTCAGCTCGGTCGTGGTGCCGGTTTGGATACAAACGGTCGCGCCGTCCAGTTCCTTGGCGGAGCTGACGCCCAGAGCCTTTGGAACCATGAAGCCTTGGCCGTCATAGTAGTTGATGCCGACAAATTCGAACTTCAGGTCAACATCGCGGCTGAAGGTCCATGTGGTGTTACGCGCCAGCATATCGATTTCGCCCGAAGCAAGTGCGGTGAAGCGTGTCTTGCCTGTTGTTGGAACGAATTCGACAGCGTTTGCATCACCAAGCACAGCAGCAGCAACAGCGCGGCACACGCCGACGTCGAAGCCGTCCCAGACGCCGTTTGCGTCGGGAGCCGCGAAGCCGATGAGACCGGTTGTAACGCCGCAGTTCAGCGTGCCGCGTGCTTTGACATCGTCAAGCGTACCGGCGGCTGCGACGCCAGCGGTCACGCCAGCGACGGTGAGCGCGCCAAGAAATACGGATTTTTTCATGTTTACCTCTTCCTGATTTTCCACCCGTTCAGGCGGGGTGGCTCATTCAGCTCAATTTTTTGAGCCGGATCGAATTACGCAAAAGCAGGCCTAAAGCCCGTTCAGCGCGTTCAAGAATGGAAGGATTCATTCACAAAGGTCAAGGGTGCCATCACAAAAAAAGATATTTCGCCCACAACTTGACTTTACGTCAGGTTACACTTTGAGCAGGTTCACTGCTCCTGTGCGAGGTGAAAAAACCGCAAAGCGTGCAAAAATGCCTCACGCTTTGTGGCTGCCATTTCCTCGGCCTCTTCGTCCACGCCCCAAAGCTCTGCCTGCCAAACCTCATCCAGACGCGATAAATCCCAAATGGTTTCAACATCTTGCGCGCCGCGCACCGCCGCAAGTCCAAGCACGAGAGAGCCGGAAAGGCCCACCAGATCATGCAGCGCCGTTAGCTCGAAATCGTCGAAACCGTGGACCAATCCGCGCAGGGTTTCGAGCGCGCCCGCGTCCTGTGGGCGGTGCATCACCCCGGTGACGGGCCGAAGCCGCGCGCCCAGTTCCGAATCGGCCCAATCCAGCAGCGGGTCCCAAAGGGTGCCCTGCCGGTCCGCCAATTCCTGCGGGCTTTCGGCACGGTAACACAGCAAATCCGTGTCACCATACCCCGCGACCATGTCCGCCACCTCGCCGTGTTGCACCCTCAGCTTGTCGATCGCCGCATTGACCGACCGCGTAATCGGCATCGTGCCGGGGTCCACTTTTTCGACCTGTGCGTCCCATTCCGCAGCCACGGCCACGGCCATAGCGCGGGTGGGCACCTTGAGCGCGGCCTTGGCCGGGGTGCGGACCGGGCGCGCGTCCAAAAGCACCTCGAACATGCCATCGGCCTCGGCCACATGCGCGGCCTCCCAAAAGCGTTTGGGTCTCCACTCGCTCATCTCGTCCCCTCCCACAAAGCCTCAAGCGCACCGTCCAGCGCGCCAAAATCCTCGATGATATGATGCGCCGCCCCAAGAGCGTCCAGTGGATGATAACCCCAGCTTACCCCGATGGCGGCCACACCCGCGGCGCGCGCCATCTCCATATCAAAGCTGGTATCGCCGATCATCACGGCGTCCGTCGCCTCGACACCCGCCTCGGTCAGGGCCGTGTGGATCATCGACGGATGTGGCTTTGAGGGGTGGTGATCACTGACCTGCTGCGTGGTGAACATGCGCTGCAAGCCATGCCCCTCCAGCAATTTATCCAATCCCCGACGCGATTTGCCCGTGGCCACTCCGAGGATATTTTCCGGACGCTGGGACAATCTATCCAACGCCGCGCGCGCACCGGGATAGAGCGGCGAGGATTCCGCCGCGCCCGACTTGGCCCTGAGGACCATGTAGGCGTCTTTATACCCCTGGACCATCGCCATTTGCCGGGCAGGATCAAGCGCTGGTGCCAAGCGCGGGATCGCCACCTCCAGCGATAAACCGACGATGCTCAGGATCTCAGAGCGTTCCGGCGCATCCAGCCCTTGCGCCGCGAAAGCCGCCGTCATCGCGGCAACGATATCACCCTGACTATCCACCAAAGTGCCGTCCACATCAAAGAGGATCAGCCGAAGCCGACCGCTCATTCCATATCCTCAAACGGGTCCGCCAAAACGTCCGAGGCGCGCCACTGAAACGTCTCCCACGTATGCTCCATATGCGGCGGCAAGGGGGCCGTGATATGCAGCATCGCCTTGGTCACCGGATGCTCGATCTTGAGCGACCGGGCATGCAGATGCAGCTTGCGGCTGATATCGCCACCCAGCTGCGCGCCCCAGCCATCGCCGAGATTTTCCTGACCCGATCCGCCGTATTTCCCGTCCCCGATGATGGGATGCCCAAGCTCGGCCATGTGCGCGCGAAGCTGGTGCGTGCGGCCCGTTACCGGCACCAATGCGGCCCAGGAGGTGCGGCTGCCTGCGGCCTCCAGCACGGCGTAATCCGTGGTCGCGTGTTTGGCGCCCTCGGTGCTGTCCACTTCGCGCGGGTGTATGCAGTGCATTTTCTCACCCTCGCCCTTGGCCCCATGCCCCGGTGCCTTCAGAAGCCCGTATTTGATCGTGCCCATGCGCGGCAGCGGCACGCCCGCAATCGCAGCCCAGTATATCTTGCGCGTGGCCCGGTGCCGGAATGCAGCGGTCAGACCCTTGGCCGCCTCTCGCGTGCGGGCCAGCATCAGGACGCCGGAAGTATCCTTGTCGAGGCGGTGCACAAGCCGGGGTTTTTCGTCGAGATCAAAGCGCAGTGCCTCGGCCAGGCCATCGACGTGGCGGTGTTGTTTTGAGCCGCCCTGCACCGGCAGGCCCGGTGGCTTGTTCAGCGCGATCACATGATCGTCGCGGTAAATCACGCAAGCGCGGATCATGGCCGCATCCGCATCCGTCACGCGGCGGGGGCCGTCCTGCACGGGGGCTGTGTCCGAGATCGGCGGCACGCGCACGATCTGCCCTTCTTCCAGCCGGGTGGACGGCTTCACCCGCCCGCCCTCGATCCTAAGATCGCCCTTGCGGCACATCTTCTCAATCTGGCTTTGGCGCAGCGTCGGAAAGCGGCGACGCAGCCAACGGTCCAGCCTCTGATCCGCCTCGCCCTTGGCGATGTAGATTGTCTGAACCCGGCTCATGCGAGCACCCCCCGCGCGGCCCAGACCCCGAACACCAATGCCCCGATCGACAAACCGACAGACAGCGCGACATAGGCCGCCGCAGCCCCCACCTGACCCCGCTCAAACAACAAGAACGCCTCCAGAGAGAAGGCCGAGAACGTGGTGAACCCGCCCAGAATTCCGGCCATCACAAACATGTTCAGCCCCTCAAGCCCCCGGTGCAACGACCACACGACGAATAGCCCCATCAGGAACGAGCCGAGCACATTCACGCTGAGCATTGCGACGGGAAACCCCTGACCGCCCGCACGGATAAGCAAAAGCCCCGCGCCAAAGCGCAGCATCGCACCGATGGCCCCGCCGAGGCCCACTTGGAGAAACGTTATGATCATGGCCCGGTCTGTCGCGCGCGCACCGCCCATTGTCAACCATGGCGTCACCCGGGCCCTGCGTGCAAATTTTGCCGCAAACCGAGCAAAATCCGCTTTTGGCCCGCCCGCGTGATCGCTAACATGTTCCGTAACCGTCGCAGACGCGATCCCGACACAAAGCTGAAAGCCCAATATAGTGCCGCATATCTCAGACCCCGCAGCCCTCCTGCGCCGCCTCTTTGACCGCGCGGTCGCCGTGGCCGACCCGATGCAAAGCCTCGCCGCAGCCCTGCCACCCCGTCCAAAAGGGCGGGTCGTGGTCATCGGCGCGGGCAAAGCCTCGGCCCGGATGGCCGAAGCGGTGGAGGCCGAATGGGGCCCCTGCGAGGGTCTGGTGATCACACGCTACGGCTATGCCCGCGCCTGCAAGGGCATCGAGATCGTCGAGGCTGCACACCCCGTGCCGGACGCCACAGGAGTGGAGACCACCAAGCGGATGCTGGCCCTTCTGGAGGGGCTGGGCGAGGATGATTTCGTGCTCGCGTTGATCTCGGGCGGTGGCTCGGCGCTGTTGATCGCCCCTTCGGGTGGAATCACACTGGACGAGAAACGTGCGCTCACCGATGCGCTTCTGGCCAGCGGCGCGCCCATTGGGGCGATGAACTCCATTCGCAAGCAGCTCTCTGACGTGAAAGGCGGAAAACTTGCTGCCGCTGCCTATCCTGCGCGGATGCTCGCGCTGATGATCTCAGACGTGCCGGGCGACAACCCTGCCGAAATCGCCAGCGGCCCGACTGTGGGCGATCCCGGCGATGCGGCGGGCGCGCTGGCCCTCTTGGAGCGCTGGAACGTCACACCGCCCGAGGCCATCGGGGCCTATCTCAAGGCGGGTGGGGCGCCCTTGGCACCCGGGGACGAACGCCTCGCTCGGGTCGAGAACGTGATCTACGCAGCTCCGTCTCAATCGCTCGCCGCCGCCGCACAGATGGCGCGCGCGGACGGCATCAGCGTGCATATTATCGGCGACGCTCTTGAGGGCGAGGCGCGCGACGTGGCCGCCGCACAGGCCCGCGAGGCCCTTGGACTACAAGCCACGCTCCATCGCTCGGACGCGCCCATCTTGCTCTTGTCAGGTGGCGAACTGACCGTCACGCACCGGGGCACCGGCATCGGCGGGCCAAACGCCGAATTCGCGCTGGCCCTCGCTCTGGCCCTCAACGGCGCGCCGGGCATCCATGCCATCGCCTGCGACACCGACGGGGTGGATGGGGCCGCAGAAGTGGCGGGCGCCATCATCGGACCGGACACGCTCCGCCTTGGCCCGGATGCAGCCGACGCGCTGGATAAAAACGACGCGCACAGCTATTTTGCGCGGATCGGCGCGCAGGTCGTGCCGGGGCCGACTCTCACGAATGTCAATGATTTCCGGGCGATCCTGATCCAGCGGGCCTAAGCTTCAGACCTTTTCCAGCATGGAGATCGTGGCCACACCGTAGCGCCGCGCATCGCACAACTTAAGCCCAGCCGGCGGCCTGATCGGCGCGCCTTCTTCCCAAACGATCAAGGCGCCCGGTGCTATCCAGCCATCCGTCAGGGCCGCCTCAAGCGCCTCCTCCCCCAGGCCGCGCCCATAAGGCGGGTCGAGGAAAACCAATGTCGCAGGCACACGCACAGGCCCAAGGTCGCGCGCATCCCGGCGCAGGACCCGCGCTCTCGCCCCGGCCCTGCACAGCGCGATATTCTCGTCCAGAATCTTCAGCGCCGCCGCACCGTTTTCCACAAACACAGCCCCCGCCGCCCCGCGCGATAGCGCCTCCAGCCCCAAAGCCCCCGTCCCCGCAAAGAGATCCAGCACCTGCGCACCCGGCACCGGGTCGCCCATCGCACCCGCCAGCACGTTGAACACGCTCTCGCGCACCCGGTCGCCCGTGGGCCTAAGCGCCGCCGCCGTATCCCCCGCGCCAACCGAGGCCAGCCGCCGCCCGCGCCACTCTCCGGCAATGATCCTCACGTTTGCAAAAGCGATTTCAACTCAACGCCGGTATCCGCCACCAGCGCCGGATCAGGCGACGTCCCGCCCTCAATGAGCCGCTTGCCCACCATATAGGCGCGTGGCGCATTCATCGCGTCCACCGCCAGAAGGGTGCCGCCGAGGTAATACCAAAAGGACACGGCACCCTCCGCAGGCTCAGGCCGCGTCACGATACGGTCATACCCGGTGTTGAGCCCCGCAATCTGGAGCTTCACGTCGTATTGATCCGACCAGAACCAGACCTGCGGCACATATTCAGTCTCCGCGCCCATGATGTTGTCCGCCACACATTCCGCCATGTCGATGGCATTGGGCACGCTCTCAAGGCGCAGCTGGCTTGCGCGGTAGGGAAAGCTCGCGCAATCGCCTGCGGCCCAGATATGCGCGTCGCTCGTGCGCCCATGCGCGTCACAGCGGATGCCATTGTCGATCTCCAGCCCCGCCGCCTCGGCCAGCCCTGTCCCAGGTGCGATCCCCACGCCAACGATCACGAAATCCACGTCGATCTCAGTTCCATCGGACAGACGCGCGCCGCTCACATGCCCCTCGCCCAGCAAGGTCTCAAGCCCCACGCCCTCGCGGATATCCACCCCATGCGCGGCGTGCAAAGCCCGGAAATAATCCGAGGTCTCGGGGGCCCCCACACGCTGCAAAATCCGCTCGGACATCTCCACCAATGTCACGCTCAGGCCTTTGGATGCCGCCACCGCCGCCGCTTCCAGCCCGATGTATCCGCCACCCACGATCAGCACATGCGCCCCAGAAACAAAGCGCGGCTCCATCGCATCGGCATCGGCCAGATCGCGCACCACATGCACGCCCGCCAGATCGCCACCGATGGCAGCAGGCAGGCGGCGTGGCGCGGACCCGGTGGTCAGCACCAGCACGTCATAGGCCACGCGCTCCGCCCCCAGATGCACCTCACGCGCGGCGCGGTCGATCCCCGTCACCTCCGCCCCAAGGCGCAAATCAATATCATGCTCGGCATAAAAACTCTCGGGCCGCAGATAGAGTCGCTCCAGATCCATCTCACCCAGCAGGTATTTCTTCGACAAAGGCGGGCGTTGATAGGGCGGCACCGCCTCGGCACCGATCAGCGTCACATCGCCCTCAAACCCGCGATTGCGCAGCCGCGCCACAAGAGACGATCCCGCCTGCCCGGCCCCTATCACAACCACATGCCCCATACCGATCCTTCCAAGTTTCCCATAGCCACCGCACCACGCGGCCTATATCTACGCGACAATCAAACCTCATGACCAGACAGGATGCTACCATGACCATTTCAAAAGGCGACACTCTTCCCAACGCGACATTGACCCATATGGGCAAGGACGGCCCCGAGCAGATTGAGCTTTCCGAAAAGCTGAGCGGCCGCAAGGTCGTGATCTTCGCCGTGACGGGCGCGTTCACCTCCACCTGCCACTCGGCCCACGTCCCGAGCTTCATCCGCACCAAGGACGCACTTGCTGCAAAAGGCGTGGAAGAAGTGATCTGCATCTCCGTCAACGACCCGTTCGTGATGGGCACATGGGGCGAGGCCACAGGCGCATCTGCCGCTGGCATCACCATGCTGGGCGACGCTGAAAGCACTTTCACCAAAGCCATCGGGATGGAGTTTTCCGCAGCCCCCGTCGGCCTGATGGAGCGTTCAAAGCGCTACGCGATGGTGGTCGAGGACGGCAAAGTCACGCTGCTGCACGAAGAAGAAAACCCCGGCGCCTGCGAAGTCTCCGCCGGTGAGGCGATCGTCGCCGCGCTCTGAAACGTGAAAAAGCCGCGGGGGGCACATCCCTCCTGCGGCTTCTTCTTAGTCAAAATACTCTTTGCTCCCCGGACCCGCCCGAAAGCTAACCAAAGAGTTTGTCCATCTTCCGTGCAAGCTTCGCGTCCAGCGCGCTCAGACCATCCACATCATGCGTGGTCAAAACTACATCGACCCGGTTGTAGACATTGCTCCACTCGGGATGGTGGTCCCATTTTTCGGCCCAGACACCGGCCTGCACCATCCATCCAAGCGCACTTGCGAAATCAGCGAATTTATACTCCTTGCAGATCGCGTCACGCCCGTCCTGCATGGCCCATCCATTCGCCAGCAGCGGCTCAATCATGGTTTCTCTTGCGGTCTCGCTCAAACGCTCTGTCATTGGTGATCCTCCATATTTGATTTACGAAATGGGCCGTAGGAGGTGAGGATGTCGATATCATCCTCCACCGCCCGCGCCTCAGCCCGAAGATAGTCCGCCACCGCGTCCGAGAATCCCGGATCGCGCAGCCAGTGCATCGAATGTGTGGCCACGGGCAGATAGCCGCGTGCCAGTTTGTGTTCGCCTTGCGCGCCCGCCTCCACGCGGGCCAATCCGTGGGCAATCGCATAGTCAATCGCCTGATAATAGCACAGTTCGAAATGCAGGCACGGGTGGTCCTCGGAGCAACCCCAATAGCGGCCATAGAGCGCCGACGCCCCGATCCAGTTCACCGCCCCCGCCACGGGCCTGTCGCCATCCAACGCAAGGATCAGCAAAATATCGTCACGCAGCCGCTCCTGCGCCAGATCAAAGAACCTGCGGGTGAGGTAGGGCGTGCCCCATTTGCGTGCGCCGGTGTCTTGGTAAAACTCCCAGACCGCGTCCCAGTGATGCGGCTGGATCTGATCGCCGGTTAGTTGCACGATCTCTCCGCCAAATCCCTGCGCGCGGGCGCGCTCCTTGCGGATATTCTTGCGTTTGCGTGCGCTGAGCGCTGCTAGGAATGCGTCGAAATTGCTGTAATTCTCGTTGACCCAGTGGAACTGCTGGCTCGTGCGCGGCATGAGGCCCAATTCAGTGGCGTCGTCCGCCTCCTCCGCGCTGCAAAATGTGATGTGCAGCGACGACAGCCCATTACGCTCGCCAAGGCCCACGGCGCCTTGCACCAGCGCCGCACGGCCCATGTCTTCAAACGCGGGCCGCACCAGCAAGCGCCGCCCAGTCACGGGCGTAAAAGGCACGGCCATTTGAAGCTTGGGGTAGTAGCGCCCACCCGCGCGCTCGTAAGCGTGGGCCCAGTTGTGGTCAAAAATATATTCACCCTGACTGTGCGATTTGGCGTAAAGCGGCGCGCAGCCGATGATCTGGCCCTCGCGCTCGGCGGTCAGGTATTGCCCCTGCCAGCCGCTGCCGGGGCCGACCGAGCCGCTCTCCTCCAACGCCCGCAGAAACCGATAGGTGGTGAATGGGTCTTCGGCCAGCGCGCCCTCCGTCGCCCCATTTGCCTCGGGGCAGGCGCAAGCATCCCACGCCTCCGGCCCAATCTCAGCGATGGAGTCATAGGCGCGGATGATGATCTCGGTCTCGGATGTGGTCTCAGGTTCGGGTTCGGTCATCTTGTGCCCCTGCTCAGGCCTCATAAAATGGCGCGCCCGCCTGCGGGTTCAACCCGGATGCGGCGCGAGATAGCCCTCAAAGGTGATATTATCGGCCACGCGCCGCGCGTCTCGCTCCTGCTCCGGGCTGCGCACGGTCCATGTGAGCACAGCCGCGCCATGGGATTTCAAATCAGCCACCCGCGCGCGGCCCAGATCATGCCGCTCATGGCTGATGAAACTGCAGTCCGCCGCATCATATTCGGCAATCTTGCGCAGATGGTCCCGCGTGGCGGTTGGCAAGAGCGCCCAATCCGCGTCCTTCGGGTCATAGGCGCTGGTCACGATCCCGCGGGCCACGTCCGGGGCCAGATCTCGCAGCGCCAGCACCATATGCGGGTTGAACGACATCACCGCCAGCGGCCCGGTGTAACCCGCAATATCACGCGCCACAGCACGCTCCAACGCGCCGTCACCGGCACCCATCGCGCCATGCTGGTCCTTCATCTCGACCAAAAGCGCTGTGCGCCCGGCAACCAGCGTCAAAACCTCGGCCAGTGTCGGGACGCCCTCATCCCCACCCAAAAGCGGCAGCTGCGCCAGTTCTGCGGCGCACAGGTCCGCGACCGCCCCCT
Source organism: uncultured Shimia sp. (assembly GCA_937881735.1). Taxonomy (GTDB): domain Bacteria; phylum Pseudomonadota; class Alphaproteobacteria; order Rhodobacterales; family Rhodobacteraceae; genus Roseovarius. The sequence continues at coordinate 14,403 of CALGEH010000026.1, forward strand.
CCACACCCGTCAGACGCGCAAGGTTATAGTCGTGAAAGACCATGGCCACACCGTCCGCTGAAAGCTGCACATCCACCTCGATGCCATAGCCCGCCGCAATCGCGGCCTCCATGGCGGCGCGAGAATTCTCGGGCCGCCCCGCGCGGATATCGTGCAGCGCGCGATGCGCCAGCGGCGCGTGCAAAAACGCCGGATGGAGCGTCATTTGATCTGGAAGATGCCTTCGATTTCCACCGCAACGCCCATGGGCAGCGCCGCCGCCGAAACGGCCGCGCGGGCGTGTTTGCCCACATCGCCCAGCGCCTCACCCATGAAGTTGGACGCGCCGTTGATCACCTGCGGCTGCTCCGTGTAATCCGGTGTGGAGTTCACGAACCCCGTCAGCTTCACCACCCGTACAAGCCGGTCCAGATCGCCGCCGCATGCAGCCTTGACCTGCGCCAGAAGCGAGATGGCACAAGCGCGTGCCGCCTCGGCCCCTGCTTCGGTGCTCACATCATCGCCCAGCTTGCCTTTGATCAGACCCGCCTCATTCTGGCTGATCTGGCCCGAGACATAAACAATATCGCCCACCTGCACGTAAGGCACGTAATTGGCCGCAGGAGCCGGGGCGTCCGGCAAGGTCACACCCATTTTCGCCAGTTGCGCTTCGAATTGAGCCATGATGTCATTCCTCGATATCCACGTTTTCGAGGACGCTACCGCGCGCCCACGACGAAGGAAACGGCAAATACCAAGCCCTGCGGGAAAAGTCACACATCCCCTCCATCTGGCCCCGGCGGCTTGCATCAATCCCTCCAAACGTCTAACCCGCTGACCACGCAATTGGGTGGATTTGATCTTCCTTGTGCTAGGGTGCTGGTGATTCTCTTCGGTGCCTGTGACGACCCGAAACGACCCAATACACCGAAGTCCTCTTCACTCAAGACGCTTTACAATTGGAATGCTGCCCGTGAGCCAATATTCAATTTCTTCCGCGCCATGGCGCAGTCGCCCAGCGCTCGCATTGGCCACGGCTCTTCTGCTTGCGGCCTGTGGCACGCCCGATCCCGCACTTACACGCAGCGAGCCATTCGACCCCTACGAGGCCGAAAACCGCAAGATGCACGAGTTTAACCGCTCCGTTGACAGGGCCATCGTGCGGCCTGCCGGGGTCGGATATACCAAGGCGATCCCCGATGATGTAGAAACGCTGGTCAGCAATTTCGCGACCAATCTGTCGCTGCCGTCGGCCATCGTGAACAGCGCATTGCAGGGCAATGGCCGCGCGATGAGCACGGACCTTTACCGCTTCATCGTGAACACCACGATTGGACTAGGTGGGCTGTTTGATACCGCGACCGACCTCAATATGCCGCCGAAATCGGACGCAGATTTCGGCCAGACCCTCTATGTGTGGGGCGTGCATGAAGGCCCTCTGGTTGAGCTTCCGTTTCTGGGGGCGGCCACAACGCGGGATTCGGTGGGCAAGCTTGTGGATCTCTTCACGAACCCGCTGTCCTACGCCGTCGAATCGCCCGAGCAATTCTACGGCACAGCCGCTTCGGTTTCTTCCAGCCTGAGTACTCGTGGGCAGTTCAGCGACACGATCGACAGTATTTTGTATGAATCCGCCGATAGTTACGCAGCAACCCGCTCAATCTACCTGCAAAACCGCCGATTTAAGGTGAGCGGGGGTGGCTCTGAAGGGTTTGCCGACCCATATGATACCGGGTCACCTGCGCTTTCAGACCCTTATGAGGATCCTTATGAACAATAATCTCACACGCCGCTTCGTTCTGGGCAGTGCCGCCGCCGCTTTGGCCGCCCCCATGCCAGCCCTCGCCCTGACTGACGCCTCCGCCAAGGCGCTGGTGAACAAGGTCGTGGACGAGATCAATGGCGTGATTGCTTCGAGTCGTGGACTCAATGCAATGATCGCCGAGTTTGAGCGCATTTTCACGCGTTATGCTGACGTTAACATTATCGCGCAATCTACCCTCGGTGCCGATGCGCGCAGCCTAAGCTCAGGTCAGATGCGCGCCTACACGGACGCGTTCCGCGGCTATGTCGCGCGTAAATACGGCAAGCGGTTCAACGAGTTTGTCGGTGGCCGGATCGAGATCAAGGACGTGCGGGAAGTGAAATCCTGGCACGAAGTTCGCTCGACTGTCTATTTGCGTGGCGAGTCGCCTTTCGAGGTGCGGTTCTTGGTCTCCGACCGGTCGGGCAAGGATCTCTTCTTCGACATGGTCATCGAAGGTATCAGCCTGCGCCTGAGCGAGCGGACAGAAATCGGCTCCATGCTGGATCGTCGCAATGGCAATATCGACGGGCTGATCGCGGATCTGAAAACCTCAGGCTAGGCGCCCTTGGCCTTAGTGCTCCGGCCTTAGTGCTGCGGCCTAACCGCCGCCCAGCAGCTTCCTGAGAATATTCTCAATAGGCCGGTTACGGTCATCTTGGCGGGCGGGGCGCTGCTGCTGCGCCGGGCGATCTTGCTGGCCAGTGCCGCCACCTACGCCAAAGCCTTCGTCCACGGGCCGTTCGCGCACGCGGATCATCGGCAAGGGCCGCGCGGGCAGGCCTTCGTGGACGCGCACCATCACCTCGTGCCAGATCTCGGACGGCAGGCCGCCGCCCGTCACGCCCGTCAGCGGCGTGTTGTCGTCATAGCCCATCCAGACGCCCGCCACGTAATCGGCGGTAAAGCCCAAGAACCACGCATCACGCGCGGCCTGTGTCGTGCCCGTCTTGCCCGCCGCCTCGCGCCCGGGAAGCTGCGCGCGCGCGCCAGTGCCGCCATTCACGACGCGGTACATCATATAGGTCAGCTCCTGTGCCGCCTCTTGGCGGATCACCCGCTCGCCAATGCCACCGCCTGTGCCCATCAGCGGCTCATCCTGCCCCAACAGGCGCAGCTCCACGAGGCCATATGGCGTGACCGAGGAGCCACCGTTGAGGATCCCCGCATACGCGCCCGACATCTCCAAAAGCGTGCTCTCGGACGCGCCCAGCGCCAGCGCAGGTCCATCGGCCAGATCGCTCACGATGCCGAAATCACTGGCCACTTTGCGCACAAGGTCGCGGCCCACGCTTTCGGACACCTTCACCGCCGGGATGTTGTAGGACTTTGCCAGCGCCTCGGTCAGGGTCACGCGCCCATGAAAGCGGTTGTCGTAATTGCTCGGACACCACTCGCCCGAACCTGCGATGTTGAGGCAGTAAGGCTCGTCCAAGATCATGTCTTGGCTGGAATACCCAAGCTCAAGTGCTGTGGCATAGACGAAGGGCTTGAAGCTTGACCCGGTCTGACGGTTCGCTTGGGTCGCGCGGTTGAACCCACCTGAAATCTTGCTCTGCCGCCCGCCGACCATCGCGCGCACCGCGCCATCCGCGCTCATCACCACGATCGCCGCCTGCGCCTTGGAGCCTTCGCGCACCTTGGTCTCGAAAATCACCCGAAGCGCCTCTTCGGCGGCGCTTTGCAGCCGCTGGTCCAGCGTGGTGCGGATGATGACATCTTCGGTCGTATCGCGGGTGAAAAATTCAGGGCCCGAGGCCATGACCCAATCGGCGAAATAGCCGCCGGCCTGCCGCTCGGCGGCCTCGGAAAGCTCCGCCGGATTGGCCTGCGCCACCCGCACCTCGTCCGCGCTCAGGTATCCCTGCTCAGCCATCAGGCGCAGCACGGTGGCGGCCCGGTTCTGGCTACGCTCGATATTGGAAGTGGGCGCGAGCGTCGAGGGTGCGGTCAAAAGCCCCGCGATCATCGCGCCCTCTGCGGGGTCCAAAGCCGCCGCCGGTTTGCCGAAATAGCGTTGTGCCGCCGCCTCGGCCCCGTAAGCGCCCGCCCCCAGATAGGCGCGGTTGAGGTAGATCGACAGGATTTCGTCCTTGGAATACTTGGCCTCCATCGCCAGCGAGTAAATCGCCTCCTTGGCCTTGCGCGCGAGCGATCCACGGCGGCAATCGCGCACATAGTCGCTCTCGCTTTCCCATTCGGATTCGACATATTCCACCCCAAGGCAGAGAAGTTTCGCTGTCTGCTGCGTGATGGTGGAGCCGCCATGGCCCTGCAGCGGGCCGCGCCCCTCGCTGAGGTTGATCCGCACCGCCGAGGCCACGCCCCGCGGGCTGACTCCGAAATGGCTGTAAAAGCGCTTGTCCTCGACCGCGATCACCGCATTGCGCAAGTGGCGCGAGACGGAGTCAGCTGTCACCACTCCACCAAACTGATCCCCGCGCCACGCAAACACATCCCCATCGCGGTCGAGCAAGGTGACGGAGCCGCGCGCGCGCCCGTCCAGAAGCGTCGTGACATCCGGCAGCGTTGTATAGGTGTATCCGGTGGCCAGCCCGACGATGAGCCCTGCGAAGACCGTCACCCGCCAGCCCACGCCCCACACGATCCGCCAGATCCAGCGCAGCAGCCAGCCGAAGACGCGAGCAAGGATGCCGCCCTTGGCGCGCGGCGTCGCCCGCCTGCGCTTGGGGCGCGGCTTGGGTTTCGTTTTGGATTTGGGTTTGCGCTTGTCCGCCACCAAGGGGGGTTTGCGCCGTCCTGTATTGCTCATGCCACCCCTGCTCGGAGTCTTTGATTTTGCATGACCTTACCCGCCCGCGCGACAAAAGTAGAGGGGCGATAGACAGGGGTTGCGCTTTTTCACACGCCTAATTTTTGTGCGCTACCTGCATTTTGCACAAATTTTATGCATACGCTCTTGGGGTGGTCACAAAAATACCCCGCTCAACCTTTGAGAATCTCTCACCATGAGCTTTTGCTGCACCTGCACAAGGCCTGCACATCTGTGGGCAAAAAAAGGGGAGTGGGACGTGAAACTCATCATTGCGACAATCAAGCCCTTCAAGCTTGAAGAAGTCCGCGAAGCGCTGACGGCGATCGGCGTGCGCGGCATGATGGTCACCGAGATCAAGGGGTTCGGTGCCCAATCAGGGCATACGGAAATCTATCGTGGCGCCGAATATGCGGTGAACTTCGTGCCCAAGATCAAGCTGGAGATCGGCGTAACCGATGCAATGGCCGATCAGGTAGTCGAGACCATCGCCGCCGCCGCCAAGACCGGCAAGATCGGCGACGGCAAGATCTTCGTTGTAGACATCAATCAAGCCATGCGCGTGCGCACCGGCGAGACCAATGAGGACGCGCTGTAACAGGCGCGCCGGGGAAGAGGATACCATTATGAAACACTTCAAATCACTATCGCTTGGCGCGGCGCTTCTGGCGCTTCCGACCATGGCGCTGGCTCAGGACGCTCCTGCACCAAGCTTTGACGAAATCGGCCCCTACATCATGACAACCCTGCTCTTTTGCATGGCTGGTTTCCTGGTGTTCTTCATGGCCGCAGGCTTTGCCATGCTCGAAGGCGGGCTGGTGCGTTCCAAGAACGTGACCATGCAGATGACGAAAAACATCGCGCTCTTCTCGATTGCCGCAATCATGTATTGGCTCGTTGGCTTCAACACGATGTATCCGGGCGACTTCAATGGCTTCTTTGCCATCGGTGGGCAAACTGTGCTCGACGCGGTTGGCGTGTCTGCGGAAGATGCGGCGCTTGACTATGCATCGGTTGGCTCGGACTTCTTCTTCCAGCTCGTCTTTGTTGCGGCAACAGCTTCGATCGTGTCGGGCGCTGTGGCCGAGCGGATCAAGTTGTGGCCCTTCCTTGCCTTCGTCGTCGTGCTGACAGGCTTTATGTATCCGATCTCCGGTTCCTGGCAGTGGGGCGGCGGCTGGCTGTCTGAAGCAGGCTTCTCCGATTTCGCTGGTTCCACAGTGGTGCACTCCGTGGGTGGCTGGGCCGCTCTGGCCGGTGCCATAGTGCTTGGCCCGCGCCTTGGCAAATACGCCAAAGACGGCAAAGTCACACCGTTGCCCGGCTCGAACCTCGCGCTTGCCACGCTCGGGACGTTCATCCTGTGGCTGGGCTGGTTTGGCTTCAATGGTGGCTCGCAGCTTGCCATGGGCACCGTCGGTGATGTCTCGGACGTGAGCCGTATCTTCGCCAACACCAATATGGCCGCTGCGGCCGGTGCGGTGACCGCGTTGATCCTGACCAACGTGCTCTACAAAAAGCCCGACCTGACCATGATCCTAAACGGTGCGCTGGCGGGCCTCGTGTCGATCACCGCAAGCCCGCTTGACCCCACGCTCTTCGGCGCACTCTGGATTGGTGCAGTTGGTGGCGTGATCGTGGTGCTGTCGATCCCAATGCTCGACAAGTTCAAGATCGACGATGTTGTCGGCGCCATCCCTGTTCACCTCTTTGCAGGGATCTGGGGCACCATCGCGGTTGTGTTCTATCAAGACGGTGCAAGCCTGATGACCCAGCTGACGGGCATCGCGGCCTACGGTATCTTCACCTTCTTCGCGAGCTTGATCCTTTGGTACATCCTGAAAGCCACAATTGGGATCCGGGTCAGCGAAGAGGATGAGATCACTGGTCTGGACACAACGGAGCTGGGCATGGAAGCCTATCCCGAGTTCTCCAAAGGCTGATCCAACCTCAGGAACCTTTGTGAAAAACACTGAAAGCCCCGGGCATGATGTCCGGGGCTTTTTTGCGTCCTTTCTTCGCACTGATTTTTCTCGCCACGGCCTAAATCATATGTCAGATGTTTAATTGTCAGACATTAACCGCTTGCGAATCGTGTTTTCCCATGAGCTATCAATCCCCTCAAAGCCTAGACGCCGTCATCACCGCCGCACGCAAGCATTGCGCCGAGGATATCATCCCCAATTTGGACGCTTGGAACCGCGCAGCCAAATGGCCCCGCGACGCGTCGAACAAGGCGGGTGCCATGGGCCTTACGGGCCTCTATGCCCCCACCGAGTTCGGCGGTCAGGGCCTGCCCCTCGCGGAAGGTATCCGCGTCTATGAGGAGCTTGGCCGGGGCGATGGCGCCTACGCCTTTGCCCTCTCGATGCACAATATCTGCACCTTCGCAGGCTGCGGATACGGCACCGATACGTTCAAATCCGAATGGGGCCGCGACCTGACCTCGGGCCGCAAGCTTGCCAATTTCGCGCTGAGCGAGCCGCAGTCAGGCTCGGACCCCGTGAACATGTATTCGCGTGCCGTGGACAATGGCGATGGAACGTTCACCATCAACGGGGCCAAAGCGTGGGTCAGCCTCGCAGGTGAGGCGGATATCTATTTCACCGTGGTCAAGATGACCGACACACCAGGCCACAAGGACATGGCAATGATCGCCATTCCGGCGGGTGCCGAAGGGCTCAGCTTCGGTGCGCTCTACGAGACGCCGTCCTACAACTTCCTGCCCATGTCCGAGATGTATATGAAGGACGTGATCGTCAGTGCGGACAACATCATCCTGCCCGAGGGCCAAGGCTTGCAAGGCTCGCTCATGGCGATCGATATCGCCCGCGTCTCCATCGCCTCGGGGTGCTGCGGTCTGATGCAATCGGCGCTTGATACGGCGCTGGCCTATTCCGCGAACCGCAAGATGTTCGGCGGCAAGAACCTCGATCTTGACGGTATCCAATGGATGCTGGGAGACGTCGCCACCGATCTGGAAGCCTCGCGGCTTTTGTATCGCGCGGCGGCGCAGGCATTGGGGACTGACGAGGGCCCGCTGATGGCCGCCCATGCCAAACGCTTCGTGCCGGATGCGGCACTCAAGGCGGCCAATACCTGCACGCAGGTGCTGGGCGGGATGGGCCTTTTGCAGCCCTACGGGATGGACCGCCTGTCACGTCTTGCCCAGATGCTGCGGATCGTCGACGGCACGACCGAGATCAGCCGCGTGGTCATCGGGCGGCACTTGCAGAAACGCGCAAAGACACTTGCCCCCCTGCCAATCCCCAAGGGCCACGGCGAGGCGTAAATCTTGCGGCGCGTCCCACGTTAGGGGCGCGCCTACCCCACCCGTTTGGGCGCGCCGCTGGCGAAATCCGTGCCCACATAAGGCAGCTTCGCCGCCTTCCACGCGCCAAATCCCCCGCCGATATGCGCGATACGTTTGAGCCCCGCCTCCAGGGCCACACGCGCCATCCGCTCCGAACGCACGCCGCCTGCACACATCAACACGATCCGCTTGTCGCCCTGCCCCGGCAGACCCGCCGCCTCAAACGAGGCCATGGGCATCAAAAGCGACCCCGCAATATGCTCCAGCATGAATTCCTGCGGGCTACGCACGTCGATGATGACAACCTCGTCTGCACCGAACGCCCGGGCCACCTCGGCCGCCTCCCACGTTTCCAGCACCTTACCGTCCATCTCTTCGACTTGCATCGCACCCCTCCTCCTCATTGCGCCGTATCCTTAGGGCCCAGCATAGAGGCCTCGCCGGCCCCACGCCACAGCATTCCACTTTCAGAATCGCGCGCGCCCATGCTAAACCTTGTGCCATGAACGCACCCGCCCCCCACATAAGCGAAAATCGCCCGCAGATCCGCCAACTGGACGAGGCCGCGATAAATCGCATCGCTGCGGGCGAGGTAGTCGAGCGGCCCGCCTCCGCCGTCAAGGAACTGGTTGAAAATGCCATCGACGCAGGCGCGCGGCGGATCGAGGTAGCCTACGGCGATGGTGGCAAGACCCTGATCCGGGTGAGCGACGATGGTTGCGGCATTTCTCCAGCCGATCTGCCGCTCGCGCTCGCGCGCCATGCCACGTCCAAGATCGATGGGTCTGACCTGCTCAACATCCACAGCTTTGGCTTTCGCGGTGAGGCTCTGGCCTCTCTCGGGGCCGTGGGGCGGCTCACGATCACCTCGCGCGCGCCCGGCCATGACGCGGCCGAGATCAGCGCCACAGCTGGGAAAATCACCGCGCCCAAGCCCGCAGCGCTCAGCGCGGGCACGGTCATTACCTTGCGCGATCTCTTCTTCGCCACACCTGCACGGCTCAAATTTATGCGCTCGGACCGGGCTGAGACCCAAGCGATCACGGACACGGTTAAGCGCCTGGCCATGGCCGAACCCGCGGTTGCGTTTACCCTGCGCGATGTGACGGGCGGCGGCGAGGGCCGCGTGACCTTCCGCGCCGATGCGGCCACGGGCGATATGTTCGACGCGCTGCACGAACGTCTCAGAACAGTGTTGGGCCGAGAGTTCGCCGAAAACGCCCTCAGAATCGAGACGGAGCGCGAAGGCATATTGATGACCGGCTATGCCGCCCTGCCGACCTATTCCCGGGGGGCTGCGGTGGCGCAGTTTCTCTTCGTCAATGGTCGCCCCGTGCGCGACAAGATGCTGCTTGGCGCCCTGCGCGCCGCATACCGTGATGTTCTCAGCCGCGACCGGCACCCGGCGGCGGCCCTCTTCATCGAATGTGATCCGACCCTTGTGGACGTCAACGTCCATCCTGCGAAATCCGAAGTCCGCTTCCGCGATCCAGGCACCGTGCGTGGCCTGATCGTCTCGGGCCTGCGCCACGCGCTGGCCGAGGCCGGGCACCGGGCTTCCACCACCGTGGCCGGGGCGACCTTGGGCGCGTTCCGCCCCGAGCCGTCCGTTGCCCGCGTCTACCAGATGGACCGCCCCTCTGCCTCGGCCCGCGCGACAGGCTATTCAGGTCAAGCCCCCGAAGGCTTCGCCGAGATGCAATCCGCGCTAAGCGCCCGGACGGCCAGCTATGAGGACAGCCCGCAAGGGCCCGAGTACAGCCACGCCGAGCATGCCCCCCTCGGTGCCGCGCGCGCGCAAGTACATGAGAATTACATCATCGCCCAGACCGCCGACGGCATCGTGATTGTCGATGGTCACGCCGCTCATGAGCGGCTGGTCTATGAAAAACTCAAGGCCCAGATGGCTGCCCGCTCCGTCCCCGCGCAGGCCCTTTTGATCCCCGAGATTGTGGACCTCTCCGAGGGTGATTGCGCCGCGATCCTCGCCGCCGCTCCCGATCTCACCACGCTCGGCCTCACCATCGAGCCTTTTGGCGGTGGTGCCATCGCCGTGCGCGAAACGCCCGCGATCCTCGGCAATGTCGATGCGCGCGCCATGATCCTCGACATACTCGACGAGCTCAGCGACCAGGATAGCTCGGACACCATACGCACGCGTATCGACGCAATTCTCAGCCGCATCTCCTGCCACGGCTCCATCCGCACGGGCCGCCGCATGCAGCCCGACGAAATGAATGCGCTCCTGCGCGAGATGGAAGCGACCCCGCTCTCGGGCCAATGCAACCATGGCCGCCCCACCTATGTGGAGCTGAAACTGCCCGATATCGAACGTCTTTTTGGCCGCTCATGATCAGCTTCGGCGGCAGCCAGTATGCGCTTACCGACCCCGTTGTTCTGGCCACTCTGGCCGGGGGGCTGATCGTCCTTTTGTTCCTCTTTTTGCTGATCGCCGCCGTGCGCGCCGCTGGCCGCACCGCCAGTCTTGCCGCACCGCTTGCACAACAAATCGGCCAAATGGAGCAGCGCGTTCAGGGTCTTAGTGACGGCCAGCATCAGCTTGCAGGTGGTCTCACCCATGTGGCCGAGGCGCAATCGGCGGCTCAGGCCAACATGCTACGCCTGATGGAGGAACGCCTCGCCAACGTGTCCGAGCGGATGAACGAGAACCTGCAAGGCTCGTCGCGGCGCACCGCGCAATCCCTGGGTGATCTGCAACAGCGGCTCGTGACGATCGACGAGGCACAAAAGAACATCTCCAAGCTGTCTGGTGACGTGCTCAGCCTTCAGGACATCCTCAGCAACAAGCAGACACGCGGTGCCTTTGGTGAGATTCAGCTCAACGATATCGTCTCAAAGGCGCTGCCCTCCGACAGCTATAGCCTGCAACATACGCTGCCGAATGGTCGGCGCGCCGATTGCCTTATCCACCTGCCCAACCCTCCCGGCCCGATCGTCATCGACAGCAAATTCCCGCTTGAGGCCTATGAGGCGCTGCGCCGCGCCAAGACAGACTGGGAGCTGAACGAGGCGGCAAAGATGCTCCGCACCTCAGTGCGCAAACACATCCGCGACATCTCGGAGAAATACATCCTTGATGGCGACACGGCCGATGGCGCGCTCATGTTTCTGCCTTCCGAGGCGGTCTATGCCGAGCTGCATGCGAATTTCCCCGAGCTGGTGCGCGCCGGGTTCGAGGTGAAGGTCTGGATCGTCTCACCCACCACCTGCATGGCCACCCTCAACACGATGCGCGCCATCCTCAAGGACGCACGGATGCGCGAACAGGCGGGCGCGATCCGGCGGGAGCTTGGCCTGCTCTACAAGGATGTGGAGCGCCTCGGCACCCGCGTCGAAAACCTGGATCGCCATTTCGGACAGGCTGCGAAAGACATCAGCGACATTAAAATTTCCTCGGACAAAGCGGGCCGCCGGGCCCGCCGTCTAGACAATTTCGATTTTGAGGAGATTGCCCCTGATGTGGAGCAAACGGTGCCAACTCTGATCAAGGACGAGTGATACAGCACCGGTTTTTTTACAGACAGACCCCACCAAATGTGTCAACTTCGCGTGACATATTCCACTGATTATCGGAGCCCCTCCGCATGACCCAAGCCCCCAAACCGCTCGCCATTGTCACCGGCGGCTCCTCCGGTGTTGGGCTGCACAGCACTAATGCGCTGATCGGCAAGGGCTGGCGTGTGATCATGGCTGTGCGCGATCCGGACAAGACTCTGCGCGCGGCGCAATCGCTGAACCTGCCGGAAGATAGCTATGAGATTGCGCATCTCGACCTCAGCAGCCTCGCCAGCGTGCGCGCCTTCCACAAAAATTTCCGCAGCAGCAACCGTGCGCTGGACGCGCTCGTGTGCAATGCCGCGACCTATCTGCCGCAACTCACGGAGCCCATGCGCTCGCCCGAGGGGTATGAGATCAGCGTCGCCACCAATTATTTCGGCCATTTCCTTCTGGCCAACCTTATGCTCGACGATCTGCGCCAGGCCCCCGCGCCGCGCCTCGTCACCCTCGGCACCGTCACCGCCAATTCAGAGGAGTTTGGCGGGCGCATCCCTATCCCCGCCCCTGCAGATCTAGGCGATTTCGCAGGGCTTCGCGCCGGGTTCAAGGCACCCGTGTCAATGATTGACGGCAAACCCTTCAAGCCCGGCAAGGCCTATAAGGACAGCAAGCTTTGCACGATGATGATGAGCCGCGAGCTTCATGCGCGCTACCATGCGGAAACCGGGATCGTGTTCAGCACGCTTTATCCCGGCTGCGTCGCCGACACACCACTTTTCCGCAATGCGCCCAAGGCGTTTCAGAGAATTTTTCCGTGGTTTCAACGCAATGTTACCAAAGGCTACGTGTCTCAGCCACTTTCGGGCGCACGTGTGGCGCAAGTGGTGACAGATGCGGATTTCATCCAGTCCGGCGTGCACTGGAGCTGGGGCAACCGCCAGCAGGAGGGCCGTGCGGCCTTCGCGCAGAGCCTCTCGCCCAAGGCCACCTCAGCCGCCCGGTCTGCCGAGCTTTGGGAGCTTACCGCAGGGCTCGTCGCGCTCTAATCTCAGGTGGTCTCAAGGCAATGGCGCCGGAACGCGCGTTTGAGCATGTCCAACTCCTCGCGCAGAAGCGTCATCTCCACGCGGATATCATACCCCAGCGCATCGCCAGACATCAGCGCGAAGCTGCCCAGCATTTCGTCGCGGCCCACCTCGTGGATCAGGAATGTCTGCACGCCGTCGGTGATCACCTCGACCGGAATCGGCACGCGGATTGCCCATGTGCGGTCCTCAAGCTCCGTCACCTCGACGCCTGGCAGCGCCTTTTCCAAATGCGTGACCTCTATCTTGGGCTGGATATTGCCCTCGCCCTGATGGGTCAGGATCCCCTCCCAAACCCCTTCAAAGAGCCGCGTTTTGGTCAGTATCAGATCGCTCATCGCATGGGCCTTTCTCAGAATTCCACGCGTGGGCGGCGGCTCAGGGTCACGTCTCGCAGCACGACCTGACTCATTTCAGGGTTCTCAAAGATCAGATCAATCCACATGCGCTCGATCC
>CALGEH010000027.1 GCA_937881735.1 uncultured Shimia sp.
TCTCACCGCAGGGCCAGGCTGTGGCCGCCGATGGCAACCGCACGCGCGAGATGTCCGATCCCACGGGTCATGCCGAGATGCTCGTGATCCGTGCGGGATGTGCAGCCCTTGGGTCCGAGCGTTTGCCGGGCTACGCGTTATATGTCACGCTGGAGCCTTGCGCGATGTGTGCGGCGGCGATTGCGGCGGCGCGGATCGCGCGGCTTTACTATGCAGCGTCCGACCCGAAATCAGGCGGCGTGGCGCAAGGCGCGCGGGTTTTCTCGCATCCGCAAGCGCATCACGCACCCGAGGTTTATGACGGGATCGGGGCGGGGGAGTCCGAGGCGCTCTTGCGGGACTTCTTTGCCGCGCGCCGGGGGTGAGGCAAGTGGACTGGACAGCGGCGATCGACGGCTATTGTGAGCGGGTCTCGCCAGAGTATTGGGCCGAGCCGATCAACGCGGTGACGAACCTCGCGTTTTTGCTTGCCGCCCTCGTCATGGCACGGCGGCTTCGGGGATCAGGGCTTGGGCTGGCTTGGGGGCTGACGGCGCTTCTGGCGGCCATCGGCGTGGGCAGCTTCGCGTTCCACACCCATGCGCAGGTCTGGGCGGCGATGCTCGACGTGACCCCGATCCTTGGCTTCACGCTGGTCTATATCTACGCCGCGAACCGCGACTTCTGGGGGTTGAGCTGGTGGCTCTCACTCCTTGGCGCGGCGGCGTTCCTGCCCTTCGCCGCAGTGGTAGCACCTCTTTTTGAGCCAATAATGGGCGGCAGCGCGGCTTATGCGCCCCTGCCGGTCCTGATCTTCACCTACGCCATGTTGTTGCGCCGCCGGGCCCCTGCGACTGCGCAAGGGCTGGCCATTGGGGCCGCGATCCTGTGCGTCTCGCTGGCCGCCCGGGCGGCGGATGCGCCCCTCTGCGATGCCATCCCCATGGGCACGCATTTTGCTTGGCATTTACTCAACGCGCTTATGCTCGCGTGGATGATTGAGGTTTACCGCGCCCATATGCTTGCACGGACCCCGAGCGGGCGCTAAACGCATGCGCATACCCGCATCCCTTCGGAGGCCAGCCGCATGTCCATAGATATCGAAACCGCCGCCCGCGTGGCCAAGCTTGCCCGTATCGAGGTAAGCCCCGACGCGCTGCCCGCGCTGGCCGAGGAATTCAACACCATCCTCGGCTTCATCGAGCAGTTGGGAGAGGTGGATGTGGACGGGGTCGAGCCCATGGTGAGCGTCACGCCACAGCGCCTCAAACGGCGCGCCGATGTGGTGACTGATGGCAATCAGCAGGCCGAAGTCCTGTCCAATGCGCCCGATGCGCGTGAAGGTTTCTTTGCCGTGCCGAAGGTGGTGGAATAATGACCGATCTCAACGCTCTGAAGATTGCCGAGGCCCGCGATGCGCTGCGCAATGGCGATGTGACCTCCAAGGACCTGACCGAGGCGTGCCTCAAGGCCATTGAGGGGGCAGGCGCGCTGGGCGCGTTTGTGCATCACACGCCGGAACTGGCGCTGAAACAGGCCGCCGCCGCCGACACGCGCCTTAGGGGCAGCGACGCGGCCCCCGCCATGTGTGGCATCCCTTTGGGGATCAAGGACCTCTTCTGCACCAAGGGCGTGGCGAGCCAAGCGGGCAGCCGCATCCTTGAAGGGTTCAAGCCGGAATACGAATCCACCGTAAGCCAGAACCTTCTGGACGCCGGCTCGGTCATGCTGGGTAAGCTCAACATGGACGAATTCGCCATGGGCTCGTCCAATGAGACCTCCGTCTACGGAAATGCCGTGAACCCGTGGCGGCGCGGCAATGATGACGCGGCCCTCACGCCCGGCGGCTCCTCCGGCGGCTCGGCAAGTGCTGTTGCCGCAGATCTCTGCCTTGGGGCCACGGGCACAGACACAGGCGGCTCGATACGCCAACCTGCGGCCTTCACCGGCATCACGGGGATCAAGCCCACCTACGGGCGCTGCTCACGCTGGGGGATTGTGGCCTTCGCCTCAAGCCTCGATCAGGCGGGGCCGATGACCAAGGATGTGCGCGACGCGGCGATCATGCTGGAGGCGATGTGCGGCCATGACCCGAAAGACAGCACCAGCGCAGATCTGCCCGTGCCCAATTTCGAGGCGATGCTGACAGGCGACATCAAGGGCAAGACCATCGGCATCCCGCGCGAATACCGCATGGACGGCATGCCCGCCGAGATCGAAAAGCTCTGGTCGGCTGGCACCGCGATGATGAAGGATGCCGGTGCCAAGATCGTCGATATCTCGCTGCCACACACCAAATATGCGCTGCCAGCCTATTATGTGATCGCACCCGCCGAGGCGTCGTCGAACCTCGCGCGCTATGATGGGGTGCGCTATGGCCACCGCGCAAAACTCGCGCCCGGCGATGGTATCACCGAGATGTATGAAAAGACCCGCGCCGAAGGCTTTGGCTCTGAGGTGCAGCGCCGCGTGATGATCGGCACCTATGTGCTCTCGGCGGGCTTTTACGACGCCTATTACAACCGTGCCCGCAAGGTGCGTGCCCTGATCAAGCGCGACTTCGACGAGGTATTTGCCCAAGGCGTCGATGCGATCCTCACCCCGGCCACGCCCTCGGCCGCTTTCGGGCTGGGCGAGATGGCGGGCGCGGACCCGGTGCAGATGTATCTCAATGATGTGTTTACCGTGACGGTCAACCTCGCCGGTTTGCCGGGCATTTCCGTGCCTGCGGGGCTGGATGCACAAGGGCTGCCCCTGGGCCTGCAACTGATCGGGCGGCCATGGGAAGAGGGCGATTTGCTGAATTGCGCCTATGCGCTTGAGACCGCCGCCGGATTTGTAGCCAAGCCCGGTAAATGGTGGTAAACCCCGGCCAAACGAGCATTGGCAGGATGAATATGCGATTTTTTACGGTGAGTGCGGGCGCTCTGGCCCTTTTGGCAATGACAGCCTGTGCGCCAGCGATCCCCGAAAGCGGGCCCAACACGGGCGCGGGCGTGGGTTTCGGCGATTATGATGAATATGAGGCGCGCCGCGAGGCGGCGCTGACCGGGCAATCCCTGCCACCCCCCAATGCCATTTCCTCCGAGCCGCTGAGCGCCACTGCCCCGCAAAGCGAAGGCGACGCGGTGGCCGCTGCCGCGCGCGCGGCTCTCGGCGGAGATGCAGAAGAGATTGCCGCCAACTCCGGCCAGCCCGTGCTGCACGCCAGCCCCGGCAACCCTGCGCCCGCCGTGGTCAACAGCGTGGGCATTTCGAATGAGAATGATTTCGATGCCGTAGGTAATCAACGCTCCATCGAGGGTGACGCCGCACGGATTGCGGCCAACCGCGCGCAATATGAAGTGGCCGCCGTTGAGGCGCTTCCCAGCCGCGTGGGCGGGCAGGGGCCGAACATCGTGGACTACGCCCTCAGAACCAAGCACCCGGTGGGCACGCAGGTCCATCGCCGCACGGGCGTGAACCGCGAAGCCCGCTTTGCCCGTAATTGCGCGGAATACACCTCGCCAGACAAGGCGCAGATGGATTTTCTCGAAAATGGCGGGCCTGAGCGCGACCGTATGGGCATCGACCCCGATGGGGACGGTTACGCCTGCGCATGGTCGCCTGCACCGTTCCGCAATGCGGTGAATGGCTGATCGCGCACAGCACGCCGTGACCCTCCACCCGTCGCCCAATTTTGGCGCGCGCCGGGGCGGTGTGTTGCCCGATATCTTGGTGCTCCACCATACCAATATGCAAACGGCTGAGGCTGCTCTGGAGCGGCTGTGCGATCCTGAGGCTGCCGTATCCTGCCATTATCTGATCGCCGAGGATGGCCGTCTTTGGCAACTCGTCCCCGAGGCGGAGCGCGCATGGCACGCAGGGCTGGGCCGTTGGGGCGAGGTGGAGGAGGTCAACTCCCGCTCTATCGGGGTCGAGCTTGCCAATCGTGGCACACACCCATTCCCCGAGCCTCAGATGCGCATGCTGGAGGATCTGATGCACGGGATCATGGCACGGTGGTCTATTCCGCCCGAGCGTGTGATCGGTCATTCCGACATGGCGCCCGACCGCAAGGATGACCCGGGCCGGCGGTTTGACTGGCGCCGTTTGGCGCAGCAGGGGCTGGTTGTGTGGCCTGGCGAAGGTGAGCCTGCGCCCGAGGACATGTTCCGCCCGCTCTGCGCGCGCGTGGGATATGGCATGGAGTTCACGGATGCGGAGCTTCTGCGCGCCCTGCGTCTGCGCTTCCGGCCTTGGGGGCAGGGGCCGCTCTCGCCTGCCGATATGGCGGTGCTGGCCGATATCGCCGCGCGCTTTCCCGTTGACCGAGGCGGTCCCCCCGCGTAAGCCCATCCATGCGCGGAGGGCCGGATGGCCGCTTGCAGCAAGGCCTTCGGGTCGTGCTGTGGGAGGAAAGTCCGGACTCCACAAGACGACGGTGCCGGGTAACGCCCGGCCGGGGAAACCCGAGGGAAAGCGCCACAGAAAACAAACCGCCTGCAATCCGCGTATGCGGATCACATGGGCAAGGGTGAAACGGTGGGGTAAGAGCCCACCGCGGGGCTGGTAACAGCGCCGGCATGGCAAGCCCCACCGGGAGCAATGCCAAATAGGGACTGCATGTGGGCCTGTCTTGGCCCAGCGGTCCGGGTTGGCAGCTAGAGGGGCGGTGGCAACATCGCTTCGAGATGAATGGCCATCCAGCTTTGGGTTACGGCCCAAGGTGGACAGAATCCGGCTTATAGGCCCTCCGCGCAAATTGGGGCCCGCCCTTCGGGGGGATGTCTGAGGGTAAAACACCGCTTGCTCGCATCGCAGGCTCCGAAAGGTGCGAATGGCGGTTGACTCGGGCGCACCCTTGGGTAAAACGCAGGCTCATACAGAATTCACGGGCAGCGCGGCTGTCTGGCGCAGGAGAACTCCCATGGCGAAGCCGACCACAATCAAGATCCGCCTGAACTCGACCGCGGGCACGGGCCATTTCTATGTCACCAAGAAGAACGCCCGCACGATGACAGAGAAAATGACGATCCGGAAATATGACCCGGTTGTGCGCAAGCACGTGGAATACAAAGAAGGCAAGATCAAGTAAGATCGTCCTTCGGTTCTATTGGAAAAGGCCGCCCCCCTCGGGGACGCGGCCTTTTTGCTGTTCTGGGGGGTGGCGCTGGATTAGCGCGTGATCACCCGTGCGTCCTTGAGGATCACGGTCTGCCATGTCTCAGGGTCGGTCACCGGCGTGAGCGTCCCCACAAAAGACACGCGGGTGCCTTCCTCAAAGGCAGGGATCGCCTTTGTCAGCAGAACCTGAAGGTTTGTTCCGTGATCAAAGCTGCCGCAGAGTGGGCAGTTGCCCATATCCGACATCAGGATCAGGTCCTGCACCATATCGCCGGGCAGGCGAGGCACGGCGTAGCCTGTGATCTCCACCTCGATCGCACCCTCGCTCAGCGCGTTGGGATAGGTTTTTTGCACCTCATAGGTCGTCTCGGTGACGATCTCGTTGATCTTGATCTGG
>CALGEH010000028.1 GCA_937881735.1 uncultured Shimia sp.
AACTCTCTCTTATCAAATACCGCTATTTGGACCCATAAGCGCTGACGTCAGACAGAATGGGCTTTTGAATCCATGATCCCAGTGCTGAAGAGAGGTCATGATGGGCATGTTGTTCGTCTCAAGCATGTAGAGCCCGGGCGTGAACACATCGGCCAACTGCCCCTCATGCACGAACACAGCCGCCTGACCCTCGCGCACGGTCAGCTTGGCGCCGTATTTGATCTCGTGGCCCTCGCGCTCGAACCGCCAAACCATCGTGTCACGGGTGTCGTCGGTCCAGTGGATAACGTCGATGAACTGGCCGCTGAGAAAATCGAAAATGCCCATTGGGGTCTCCTTTGAAACGATGGGTGTCAGCTTGGGCCGAGGCTACGCTCGGCCAGAATAGTGCGCAGGATCGGGCGGGCCTCGTCGAGGCTCATGCCCGCGCGCAGTCGGGGGTCGTAGAGCATGCGCAAAAGCTCTTCGTCATGGGTGGTCAGGCGGCCGAACTCTTCGTCATCGTTAAAGATGGACGGGCGCGCGCGCGGGCTGTCATTGGCAAGGCCGAGGCCTTGGGACAGCTCTTCGTGGATGCAGGCGGTGCGGCTCATGTCGGGTTGCTCGGCACGGATCACGGCCACGGCGCTCATATATGAAAAAGTGCCTTGGCGCTCGGGGAAGGCCAGCACGGTGCAGGAAATCTGCCGCGGCAGGTCGAGGATCTGGCGCAGTAGGGTCTGTGAGATGCTCGGGTTGATCTGACGCAGCTTGTCCACGACCAGTTGCCGCTCATCCTCGCTGACGACCATGACGTGAAAATTTGGGGTGCCACCAAGCGCTATGGGGTGGTTTGCGATCCGCGAGAGCCGCGCGGCATAGCCCGAGACGGTGGCCGTATCACGCGCGCGAATATCGGGGGAAACCGACGGTCCGAAGGTGAGGCCGAAGCGCACGGGCCGTGTCCATTTGCGCAAGGGGCTGGGGGCGTTGGTGCGTGCGAAGCTGGCATCGGAATGCTCATTGGTGAACACGATCCGCTCGAAATTGCGCATCAGATCCGTGTCGGTATAGGGCGTATCGGCCCCGCCCCCGTCCGAGCGCATCAGCCCGCGCGCCAGCATGTTGGCTTGCGCGCGCGCGTAATAGCGGCTGAGCGCGAGGCTCTCGTTCGAAGGGCCCACGTTGCGGGGCGTCGCTGCAGGTGCGAGACCCGCCGGGCGGGCCTGCGGCGTGGTGCCGGGGGGGACGGGCGCGGACGTGCAGGCTCCGAGCACGCCAAGCGCGCCCGCGAGGGCCGACATGCGAAGGGCGCGCCCGGCCCGGATCAAGGGATCAGGACCCCGCGGCGGTGCCGACCGTGTCGCCCCGCCCATCGCCGCGCGCACGCGCAGAGGCGAGCGTGTCCCGCAGATCGGCTTCCATCTTTTTGAGCTCTTCTTCGGCGGCGGCGCGGCGGGCCTTGCCCTCATCCGCGATTTGCAGCGATTCCTGGATCGTGCCGATCAGATCGGCATTGGCCTTTTTGACTGCCTCAATATCAAAGACGCCGCGCTCCATCTCCTCGCGGATGATCTTGTTGCTGGAGCGCAGATTGGCCGCATTGGCTGTCAGAAGCTCGTTGCTCAGGTCATTGGCCTCGCGCACGGCGGCGGCGGCCTCGGCGGAGCGCTGGATCGTGACGGCCTGCGCCAGCTGCGTCTCCCAGAGCGGCACTGTGTTCACGAGGGTGGAGTTGATGTTGGTCACGAGCGATTTGTCGTTTTCCTGCACCAGCCGGATGGAGGGCAGCGATTGCATCGTTACCTGTCGTGTCAGCTTGAGGTCATGGACCCGGCGCTCCAGATCGTCGCGCGCAGAGCGCAGATCACGCAGCTCCTGCGCTTTCATCACCTGCCCCTCCTCGGGGGCCTTGTCGACCTCGGTCACCTTGGCGGGAATGGGGTTGTTGTCCAGAACATGCAGCTTTTCCTCGCCCGCCGCGATATAGAGTGCAAGCTCGTCATAAAACGCGAGGGTCTTTTCATAAAGCTTGTCGAGGGATTTGATGTCTTTGAGCAAGATATGCTCATGGCTCAGCAAATCTTCGGTGATCTTGTCGATCTGGCCCTGCACTGTTTCGAATTTGGCGGTGAACTTGGCGAAGGGGGCCGCACGGCCCAGAAGGCGCTCCCACCATGTCTGCTTGCGCCGCACATCAAGCTCGGACACGGAAAACCCGCGAATGGTGGTGACGATGCCGCGCAGGCTGTCACCCGCCGGGCCCACATCCTTGTTTCGCACGCCTTGCAGCATGGATTGCGAAATCTGCTGCAATTCCGCCTGCGCGGCGGAGCCGAAGGAGACGATGGATTGCGTGTCGTCCATGTCGATCTCGTCCATCCGCTTGGTGATTTCGGCGCTCACGGGGGCGTCGGCCTTGGCAAGCGGGACGATCGCATTGGCGGGTGCGGGCTCGGGCAGGACGACGGCGTTGAGGGCGTCGACATCGGCCAATGCGGCCTCGGCTTTTTGGCGGGTGGTCTGGGACATGTGAAGGCTCTTTGAAATGTTAGGGCACGGGTGTGATTGGGCGCGATCGTGGTCAGGACGGATCGCGGGTCAAATGGATGCCATCTTGGCCAAGCCGGCTTTGCAGCACTTCGATCTCGATATCGAGATCGGTGGTGTCGTCTTCCATCAGCTTGGCGGTTTTGGCGGCGAAATTCTTGTCCAGATCGGTGAGCAGCGACAAATAGCGGGTCCGGGCGGCATCGTCCTGGCTGCGCGCATAGATATCGGCGAACTTCACCGTCGCATCGCGCGCGCCCATCAAATAAACGCCCAGATATTTGCGCGCCGCCGTGAGGTCGCGCGGATCATCCTCGACGCTGCTCAGCATGGTTTGTACGGAGACCTGAAAACGCGCCATGGCGTCCTCGGCGCGTCGGTCACCCGCGCGGCGCAGCGCGTCATTCATGGCCGCCATATGCTCTTCAGCCTTTTCGACCACACGGGCCACGCGGTCGGTCTGGAAGCGGTCGATGCCCTCCATCCCCTTGTCGCTGAGCGGATCAATGCCGAAGGCAAAGCTGTGCAGGGTCGCACCCAGCACCATGAAGATCACCGGCGCAAGAAGTCCCGCACCTGCGGCAAACCCCGCCACACCAAGGCCCAGCCCTGTGAGGAGAGACCCTGCGATCTTGCGTGGAAATCCGGGGCGGCGCGCGATTTTGCGCGCGTCATACGCCTCATGCGCAAGGATGCCTTCGCGGGTCATCCATGCGGCCAAAATCAAAAGGGCCAGCGCCACGAGATTGAGCGCAAGGCCTAAAGGCTCGGACGAAAACGCGCGCAGAATGAGGGGCAGGGGGGCCAGAAAAAGAAGGTTCACACGCCCGCCCGCGCGGGTGCGCCGCGCACCGCGAAACGCGTCTTTGGATGGCGGGCCTCCGGAGCCGGTCGGCGTGGGGCTGAATTTGCCGCCAAAACGCTGTGCCATGCTCAGCTTCCTCCGGTGAAGGAGACATAGAAGATCAGGGCAACCAGCACAAAGAACGCCAGTTTCTGAAGACCTGTCTGCGACATATGGCCCCCCGTGGCCCTGATTTCACACCTGTAAACTATGCAATCGGCCCGCATGTTGAAAGGGGGAAGATTGCAGGCTTGGCGTCAATCATACCTTCGGCATGTCTTGGGCGGTTACCGCCCGTCAGCGGCGCGCTTGGGTTCGGCGCTGTGCGTCGAGCTTGCGGGTATAGCCCGATTGGATGATCTCGACCGCCACCAGAACCAGAACGCTGAAATAGAAGGTGGTTTTGGACATCGGGATCACCTCATAGCCAAAGAGCCTGAGTGCCAGGCTGTCATCATGCATGGCGTGGGCAGCCGCCTGACCCGCCTCACCCAGAAGAACCACGCCGACGATGAGCAAGATGAAAAGCCCGAGCACCTCATACATGCGGTTTTTCTCCAAAAAGCGTGTCACACCATCGGCAAGAAGCAGCATCGCCAGGCCCGAAAGAAGGATCGCGGTGGCCAAAAGCGGGAAGATATCGGTGATCGCAAGGGCCGAAAGAACCGAATCGAAGCTGAAGATCAGGTTCATGGCGACGATCAAAAGCACCACTTGGGTGGCTGATTTGCCGGATTTCGCCTCCACCCCGTCCGCCAGATGCTCGATTGTGAGCATATGGCCGATTTCCTTCACCGCCGTGTACATGATGAACACCCCGCCGATAAGGAACACGCAGGTGGCGAAATTCACGCCTCCCTCGATCACGTCAGACCATGCGAAGATGTAGAACGGCTCCGCCATGGCGTCGATCAGCTGGATCATCGCGAACAAGAGGACAACGCGCAGAACCACAGCGATGATGATGCCCCATCGCCGCACGGAGGCTTGTTTTGCGACCGGCGCGCGCTGGGATTCAATCGAGATGTAGAGCAGGTTGTCGAAGCCCAGCACCGCCTGCAAGAAGCACAGCATGAGCAGGGTCCCGAGATTTTCGGGGGTGAGAAGGTCAGCCATATGCAGGGCTCTCCTGTTTTAGGGTATCAGTGGTGCGTGCGACCTTGGCCTTGTCGTCTATGTGCGGCGGCGGCGCTGTGGGGATTTGGGCTTTTGCGGGGCGGCTTGCTCCTCGCCCAATTGGTCGCGCAGCACGCGGGCGCGGATTTCCTCGACCGCACCGGGTTTGATCTGTCCCAGCTGGAAGGGGCCGTAAGAGACACGGATCAAACGGTTCACGCTGAGGCCCACGGCCTCCATCGCGCGGCGGACTTCGCGGTTCTTGCCCTCGCGCAAAGACACCGTGACCCATGCATTGGCCCCGGTCTGGCGGTCGAGAGAGATCGTCATCGGCTGAAACCGCTCGCCCTCCAGCGTGATCCCCTTGCGCAGGGGGGTGAACGTGTCCTCGGTGGGGCGGCCTTTGACGCGCACGCGGTATTTGCGCAGCCACCCGGTGGAGGGCAGCTCCAGCTTGCGTTTGAGCGCGCCATCATTGGTCAGCAGGATCAGCCCTTCGGAGTTGATGTCGAGCCGTCCGACGCTGATCACACGCGGCAGATCATCGGGCAGGTTGTCGAAGATCGTGGCACGGCCCTGTTCGTCGCGTGCGGTCGTCACGAGGCCTGTGGGCTTGTGATAAAGCCAAAGGCGCGACGGCTCGGGCGCGCTCAGTTGCTTGCCATCGACTGAAATCCGGTCGGAGGGTGTGACGTTGAGGGCGGGGCTGTCGATGACCTTGCCATTGACGCTGACGCGGCCCGCGTCGATCAGCCGCTCGGCCTCGCGGCGCGAGGCGCGGCCCGCGCGGGCGATGACCTTGGCGATCCGGTCGCCGGGGGGGGTATCTGTGCTCATGCCCCCGCTTAGACCATATCCCACGCTTGCGAAAGCGCCGCCGAGCGGCCATCAAGAGCCATGCGTTTTACCAGCCACATGGACCGTGCCCTTGCTGAGGCCCGCGCCGCCGCCGAACGCGGCGAGGTGCCCGTGGGCGCCGTGCTCGTCTCACC
>CALGEH010000029.1 GCA_937881735.1 uncultured Shimia sp.
CCCGCAGCCTACCACATCACACGGAAACCGGCAGGTTTTTCAGACTTTCCTTAAAGAGAGCCTGAATATGCAACCTCACCCCCAGCTATAATTAAAACTCACCGAAATCCGGTCATCCTCGCTCATGTTCATCGGGACTTCGTGTCGGAGCCAGCTCTCCCACAGCAACACGTCCCCCACGGCGGGCGCCTCGTAGCGAAATTGTCGTAGCTCATCGCGCGCGTCTTTGCGGCGTCCGGGGGCGGCCATCATCATGGGCAAGCGGGGGTCTTCGAGCTTGAGCGCACTCGCCCCTTCGGGCATGGCCACATAAGTCGTGCCGGAAATCACCGAATGGGGATGGATATGCGAGGCATGTGTGCCGCCCTCTGGCAGGATATTAATCCAGATATCCTCGAGTTTGAGCCCGCGACCATCCAGATCAAACTCCAGATCCTCAGCAAAGGCCGCGACGTGCAGGTCCAGAACCTCCACCAGTCCTTTGAATATAGGAAACCGCCAGCCAAGGTCCGTCAAAGACGCATAGGACGTGTAGCCCGGATAGCCGTTTTCCTCGCACCATGTTTGCCCGGCCTCATCATCTTGCGCGATGGACCAGCAGGACGCCTCAAGCTCCGCCGCGTCAACGGGCCCGTGTTCGGACAAGGGCGCGCGGTAGAGGCGCGTGACGAAAAGAGAGGATATATCTGCCATGGGCGCGTTATAAGCGTAGGGTAGGGGCATGGCGAGGGGCAGTGTGAAGATTCAAGGGCAACAGGGGTTGCTTTGCGCATCTAGGGGCGGTATTGCGCACGCTCATCATCCACTCCACTGGAATCAGGGTGACCCGACGCTATTGCGCAAAGGGGCCCTCCGGTGATGTTGAAAGGAACGACCGATGGACGCGACCGAGCTTCGCAGCAAAACGCCTGATCAGCTGCGTGAAGAGCTGATCAACCTGAAGAAACAGCAGTTCAACCTGCGGTTCCAAGCGGCCACTGGCCAGCTTGAGAATGCCGCACAGATGCGCATCGCGCGCCGCAGTGCTGCCCGTGTGTTGACCATCCTCAATGAAAAAGCTGCCGCCGCAGCTTCCGCAGAATAAGGAGCCGATAGTATGCCCAAACGTATCCTCACCGGCACCGTGACAAGCGACGCCAACGCCCAGACGATCACCGTCTCCGTCGAGCGCCGCTTCAAGCACCCCGTTCTGCAAAAGACCATCCGTAAGTCCAAGAAATACCGGGCTCACGATGAGAAGGACGCCTTCAAAGTAGGCGATCAGGTTCGCATCATCGAATGCGCGCCGAAATCGAAAACCAAGCGCTGGGAGGTTCTGCAGGCGTAAGCCTGACGATCCTCAAAGTATAATCGAAACCCTGGGGAAAAGGCCAATTGGGGCCCCCCAAAGGTCGGGAGACATCTAAATGATCCAGATGCAGACCAATCTCGATGTGGCTGACAACAGCGGCGCTCGCCGTGTTCAGTGCATCAAGGTTCTGGGTGGTTCCAAGCGTAGATACGCCTCCGTGGGTGACATCATTGTCGTCTCGGTGAAGGAAGCCATCCCACGTGGTCGTGTGAAAAAAGGTGACGTGCGCAAGGCCGTTGTCGTTCGCACAGCCAAGGAAGTGCGCCGCGAAGATGGCACAGCCATCCGTTTTGACCGCAACGCCGCCGTGATCCTGAACAACGCAGGTGAGCCCGTCGGCACGCGGATCTTCGGCCCCGTGGTGCGCGAACTGCGCGGCAAGAACTTCATGAAGATCATTTCGCTCGCCCCGGAGGTGCTGTGATATGGCTGCTAAGTTGAAAAAGGGCGACAAGGTCGTCCTGCTGGCTGGTAAAGACAAGGGCAAGGAAGGCGTGATCGCCTCCGTTGATCCCTCTGCGGGCAAAGCAATCGTCGAAGGCGCGAACATGGCGATCCGCCACACGCGCCAGAGCCAGACGTCTCAGGGCGGGCGCATCCCCAAAGCGATGCCCATCGACCTGAGCAACCTCGCTCTGCTGGACAAAAACGGCAAACCCACGCGCGTCGGCTTCAAGATCGAAGACGGCAAGAAAGTGCGTGTCGCCAAGACCACGGGGGACGTGATCGATGCTTGATACTGCAAATTATACCCCACGTCTCCGGGCGGCCTATGACGAGACCATCAAAGCCGCGATGATCGAAGAGTTCGGTTACAAGAACGCGATGATGGTGCCCCGTCTGGACAAGATCGTGCTGAACATCGGCTGCGGCGCTGCCGCGGTGCGTGACAGCAAGAAGGCGAAATCGGCTCAGGACGATCTGAGCACCATCGCCGGTCAGCACGCCGTCATCACCAAAGCCAAGAACTCCATCGCTGGGTTCCGGGTCCGCGAAGACATGCCGATGGGTGCGAAAGTGACGCTCCGTTCGGTTCGCATGTATGAATTCCTTGACCGTCTGGTCACCGTGGCCATGCCCCGGATCCGCGATTTCCGCGGCGTCTCGGGCAAGAGCTTTGATGGGCGTGGCAACTATGCCATGGGCATCAAGGAGCACATCATTTTCCCCGAGATCAACTTCGACAAGATCGACGAGTCCTGGGGTATGGACATCATCATCGCAACCACGGCGAAAACCGACGCTGAAGCGAAGGCACTGTTGAAGCATTTCAACATGCCCTTCAACAGCTGAGCGGCGGGAGGAAAAAGTTATGGCTAAAAAAGCAATGATCGAGCGCGAGAAAAAGCGCCAAAAGCTCGTTGAGAAATATGCAGCACAACGTGCAACCCTCAAAGAGATCATCAACGACGAAGCCAAGCCGATGGAAGAGCGTTTCCGCGCCACCCTGAAGCTGGCCAAGTTGCCGCGCAACAGCTCCGCCACCCGGCTGCACAATCGCTGCCAGCTGACGGGCCGTCCGCACGGATATTACCGTAAACTCAAAGTGTCGCGGATTGCGCTGCGTGAGCTTGGCTCAAGCGGCCAGGCCCCCGGCCTCGTGAAATCCAGCTGGTAAGGGAGATTTGAAATGAATGATCCTATCGGCGATATGCTCACACGGATCCGGAACGCTCAGATGCGTGGCAAGTCCACCGTCATGACCCCGGCCTCCAAAATGCGCGAACGTGTGCTCGGTGTTTTGGCGGACGAAGGCTACATCCGTGGCTTTGAGAGCGCGACAGGCGTCGACGGCCACCCGGCCATTGAAATCAGCCTGAAATATTACGATGGCGTCCCCGTCATTCGCGAAATGCGCCGGGTCTCCAAACCTGGTCGCCGCGTCTATCTGGGCGTTAATGACATCCCGTCGGTCCGTCAGGGCCTTGGTGTGTCGATTGTCTCCACCTCCAAAGGTGTGATGTCGGATGCAAGCGCTCGGAGCCACAATGTTGGCGGCGAAGTGCTCTGCACCGTATTCTAAGGAGCCAAATATGTCTCGTATCGGCAAACAGCCCGTCGCCATCCCCGATGGTGTCACCGCAACGATCAGCGGCCAGACACTTGAGGTCAAAGGCCCCAAGGCGACCAAATCGTTCACCGCGACCGATGATGTGACCCTGACCCTCGACGATGGTCAGATCACCGTCACGCCGCGCGGCAAATCCAAGCGCGCGCGCCAGCAATGGGGGATGACCCGCACGGTCGTCGCAAACCTCGTGCATGGCTCGAACGCAATGTTCAAAAAAGAGCTCGAAATCCGGGGGGTGGGTTACCGTGCCCAACTTCAGGGTAACGTGATCAAACTGAACCTCGGCCTCAGCCATGACGTGGATTTTCACATCCCCGATGGCGTGACGGTCACCGTGCCCAAACCGACGGAACTGATCGTCGAAGGCACGGATAAGCAGCTCGTCGGACAAGTCGCGGCAAATATCCGCGATTGGCGTCCGCCAGAGCCCTACAAGGGCAAAGGCATTCGCTACAAAGATGAGTATATCTTCCAGAAGGAAGGCAAGAAGAAGTAAGGACGCGAGAAGATGGCAAACAGCAAAAGACAACTGTTCCAAAAACGCCGCCTGCGCGTTCGGAACAAACTTCGCAAGGTCAATGCAGGGCGCATGCGCCTCAGTGTTCACCGCAGCAACAAGAATATCAGCGTTCAGCTGATCGACGATGTGCAGGGGATCACCCTTGCGGCGGCCTCCACGCTCGAAAAAGATCTCGGGTTGGTGGGCAAGAACAACATCGAAGCGGCCACCAAGATCGGCGCTGCCATCGCGGAGCGTGCCAAGAAGGCAGGCGTCAGCGAGGCGTATTTCGACCGTGGCGGTTTCCTCTTTCACGGCAAGGTCAAGGCAATCGCCGACGCCGCGCGTGAAGGTGGTCTGAAGATCTAAGACAGCGTAGGCGGCCTTGGGGGTAATCCTCGTGGCCGTCTCGATGATCCGGGGGCAAACTTGCTCACTGGGATCGAGTATATCAGGGCGCGCGCGTCCGCATGAGCTAAGGAAGCCAAATGGCAAGAGATGAAAATCGTGGGGGCGGTCGCCGCAACCAACGTGACGAGACACCAGAATTCGCAGATCGCCTCGTCGCGATCAACCGCGTCAGCAAAACCGTCAAGGGCGGTAAGCGTTTTGGCTTCGCAGCCCTCGTCGTTGTTGGCGACCAGAAGGGCCGTGTGGGCTTTGGCAAAGGTAAGGCCAAGGAGGTCCCCGAGGCCATCCGTAAAGCCACCGAGCAAGCCAAGCGCCAGATGATCCGCGTGCCGCTGCGCGAAGGCCGCACGCTGCACCATGACATGGAAGGCCGCCACGGCGCCGGGAAAGTCATCATGCGCTCCGCACCTCAAGGTACCGGCATCATCGCCGGCGGCCCGATGCGAGCTGTGTTCGAGATGCTGGGTATTCAGGACGTCGTCGCCAAGTCGAACGGCTCGCAGAACCCGTACAACATGATCCGCGCCACGATCGACGGTCTGCGCAAGGAATCGAGCCCCCGTATGGTCGCGCAACGTCGTGGCAAGAAAGTGGCTGATATTCTGTCGACCAATGACGCACCCAAAGCCGCCGGCGAGCAAGCCGCGGCGACTGAGGAGGCATAAACCATGGCCAAAACAATTGTCGTCAAACAGGTGGGCTCGCCCATCCGTCGCCCCGCAAGCCAGCGTGCAACGCTGATCGGTCTGGGCCTGAACAAGATGCACCGCACCCGCGAGCTGGAGGACACCCCCTCCATCCGTGGCATGGTGAACAAGATCTCGCACATGGTTGAGATCATCGAAGAAAAAGGCTGAGTGCGGGGTGGGGTCAATCCTGCTCTGTGACAGCTTCAGGCGCCCCGGTCAGATATGGTCGGGGTGTTTTGCATTTGACCTGACGCATCGCCGGCTGCCTTTTTTTCTTACGGTCGAGATGATGCACGGATCTGCGCTGAGAGTGGTTGCAAAGCGCACCGGATCGGGTATACGCCGCACGTGTGACAGCGGTGTCACCCATATAAAGTCAACGTAAGCCGCGTTCGGCCGCTCCCGTCGCTGGGGGTCGCATCCGGCAAAAGGA
The DNA here is from genome assembly GCA_937881735.1 of uncultured Shimia sp. GTDB lineage: Bacteria > Pseudomonadota > Alphaproteobacteria > Rhodobacterales > Rhodobacteraceae > Roseovarius. The sequence goes on from CALGEH010000029.1 coordinate 5,455, forward strand.
GAAGCGACATGAAACTGCATGAACTGCGCGATAATGATGGCGCCACGAAAAAACGCAAACGGGTTGGCCGTGGTGCGGGCTCGGGCATGGGTAAAACCGGCGGCCGGGGCATCAAGGGTCAAAAATCCCGCTCAGGCGTGGCGATCAAAGGGTATGAAGGCGGCCAGATGCCCCTCTACCAACGCCTGCCAAAGCGTGGCTTCAACAAGCCAAACCGCAAGCAATTCGCGGTTGTGAACCTGGGCCTCATCCAGAAATTCATCGACGAGAAGAAACTCGACGGCAAGGCCGTGGTCACCGAGGACGCGCTTGTGGCCTCCGGTCTCGTGCGACGCAAGCTTGACGGTGTGCGTATCCTCGCCAAGGGCGATATCTCGGCCAAGGTCACGATCGAAGTGACCGGTGCGTCGAAATCGGCGGTCGAGGCGGTCGAGAAGGCCGGTGGCACGCTGACAGTTGCGGCACCGGCGGCGGCCCCAGCCGAATAAGAGGTTGTGAGCGGCCCATGTGCCGCTTACATATACCCCACGTTTTTCAAACACGCCGCCGGCCGCTGAAGAACAGCGTTCGGCGGCGTTGTCATATCTAGAGAGAGCCGAATGGTATCTGCAGCAGAACAAATGGCGTCCAATTCAAGCTGGGCTGCCTTCGGGAAGGCCACGGACCTTCGCAAACGCATCGTTTTCACGCTGGGTCTGCTGATTGTCTATCGCCTCGGCACGTTCATTCCTGTGCCCGGCATCGACGGGGCAGAGCTTCGCCAGTTCATGGAAGGGGCAGCGGCCAGTATCGGCGGCATGCTCAGCATGTTCACCGGCGGTGCGCTTGGCCGGATGGGCATTTTCGCCCTCGGTATCATGCCCTACATCTCGGCCTCGATCATCGTGCAGCTTATGACGGCCATGGTGCCCGCGCTTGAGCAGCTGAAGAAAGAGGGCGAGCAGGGCCGCAAGAAGATCAACCAATACACACGCTACGGCACGGTTTTTCTGGCGACGCTGCAATCCTACGGCCTCGCCGTCAGCCTTCAGGGCGGGGGCCTTGTGACCGATCCGGGCCTCTTTTTCATCGTGTCGTGCATGATCACCCTCGTGGGGGGCACCATGTTCCTGATGTGGTTGGGTGAGCAGATTACCGCGCGCGGCATCGGCAACGGTATCTCGCTGATCATCTTCGTCGGCATCATCGCCGAGGTTCCCGCGGCGCTGGCGCAGTTCTTCGCCTCTGGTCGCAGTGGTGCTATCAGCCCTGCCGTGATCATCGGCATCAGCGTCATGATGATCGCGCTCATCGCTTTCGTGGTGTTCATGGAGCGCAGCTTGCGCAAGATCCACATCCAATATCCGCGCCGTCAGGTGGGGATGAAGGTCTATGACGGTGGCTCCAGCCATCTCCCCGTCAAGGTGAACCCCGCAGGCGTGATCCCCGCGATCTTCGCCTCATCCTTGCTGCTGTTGCCCACCACGATCAGCACGTTTTCCGGGCAGAGCGATAATACCAGCCCGATCATGTCTACCCTTCTGGCCTATTTCGGCCCGGGGCAGCCGCTGTATTTGCTGTTCTTCACCGTGATGATCGTCTTCTTCACCTATTTCTACACCTACAACGTCGCGTTCAAGACCGAAGATGTGGCCGACAACCTTAAGAACCAGAACGGCTTCATCCCCGGTGTGCGCCCCGGCAAGAAAACGGAAGAATACCTCGATTATGTGGTTAGCCGTGTTCTTGTCCTCGGTTCCGGCTATCTTGCGGCGGTCTGCCTTCTGCCAGAGGTGATGCGCGCTCAATTGTCGATCCCGTTCTATTTCGGCGGCACCGCCGTGCTGATTGTTGTGTCGGTGACGATGGATACGATCCAACAAGTGCAAAGCCATCTTCTGGCCCATCAGTATGAAGGGCTGATCGAGAAATCGCAGCTGAGCGGCAAGGGCAAGAAGCGCGCGCGCAGAAAAGGGACTCAACGCAAATGAACATCATTCTTCTTGGGCCGCCCGGCGCTGGTAAAGGCACGCAGGCGCATATTCTCGTGGACCAGCGCAACATGATCCAGCTGAGCACCGGCGATATGCTACGCGAGGCCAAGGAGAGCGGCACCGAGATGGGCAAGGTCGTGGCGGATGTCATGGCGCGCGGCGATCTGGTGACGGATGAGATCGTGATCGGCTTGATCCGCGAGAAGCTGCAAGGCGAGAAGGGCGGCGGGTTCATCTTCGAC
>CALGEH010000030.1 GCA_937881735.1 uncultured Shimia sp.
CAAGATGGACGGAGAAGTTCTGCAATTGGGCAGCGCCGCCGACCTCGGCAAGGGTTTCTATATCTACCGCATGGCTCCAGGCTCCACGACCACGCCGCACCAACATCGCGGTGATGAGGAGTTTTTCATCATCGATGGCGACCTCACCGACAATGATGGGACGGAGTATGGGCCCGGCGATGTGGTGTGGCTGCGGGATGGAACCCAGCATTGCTCAACCACGAAAAACGGTTGTGTAATCGTGGTTTACGAGGTTCCCTGAGCCACGCCGGCCCGCGCGCGGATCGCATCCGCTTGTGCCGGGATAAGTCGACAGACCAAGGCGAGGGTGGCTTCATGAGCGCCCTCGCGCGTGATGCTTGTGGGCGAGACGTGCAAGTGCTGCCAATATCCGTCAGAGATCGTGTCGATCCATTCGGCCACCTTTGCGATTTCGGCCTCGGGCGCGTCGGGCATCAGCTTGGCACAGACCTCCTGCACGGCGGCTGCACGGTTGGTATCAAACTCGGCGGAGACTTCGGCATATTGGGGGGTGAATTTCTGCTCGCCCCAAAAGGCAAACCACACGGCCAGCGCCTGCGGGTTGCAAATGCGCGATGAGAAATCCGCGCGGACAAGCGATACGATCTGGTCCAGTGGATCGTCGCCCGCAGTTTTTATCGCACGCTCCCACGTGCGTTGATAGGCGGCGTAATGCTCGGCCAAAGCGGCGGCCAGAAGCCCGGCCTTGGACTTGAAGTAGAACACCGCCACCCCTTGGCTCAGCCCCGCTTCGGTGGCCACGGTGGCCAGTGTGGTGCGCGACAATCCGTTGGAGGCGATGGAGCGCAAGGCGGCATCCAAAAGCTGTTGACGGCGCTTGTCGGCATTGGCTTTGCGCTCTTTGCGGGGTCTGTCGGTGGTGGTGTTCATCGCGCGGGGCCCTTCTTCGTCACTGCCTACCTTTTCATAGTCGCGGTGTTCTGTCAGCCGAAAAAATTTATTTGAGCGCTCAAAAAACTTTACGCGGGGATCTGGGCAGGATAGGTTTTGATCAAATAAGGAGAAATGTCATGCCCGATAGCAACGCCCC
>CALGEH010000031.1 GCA_937881735.1 uncultured Shimia sp.
GCCGATCAGATGATTTATTCGACCATCCGCACGGATCAGGACACGCAGCGCCTTTCTGTGCCCACGCGGATCGGCGTGCGTCACCCCAAACTGAGCCAAGTGATCCAGATGATGGAGGCCAATATCGAGGAGCCGATCTCGCCCTCGCTTCTGGCCAGGGATGCGGGCATGTCCACACGGCAGCTGGAGCGGCTTTTCCGCCGCTATCTTAGCCGCTCGCCCAAGCGATATTACATGGAGTTGCGTCTGCAAAAGGCGCGCAACCTGTTGATGCAGACCGATATGACGGTGATCAATGTGGCGCTGGCCTGCGGTTTCTCATCGCCGTCGCATTTCTCCAAATGCTACCGCGCGCATTACAACACGACGCCCTACCGTGAGCGTGGCTCGCAAGCCTCGCGTCTTTCGGTCTGATCCGCCTCAGGGCGTGATGCGGTAAAGCGCGCCATCCGGGGCCTCACGAATATCGCGCAGACGTGCGGTCTCAGAGCTTTCCAGCACCTCTTGCAGGGCCAAAGGCGTGCCGCCGACCCGCGCGATATGGCCAAATTTCAGCGAACCGGTGAAAATATCGCCGCGCCACTCGGGCCAGAGCGCGCCGGAATAGATCATCAACCCCGAGGGTGCGATGGACGGGTCCCAATAGAACTCGGGCTGCGCCATGCCCGCCTTCGTCGTGCCCTCGCCAATCTTGTCGCCTGAGTAATGCCGGCCATAGCTGATCACGGGCCAACCGTAATTCACGCCCGGCTGCACACGGTTCAGCTCATCGCCCCCTCGCGCGCCGTGCTCCGAGACCCAGAGCCGCCCTTCCAGATCGAGTGCGGCGCCTTGGGGATTGCGGTGGCCATAAGACCAGATGGCGGGCTGACCATCGGTGAACGGATTACCTGGCGCGGGGCTGCCATCGCGGGTGAGGCGCAGAACCGTGCAGTTCTCATTGCTACGATCCTGCGCAGAAGGTCTGTCGCCCCGGTCACCGACGGTCATGTAGATCATCCCGTCCGCGCCCTCGACAAGGCGCGAGCCGAAATGCCGCCCCCCGCTGCTGCCCGCCGCAATCTCGTAAAGGACCTCCCATCCAGTCAGGCGGTCTGCGCCCGGCTCCAATCGTGCGCGGGCCAGTGCGGGACCTTCGCCCCGGCCTTGGTCCTGCGCGAGGGAGAAATAGATCTCGCGGCTGTCGGAGAAATCGGAGGGGATGAGCAGATCGAGAAGCCCTCCCTGCCCCACCTCTGCCACGGGCCCCACGCCACCCAATGCACTCAGCGTGCCATCTGACAAGCGCAGAACGCGCCCATCCTTCTCGGTGACCAAAACGTCCCCATCGGGCAGAAACCCAAACGCCCAAGGTGCATCCAGCCCGCCAATGATGGGCGTGACGGTCAACTGCCCTTGGCTGCTGTCAAGCGCATGGGCGGGATTGGTTGCGAGGAGCACCAAAAGGGCAAGTTTGCGTATTATCTTCATATCCCTAAGATAACTGCCCATGCGCGCCTGCCAAGGGCCTATCACAAATGCAGCAATTTTCTGCACATCTGTGGACAAACCTGTGGATAAGTTTCATAAACCGAGCAATTACGCGCGTTTATCCGCCAGTTGGGCTATGCCCAGAACGTCGAGCACCTTGGCCTCGATCTGTGTCGCATCAAGTCCCGCAACCCGGTACATGTCTTCTGCACTCGCCTGATCGATAAAGATGTCAGGCAGAACCATGGCGCGGAATTTGAGGCCGCGATCGAACACGCCCTCGTCGGCCAGAAGCTGTGCCACATGGCTGCCAAAACCGCCGACCGCACCTTCTTCCACCGTGATGAGCGCCTCATGCTCGGCGGCGAGGGCAAGGATCATCTCCCGGTCCAGCGGCTTGGCAAATCGGGCATCCGCAATCGTCGGCGTGATACCCTTGGCGGCCAGAGCCTCCGCTGCGCGGCGCACCTCACCCAAACGCGTGCCAAAGCTCAGGAGCGCCACGCGTGCGCCCTCCTGGATGATCCGGCCGCGGCCGATCTCCAGAGCCACGCCGCGCTCGGGCATTTCGACGCCCTCGCCTTCCCCGCGCGGATAGCGGAAGGCAATCGGCCCCTCGTCATGGGCGGCGGCAGTGGCGATCATATGGACCAGCTCAGCCTCATCGGCGGCGGCCATCACGACAATCCCCGGCAGATTGGCGAGGAAGGCCACATCGAAACTGCCCGCATGGGTCGCCCCATCGGCGCCCACCAGGCCGGCACGGTCAATGGCGAAGCGCACGGGCAGGCGCTGAATGGCCACATCATGCACGACCTGATCATAGCCACGTTGCAAGAAGGTCGAATAGAGCGCGCAGAAGGGCCGCATGCCCCCCGCCGCAAGCCCCGCCGAGAAGGTCACGGCGTGCTGTTCGGCGATGCCAACGTCAAAGAGGCGGCTCGGATACCGCTCTGCAAAGAGGTTGAGACCCGTGCCATCGGGCATGGCGGCGGTGACGGCGCAGATGCGGTCATCCTTGGCGGCCATATCCGTCAGCGTGCGGGCGAACACGGAGGTGTAGCTCGGTGCGTTGGAGGGCGCCTTGGACTGTTTGCCCGTCACCAGATCGAATTTCGCGGTCGCATGACCACCATCGCGGGCGGCCTCCGCGGGGGCGTATCCTTTGCCCTTCTTGGTGAGCACATGGATCAACATCGGCCCCGTCGCGCGCGCCTGCACCGTGCGCAGGACCGGCAAAAGCTGGTCCATATCATGGCCATCGATGGGCCCGAGATATGAGAACCCCAACTCCTCGAACAAGGTATTGCCGACG
>CALGEH010000032.1 GCA_937881735.1 uncultured Shimia sp.
CCTGCATCACTCGCTTTTGTCGCCCTATCTCAATGTTGGGTTGCTTGGTCCGCTTGAGCTTTGCGAGCGGGCGGAGAAGGCATGGGCGGCAGGTGATGTGCCGATCAATGCAGCCGAAGGGTTCATCCGCCAGATCATCGGATGGCGCGAATATGTGCGCGGCATCTATTTCCGTGAGGGCCCTGACTATACATCGCGAAACGCATTGGAGCATAAACGCCCGCTGCCGGATGTGTACTGGGGTGGAAATACGCAGATGACCTGCATGGCCCACGCGGTCGCCCAGACCCGCGAGGAGGCCTATGCCCACCATATTCAACGGCTGATGATCACCGGCAATTTTGGCCTTCTGGCGGGGATCGACCCACATGCGCTGCATGAATGGTATCTGGCGGTCTATTTCGATGCGTTTGAATGGGTCGAGGCACCCAACACACTTGGTATGAGCCAATATGCCGATGGTGGGATTATCGCGTCGAAACCCTACGTAAGCTCAGGATCTTACATCAACAAGATGAGCGATTATTGCAGCAATTGCGCCTACAAGGTGAAGGTGAAAACCGGACCCGATGCCTGCCCGTTCAACACGCTCTACTGGCATTTTCTCGATCGCCACCGGGATCGGTTCAAGGGCAATCACCGGATGGGCATGATCTACCGGACTTGGGACAAGATGGACGCGGATCACAGACGGGATGTGCTTGCCACGGCGGAGGATTTTCTGGAACGGCTGGACCGGGGTGACGCGGTCTGAGGTGATGCGCGCCGGCCACCGCTGAGATCATTCCTCGGGTAGGGCATCCATCGCGGGCATCCACGGCAGACGTTCATCCGCGTGATATTGCGCCTCAGGCTCTACGGTGGTGGGATCGCTCAAAAGGGCTGCATAGAAATGCGTCTCACTGGGGAACCGCGTTGCGGCGAACATCATGGGCGAGCCGCAATTGCCACAAAACCCGCGCGTGTTTCCGGGGCTGCTTTCATACATCCGAGGCGCGGCGCCGGTCCATCGCCACGCGCCGTCCGGGTGGCCGATGAAGGTGGTCATGGGAGAGGCGGTGGCGCGGCGGCAGCTGTCGCAATGGCAATGGCCAATGAAATTATGCGCCCCGCTCAACTCGAATGTGCAGGCGCCACAGAGGCATCTGCCGGTAACCGCGCTCATTCCGTGGCCGTCTCTGGCGCATCCTCGGCAGGGGCAGCACTTTGGCGGGCCAGCGCGCCGTCCTGCCAATCGCCCGTCGCTTCCTCGCCCGTGGAATAGCGCATCGTACCTGTGCCTTGGCGTTTGCCATCCGCGAACATGCCCTCGTAGACATCGCCATTGGCGTAAGTGGCTGTGCCCATGCCGTTGATCTCGCCATCAGCCCAAGCGCCTTCATAGACGAAGCCGTCGGTCATCTCGATCCGGCCCGTGCCGTGGCGCTGCCCGTTTTGGAACGTCCCGGTATAGACGGTGCCATCGGCATAGGTGGCGGTGCCGGTGCCGTGGCGTTGGCCACCCAGCCATTCGCCCTCGTAGCGATAGCCATCGGCATAGGTCATCACGCCAAAGCCTTCGTTTTGTGCGGCCTTGAACATACCCTCATAGACCAGCCCGTTAGGATAGGTTGCGCGGCCTTGGCCTTCGATCACCCCGTCGACCCACGCGCCCTCATAGGTCGCGCCATCGGGATAGGTGATCTTACCCTCGCCATTGGCCAGATCATCGCGCAGCTCGCCCACATAGATCGAGCCATCAGGATAGGTCACGGTGCCGGTGCCGGAGATGCGCCCCGCCACCCAGGAGCCGGTATAGGTATAGCCATCGGTGCCTTTGAACGTACCTTGCCCGTCGCGGCGGTCGGCGGCGAAGTCCCCCTCGTAGATGTCGCCATTGCCGTAGACCATGCGGCCCACGCCCTCGCGCTGCCCCGAGACAAGCGCGCCTGTGTAGACATCGCCATTTGGCTGGCTGAGCGTGCCGGTGCCGTCGATCTGCCCGTCGCGCCAGAGCCCTGCATAGACCAGCCCGCCGGGCATGGTCAGCGTACCTTCCCCGTGGCGCGCGCCGCGCTGCACGGCGCCCTCGTAGATCGCGCCGTCGGGATAGGTGATGCGCGCGGTGCCTTCCTTGACGCCGCTGGCCCAATCGCCCTCATAAACATAGCCGCCGGGCGAGGCCATCGTGCCGCGACCATTGTGCATCGCGTTCAGGAAATCGCCTTCATAGCGCACGCCATTGGCATAGACGGCAATGCCGCGCCCGGAGATTTTGCCGTCTTTCCATGTGCCCTCATAGGTGCCGCCATCGGTGAAGACGATCTTGCCCACGCCATTGGGCTTGCCCATCGCAAATTCGCCCTCATAGACCGAGCCGTTTGGAAAGCGCGCGACCCCCATGCCCTTGATCTCGCCACTGTCCCACTCGCCGTTATACTCATAGCCGTTGGGCAGGGTGTAGGTGCCGGTGCCATGTTGCAGCCCGTCGCGGAAGGTGCCGACATAGATGCCGCCATCATCATATTGCTTGGTCTCGATCGCAGCACTCTGCGCGGATGCGGGCAAGATTGAGAGGCCGGGGGCGAATGTCAGCGCCAGCGCCAGAGCAATCGGTCGTGTCAGCGAAAAGGCCATTGCGAATCCCCGGATGCGAGTGTGTGCGCCCGCGCGGCCTGCGGGCTGGCGTAAAATATAGCTGCCCGCACGGGGGCTGACAACTTGGTTTTGTTCAATTCGGCTTTCCCTCGCTTGGGGTTCTGCTACATCCCTTGTGGGTCTCGCATAGGGGGAGCACCGCGCGATGAAAGACAGGTTTCGCCTGACGCTTGCACAAATCAACGCCTCTGTCGGTGATATTGAGGGCAATGCGGCCCGCGCGCGGGATGCGTGGAACGAGGGGCGTGCCGCTGGCGCCAATCTGGTGGCGCTGCCCGAGATGTTCATCACGGGATATAATACGCAGGATTTGATCCTGAAGCCCGTGTTCCATCAGGCCGCCATTGCGGCGATTGAGACCTTGGCGAAAGACTGTGCCGAGGGGCCAGCCCTTGCCATCGGCGGCCCGGCGCTTGAGGGAGCGGAGCTTTTCAACGCCTATTACATCCTTCAGGGCGGCGCGGTTTCCGCCGTGGTGCGCAAGCATAACCTGCCCAATGAGACCGTTTTCGACGAGGTGCGTCTTTACGCCTCCGCCCCTCTCTCGGGGCCTTACACGGTGGACGGTGTGCGCATCGGCAGCCCGATCTGCGAGGATAGCTGGCACCCGGACGTGCCCGAGACGCTGGCCGAGACGGGCGCGGAGTTTCTTCTTGTGCCCAATGGCTCGCCTTATTACCGCGGGAAGCTGTCCACGCGGCAAAGCCATATGGTGAGCCGCGTGGTGGAGACGGATTTGCCGCTTATCTATCTCAACCTCGTGGGCGCGCAGGATGATCAGGTTTTTGACGGGGGCTCATGTGTGCTCAACCCGGGTGGCGCTTTGGCGCTTCAGATGCCGGTGATGGAAGAGGCGGTGGCGCATCTCGACATGGTGCGCGGGTCCGATGGCTGGCGGGCAGAAAAGGGCGCGCTGGCGCATATCCCGGATAGTCATGAGCAGGATTATCACGCTATGGTCCTCAGCTTGCGGGATTATTTCCGCAAGACGGGCTTTTCACGTGCGCTTCTGGGCATGTCGGGCGGGGTCGATTCGGCGATTGTGGCTACCATCGCGGCGGATGCGCTGGGGCCTGAGAATGTGCGCTGTGTGATGCTGCCCTCGGAATATACGTCAGAGCATTCGCTGGAAGATGCCAAGACCGTAGCCGAAGCGCTGGGCTGTCGTTATGACTTTGTGCCGATCACTGAGGGGCGCGCGGCGATCACGGCCACGCTCGCGCCTTTGTTTGAAGGAACCGAGCCGGATGTGACCGAGGAGAATATCCAATCGCGTTTGCGCGGACTGCTCCTGATGGCGATGAGCAACAAGTTCGGTGAGATGCTTTTGACCACGGGAAACAAATCCGAGGTCGCGGTGGGCTATGCCACGATTTATGGCGATATGTCGGGCGGGTATAACCCCATCAAGGATATGTATAAAACGCGGGTGTTCGAGATATGCCGCTGGCGCAATGCCAACCACCGCGACTGGATGCTGGCACCAGGCGGCGAGGTGATCACGCCCCGCGTGATCGACAAAGCGCCCACGGCAGAGCTGCGTGCGGATCAAAAAGACAGCGATTCTCTGCCCGATTATCCGGCGCTGGACGGGATACTGGAAATCCTAGTGGACCAGGACGGCAGCATTGCCGATTGCGTCGCCGCCGGGTTTGACCGCGTGGATGCGGTGCGTGTCGAGCATCTGATTTATATCAGCGAATACAAGCGCTTCCAATCCGCGCCCGGCACGCGGCTGAGCAAGAAGGCGTTCTGGCTCGACCGGCGCTATCCCATTGCGAACCGCTGGCGCGATGGTGGGCGGTGAGAGCCGCCGGTCACTCCGCAGCCCCGGCCTCCACCAACCTTTGTGCCATTGATTTGCCGCTGAAATACGCGCCGCTCACGAGCCCGGTATAGTCCGCACCCAGCGCTTCGCCGGCGAACCAGACCTTATCGCCCAACGGGGCTTCCAAAGCCGCACGGGCGCCGTATTGACCGGGCCGCGCTGCTGCATAGGCCCCGAGGGTGAGCGGATTATCCGCCCAATTGCTCATCGTGCCTTTGACGAAATGCTTGCGCGTATCCGAGCCTGCGATCTTCACCAGCTCGCCCAAGGCGAACTCCACCGCCGCCTCAGGCCCTTCCGCCGAAAGCTCCCAGCCGAATTGGCCACCTGCGAAACCCACCGAGATATCCCCGCCGAAGGGCCAGGTGACGAAGAACGCCGCCTCGGCAGGCATCTCTTCAGGCACCGCGTAATCTAGCCAGCTGTTATCGGCGAGGCCCAGCTTTGCGCCATCGAATTGCAGTGCGATTTTCATTAACAGACCCATTGGCAGGCCATCCACGGCCTCCTGCGTGGCGATGGGTAGGGCAGGGGTGAAGCGGATCGCGCCACTGGCCAGAACGCCGGTGGAGACAGTGACGATTGCCGCCTTGGCGCTGATTACACCTTGTGAGGTTGTGACGCGGACGCCAGTTCCGCTCCAGTCGATCTCGCTCACTGGTGCATTCAGGACCACGGGCGCACCCTGCCCGTAATATTCGACCACGGCCCCCAGACCTTCGCGCACCATGAACGAGGGCTGTGCATCGCCACTGTTCCAATAGTCGGCGGTCGAGAGGTCGGACATATCCACCCCCCAATCCATCGGCCCGATCCATGATTTGACGGTGCCGGAATATTTCATGCCCTTTGGCATCACCTCGGAGGTGGCGATGTCCTGTCCAGCCTCTCCTGCCTCGGCCAGCGCGTCGCCGACAGCGCTCCACGCCCGACCATAAGCCGCGCTTTGGGCGGCGGTCGCGCGTTTGCCGTCCACGTAAAAGGCAGAGCCTGCGTTGGTGTAATCCACAAGGTCAAATCCCCCCTCCCGCGCGATGCGGGTGAAGGGATTGATGTTGGAGGCGTTGATCGAGGCCGCACCCTGATCGTAGGGCACGCCGAATGTCTCGCTTTCGGTCCAGGCGCGCCCGCCCGTGCGTCCTGCGGCCTCCACGACGATCACGGATTTGCCCTGCGCCTGAAGCTCGCGTGCGGCGGCGAGACCGGCGGCACCTGCGCCGATCACCACCACATCGGGGTTGGTGGGGAGGGCCTGTGCGGTGGCCGCGCCCGCAGTGGCCGTGGCCCCGACAACGCCCCCGGCGATTGTGGCCAGAGCTGCGCGGCGCGTCATGTCGGGGCTCATGCGGCTTATTCCACGTCGAGGATGCAATAGAATTTGCGCACGTAATCCGGGATTTCCCAGCTACAGACGGTCCCTTTGGCCACGAAAAAGCAATCGCCCGCGCGGAAGGTTTGTGCCGCGCCGCCCTCTTGCGTGATCGTCACCTCACCTTCGAGCATCTGAACAAATTCATGGGTGGGGAAAGGCAGCATTTCGCTGACCATCGGGCCACTGTCCCATTGGCCCATGAACATGTTGCCGGTATCGTTGGTGAAGCTGGTCAGATTGTGCTGCTTGGGGGCCGCGCCCTTGATCACGAACGGGTCGGTTGTGTCCATCAGATCCATCTTCGCATCCGGGTCGAGAACGACAATTCCGCCTTCCGCCGATTCGATTGTCGGCGTTTTGGCACCCGGTTCCAAATAAGTGATGAAGAATTTCTTAAGGTATCCGTCCTGCTTCCAACTGACCGGTGCGCCGTTGCGAAAACACACGGCCTGACCGGCATGGGCTGGCACGCCGCCGCCCTTGCCGTCGACCATTTCAAACGCGCCTTCAAGCACCCAGGTGAACTCATCTCCGGGGTAGGGGCCGAACGCCTCCTGCATCGTGGTCGTATCCCAGACGCCGACATTTATCCCTTTGGATTCATCGCTGTAGTACGTGTGGTAATGCTGCTTGGGCAACGGTGACTGGAAGTCTGCGGCGTCCAGCTCCATCGGGCTGAGGCCTGCACCGCTGGGGCCATTTGCTTCAAGTCGGAACACGCCCGTCTGGATTGCCATCGTTTTTCTCTCCTGATTTCAGCGGTTAATTTGTGGTCCACTACATTTTTTGGCAGCGCCATGATTTTCGCTCCGCGGCGCCGGCATGGCGGGATTGTTGGCTTGACAGGTTTGATAAAGCAACCCAATCATTGAACGATCATTCAATTAGCGAGCGGGACAGAGCAAGAGGACTGATGATCGAAATGGCCGTGCCGTTTCATTCTGAGACCGAAAGCAACCTGCAACCTCAGCGTCGCAATAAAGGACGCCACCAAAGGAGCCGGAACAGGCTCGATCAACTAGGGAGAAGACCAAATGGATGTACTTGACCAAATCGGCGCTGTGCGCGAAGGCAAAATGAGCCGTCGCGCCTTCACACGCTCGCTTGCTGCGGCAGGCGTCGGCATGGCCACAGTGCCGTTTTCAGGCCGCAAGGCAATGGCCGCACCAGAAGATCAGGCAACATATTTCACATGGGGTGGCTACGACATCCCCGAGCTTTTTGGTGAGTATCAGGCCAAAAACGGCGAGCTGCCAAACTTCTCGATCTTCGGCGGCTCTGAGGAGGCTCTGACAAAAATGCGCGGCGGTTTCGTTGTGGACGTGTCGCACCCCTGTAACCAAGCTGTGCCACGTTGGACAGCCACTGGTCTCTTCCAGTCGGCCGACATGTCGCGTCTGTCGCATGCGGGCGACATCATCCCCGAGCTGACGCAGCTTGAAGGCAACGCCGATGGCGACAACCTCTGGATGGTGCCATTCGACTGGGGTCAGACCTCCATCACCTACCGCACCGATCTGGTTGAGATCGAAGGCGAAGAAAGCTGGGACATTCTCTGGGACGAGAAGTATGCAGGCCGCCTCGGCAGCCTTGGCGCCGGCGCGGACGCATGGTGGGTTGGCGCGATCAAAGCGGGCGTTGACTTCGACAATATCGACACGCCCGAAGCGTTCGAGAAAATCGCCGCCGTCATGCGTGAGCAGCGCCCACACATCCGGGTCTACACCGACGACACCACCACGCTGGAGCAAGCGCTTGCCTCGGGCGAGATGGTTGCGGCGATGACATGGAATTCCTCGGCCACGCTTCTGAGGGCTGAAGGTCACCCCGTCCGTTTCGCACAGCCCAAAGAGGGTGCTCTTACATGGGTTTGCGGTCTGATGATTCACAAGGACGCGCCCAACCTGGACCGTGCCTATGACGTGATCGACAGCATGCTGAGTGTTGACACCGGTAAGTTCATGATCAACGATTACGGTTATGGCCACTCCAACGCCAAGAGCTTCGACGAGTTTGACGAGGAAACACTCGTTGGTCTCGGCCTGAGCAAGAACCCTGCGGATATTCTGGAGGCTGGTCATTTCCAGAAGCCTCAGACCCAAGAGTTCGAATCCAAGATGAACGCCCTCTTTGAGCAAATCAAAGCTGGCTTCTGATCCAGACAGTCTGACAGGGCGGCCATAGGGCCGCCCTGATCTTGCACGCAGACCCTCCCTTCCGCGCTTGGCGTGGCAGGGGAAGATTGACGTATGCCAGACACCATGGAAGGGGCCTGAGATGACCAATACTAATGTCACATTAAACGATGCCGCCGTAGGGGCGCCGCCAGTTCGAAGGCGCGGAAAATTCGCAGGGATGCTGCAGCGCAGCGAAACATTGCGCGGCTTTTTCCTGCTCAGCCCCACTTTGGTCGTGATGACCATCGGCATCGTCATTCCCTTCGCCATCCTGATCACGATGAGCCTCTGGACCGCCATTGGCTTTGGCTTCGACACCACCCTCACCACCGCAAATTACGAGACGGCTCTCGAGCAGCCGGTCTACGGCGCCCTGATGCACCGGTCGCTCGTGATATCGGGCTGGGCCACCGTTGCGACGGTGCTGCTCTCTTACCCGATGGCTTACTACGTCGCCTTCCACGTCCACAAAAACAAGATGATGTGGATCGTGTTGATGACCCTGCCGTTCTGGACAAGCTACCTGCTGCGCGTTTTCGCGTGGAAAGTGGTGCTTGGCTATGAGGGCGTGATCAACTCCGGTCTGCTTTGGGCCGGGCTCATCGACGCCCCGCTTGAGTTTTTGCTCTACAGCCAGCAGGCTGTGGTCATCACGCTCGCCCACTCTTGGGTCGCCTTTGCGATCCTGCCCATCTACGTGAGCCTTGAGAAGATTGACCGCTCGCTTCTGGAGGCGGCAACGGATCTGGGCGACGGGCCTGTGGCGCGCTTCTTCCGCATCACACTGCCCCTGTCGATGCCAGGTGTGATCGCCGCGAGCTTCTTGATCTTCATTCCCACCACGGGTGACTACATCACGCCAGCCCTTCTCGGCGGACCGGACGGGATGATGATCGGTAACCTCATTCAACTGCAATTTGGTCCTGTGAATAACTGGCCCATGGGCGCTTCCCTGGCCATTGGCTTGATGCTTTACATCTCGGCGATTGGCCTCGTGTTCCTCGCCCTCACCAAAGTTTTCAAGGAGCGGATGGCATGAGCACCGAATCCTATATCCGACGACCGAACCGGCCCCTTCAGGTCTATGCGATTATTTTTCTGATCGCGCTCTATATCCCGATCCTGTTTCTGCCGCTCTTCAGCTTTAACGACTCGATATATGTCAGCTTCCCGCTGACCGGGTTTACGCTGCAATGGTATGAGGAGCTTTTTCAGCGCGAGCCTGTCTGGGCCGCTTTGATGAACAGCGTCAAAGTGGGTGCGGCTACAGCCGTACTGGCCACCACGCTTGGCATCTTCGCGGCCAAGGCGATCACCAAATATCGCCTGCCGGGTCAGAACGCGATCGTGGCCTTCATAATGCTGCCGCTCGTCGTGCCGGGGATCATTTTCGGTGTGGCCCTTTTGGTTCTGATGAGCAGCCTCGGCGTGACACTCAGCCTTTACACGGTCGCCGTCGGGCATGTGATCATTTGCCTGCCCTTCGCCATCGCGACACTCATCCCCCGCTTTGAGGGGCTTGATCCCTCGCTGGAGGAGGCCTCGGCCGATCTGGGCGAGAACGCGTGGCACACATTCTGGCGCGTGACCCTGCCTGTCGTATGGCCGGGCATTCTGGCCAGCCTTTTGTTGACCTTCACCGTCTCGTTTGACGAATTCATCATGGCGTTCTTCCTGACCGGGACCGAGCCGACCCTGCCGATGTATATCTGGGGCCAGTTGCGTTTCCCGCAGCAATTCCCATCGGTCCTCGCCCTGTCGTCGATGATTATCGCGGTCTCCTTCGTGATCGTCTTCCTCGGCCAGTGGATCAACCGCGACGCCCATATCAGCACCGTGCGAAAGTGAGCCAGAACATGAGCAAAGACGCCTTCATTTCGATCCGTAATGTCGACAAGTATTTCGGCAAGTTTCAGGCCATCGACAACGTCTCCATGGATATCGGCCATGGCGAGTTCTTTTCTCTTCTGGGTGCCTCGGGCTGTGGCAAGACCACGCTCTTGCGGATGCTGGCAGGGTTCGAGAACCCCTCCAAGGGCGAGATCTATATCGATGGACAACCCATGTCCGAAGTCCCGCCGCATCATCGGCCCGTCAATATGGTGTTCCAGAGCTATGCGATTTTCCCGCATCTCAATGCGCGCGACAACATAGCCTACGGCTTGCGCCGTCAGAAGCTGACCAAGCAAGCGCGTGCCGACAAGGTTGATGAAATGCTCGATCTGATCGCGCTGCCGGGCTACGGCGACCGCGCGGCCAACGAGCTTTCGGGCGGGCAGCGGCAACGGATCGCTTTGGCGCGTGCGTTGATCCTCAAGCCTAAAGTGTTGCTTCTGGATGAGCCGCTCGGTGCGCTTGATAAACAGCTGCGGGAGCAGATGCAGCTTGAGCTGCGCGCACTTCAGCGTCAGGTGGGCATTACATTCGTGTTCGTGACCCACGATCAGGAAGAGGCGCTGACCCTGTCTGATCGTGTGGCCGTCATGTCCGCGGGCACCGTGTTGCAGATGGACACGCCCAGCGGGCTTTATGAGGCGCCCAAGACACGTCAGGTCGCGTCTTTCATCGGCACGATGAACTTCTTTGAGGCTCAGGTGAAATCCACCAATGGCGCGATGATGAATATCGAAGCGCAGGGCCTTGGAAATCTCCAGCTGCCTCGTGGTGAGCGTCATTTCAACGAGGGTGAGGCGGTTCAGGTCGCGATCCGCCCAGAGAAGCTGCGCCTCACAGATGACAAGCCTGAAGGCGATGGCCAGATGGTGCAGGGACAATTGCGCAACTCATCCTATCTGGGTGAGCGGAGTCATTTCTATGTGGCGATTGATGGTGTGGACCGGCCGGTTGCCGTCTCGGCCCAAAACCGCACACGCTTTGCCCCAGACCCCACGGATGAACGCCCCGTTTGGCTCAACTGGAGCGATGACGCGATTGTGGTGCTGGGCAAAGACTGAGCCTGCGCCCTGCCAGATGCCGCAAAGATTGTTGGGCGCTTTAGACGAGAACCGGTGCGGCAACCCCGCAGCCAAGACGAGTCGAGGACAGATACGCAATGACCGAAGTGACCGCCAAGGCGGCCCGCACAAACAAGAAAGTCGGACGCACCGCCTCGCGCGAAGTGCGGCGGCAACAGTTGATCGATGCCACCATCGAGTCGATTGCGAAATTCGGCATTGCGGGCACGACAATGACAACCGTCACCGGCTATGCGGGATTGTCTATTGGCATCGTGAACTTCCACTTCGACAGCAAGGAAAACCTCTTTGAGGAAACCTTGCGATATCTCGCGGAAGAGCACTGCGAGACTTGGCGCAAACGTTTGCAAAGCCCGGATATGGTGCCGGCGGCTCAGCTTCTGGCGATCGCGGATGCGCATTTTGATCCTGCCATCTGCAATCGCAAGAACCTGTCCTTGTGGTTCGCATTTTATGGTGAGGCGGGCTACCGCGCGGCATACCGCGAGCTGGTGAGCGAGATCGACACCGAACGCTGGGAGACCTCGATTGAGGTTCTCAAAACCATCATTGCGGAGGGCGGCTATCAGGGACTGGATGCAGAACAGATCGCGACCATGCTCGAAGGTCTTTATGACGGGTTCTGGCTCAACATCCTGATATACCCCGGAGATTTTTCGCGCGAGGAGGCCAAGCAGCGCGTGCACGAATATCTCGCACAGACATTGCCGAAACATTTTGCCGCCCCAGCTAAGGGAGCAAGCCCGTGCCAAGAGGATCACTCCCGACATGCCCCGTGATACCGCCCGCGACCCGCGTTATGATATCCTTTTTGAACCGGTAAAAATTGGCCCCGTCACTGCCCGCAACCGGTTCTACCAAGTGCCCCATTGCAATGGGATGGGGCATCAATACCCGTCCTCCATGGCCGAGATGCGCGGTGTGAAGGCCGAAGGCGGCTGGGCTGTGATCAACACGGAAGAGTGCGAGATCGACTATACCTCCGAGCGGGGCGGCGCCATCGAGAGCCGTCTTTGGGATGATTACGACATCCCCGTTCTGGCCAAGATGTGCGACAAGATCCACGCCCGTGGCGCGCTTGCGGGGATCGAGCTTGCGCATATGGGCCAGGGCTCCGCCAATTGCATCTCGCGCGAGGTGCCGATGGGCCCGTCCGCGCGCCCGGTCGATATGCTGTATCCGGTGCAATCGCGCGCAATGGACAAGGCCGATATCAAGGCGTTTCGCAAGATGCATGTGGATGCCGCGCTGCGCTCCAAGCGGGCCGGGTTCGATCTGATCTACGTCTATGCGGGCCACGACATGACCACGCTGATGCATTTCCTGTCGCGCGCGCGCAATGACCGGATGGACGAATATGGCGGGAGCCTTGAGAACCGCGTGCGCCTGATGCGCGAGGTGTTGATGGATACCAAGGAGGCGGTTGGCGACACGTGTGCAATTGCCATCCGGCTTGCCGTAGACGAGATGGCGGGCAATTCCGGCCTGACCTCCACCGGAGAGGGGCGTGAGGTGGTCGAGATGCTGGCCGAGCTGCCCGATCTTTGGGACGTGAACGTGAGCGGCTGGGAAAATGACAGCGCCACGTCCCGCTTCTCGGATGAGGGCTATCAGACCGACTACATTTCCTTCGTGAAATCGGTGACGACCAAGCCAGTGGTCGGTGTGGGGCGCTTCACCTCGCCCGATGCGATGGTGTCGCTGATCAAAAAGGGCGTGCTGGATTTCATTGGTGCCGCGCGCCCCTCGATCGCCGACCCGTTCCTGCCCAAGAAGGTCGAGGAAGGCCGCATTGAGGATATTCGCGAGTGTATCGGCTGCAACATCTGCGTCACTGGTGATCACCTGATGCACCCCATGCGCTGCACGCAGAACCCCACGATGGGGGAGGAGTGGCGCAAGGGCTGGCACCCAGAGCGTATCGCGCCCAAGACTGCTGATGACAGCGTCCTGATCATCGGCGCGGGCCCCGCAGGACTTGAGGCCGCGCGCGCTTTGGGCCAGCGGGGCTATGATGTGACGCTGGCCGAGGCGACAGATCGGCTGGGCGGGCGCGTGGCGGTGGAAAGCCAGCTCCCGGGGCTGAGCGCCTGGAAACGTGTGGCCGATTACCGCGAATATCAGATCAGCCAGATGCCTAACGTGAACGTTTATCTCGAAAGCGAGATGACGCCTGAGATGGTGCTGGAATTCGGCACGGATCATGTGGCCATTGCGGCGGGCTCCAGCTGGTCAGACACCGGGATTGGCCGCGCCAACCGTATTGCCATCCCGCGCGATGCGGGTGCCAAGGTAATGACGCCGAGCCAGATCATGGCAGGCGAGACGCCCGAAGGCCCGGTCGTGATCTTTGACGATGACCACTATTATATGGGCGGTTTGATGGCTGAAAAGCTGCGCGCGGCGGGCCATGAGGTAACTTATGTGACCCCTGCCCCTGATGTGTCCACTTGGACCCATAATACGATGGAGCAGCACATTATCCAGACCCGCCTGATGAACATGGGCGTGCGGATCATCCCGCTGCACAACCTGACCCATATCGGCGCGGAGCACGCAACGGTGAGCTGTAATTACACCGAGGCCGAGACAAAGCTGCCTTGTGGCACCGCGCTTCTGGTGACGATGCGGAGCGCGCATGACAGCCTCTTCCGCGCGTTGGAAGGGCAGGTGGAATCCCTCCAGCGCATCGGTGATTGCCACGCGCCCAGCACCATCGCCGCTGCCGTCTATGCCGGACACCGCTATGCCCGCGAGCTTGGTGAAACCCTGCCCGAAGGGACACCATTCCGCCGTGAATTGCCGCTTCTGGCGGCCGACTGACCACGCTGACTGACTTGAGATAAAAGGACAGAGCTATGCCCCGTGATACTGCACGCGATCCGCGCTACGATATCCTCTTTGAGCCGATGAAAATCGGTCCCGTGACCGCACGCAACCGGTTCTATCAAGTGCCCCATTGCAATGGCATGGGACGTAATTATCCAAGCTCCATGGCCGAAATGCGCCGCATCAAGGCCGAGGGCGGCTGGGCTGTGGTGAACACGGAAGAGGCGGAAATCCACCCCTCAGGCGATCACAGCCCGTGGAATGGCGGGCGCATCTGGGATGACCGCGACGTGCCTTACCTTGCACGTATGGTTGAGGGCATCCACGAGCATGACAGCCTTGCCGGGATTCAGCTCAATCACGCGGGCCTGATGGCCTCGAACCGCTTTTCGCGGCTGCCTCCCATGGCCCCATCGCATCAGCCGGTGTCGGATAATGATCCGGTGCAGGCCCGCGCTATGGACAAGCAAGACATCCGTAACCTGCGCCGTTGGTATGTAAATGGTGCGAAACGGGCCCGCGATGCGGGATTCGACATCATCTATGTCTACGCGGGTCACCGCCTTACAACCTTGTCGCATTTTCTGTCGCGCGATTGGAACCAACGCTCGGATGAATATGGCGGCAGCCTTGAGAACCGTATCCGCCTCCTGCGTGAGGTGATGGAAGAAACCAAAGAGGCCGTGGGTGGCACATGTGGCATCGCCTTCCGGTTCTCGGTGGACGAGCTGCGCGGCGCCCTCGGCATGCAATCGGGCGGGGAGGGCCGCGATGTGGTCGAAATGCTGGCCGAGATTCCGGACCTTTGGGATGTGAACATCGCCGATTGGGAGAATGACAGCGCCACGTCGCGGTTCAAGCAGACGGGTTATCAGGATGAATATGTCTCCTTCGTGAAATCCATCACGACCAAGCCTGTTGTGGGCGTGGGCCGGTATACCTCACCGGATCAGATGGTGTCTCTCATCAAGAACGGTCATCTGGACTTCATCGGAGCGGCAAGGCCCTCCATCGCTGATCCGTTCTTGCCAAAGAAGATTGAAGAAGGCCGCATCGAGGATATTCGCGAGTGTATCGGCTGCAACATCTGTGTCGCCTCCGACAGCACGTTTCAGCCCCTGCGCTGCACCCAGAACCCCACCATGGGCGAGGAATGGCGCAGCGGTTGGCATCCTGAGCGGATTGCACCACGCGCCGCTGATGAGAGTGTTCTGATCATTGGCGCAGGCCCCGCCGGGCTGGAGGCTGCCCGCGCGCTGGGCCAGCGTGGCTACGGTGTGACCGTGGCCGAGCAATCGGACCGGATCGGCGGGCGCGTGGCCGATGAGCGCGCGCTTCCGGGCCTTGCAGAATGGGGCCGGGTGGCGGATTACCGCGAGTATCAGATCAGCCAAATGCCAAATGTGAACCTCTATCTCAACAGCCCGATGAGTGCCGAGACGGTGGCCGAATTCGAGGCCGATCACATTGTGCTGGCCACGGGTGCCACATGGGACCGCACAGGCCGGGGCCGCGCCAATCCGCTTGGTATCGAGACGGCAGGCGGCGCAAGCGTGTTCACGCCTGATGATATTTTCAAAGGCATGATCCCCGAGGGGCCTGTGGTGATCTTCGACGATGATCATTTCTACATGGGTGGCTCCATCGCAGAGAAACTGTTGGAGGCGGGTCTGTACGTGACCTTTGTCACACCCAGCGCGACTGTTTCCGCGTGGACAGGCTACACCCTTGAGCAGCACAAGATTCAGGCCAAGCTGATGGAGATGGGCGCGCGGATGGTCCTGTCGCACAATATTGCGCAGATCAACGAGGGCCATGTGATCGCTGAGTGCGGCTACACGGGCACTGAGACCAAGATCGATTGCGCCCACACCTTGCTCGTCACGATGCGCCAACCTGACGATACTTTGGCCGATGCGCTTGCCGCTGCCGGGATTAGCGCCACCAAGATTGGCGATGCGCTGGCCCCCAGCACCATCGCTGCCGCTGTTCATGCGGGCCATCGCTATGCCCGTGATCTGGGGCTGGACCGTGGCGATGACGTCCCATTTGAGCGCGAATTGATCGAACTCAGCCACACGAAACGTCATATTCCGGAGCTGTAACATGACCCGCGATCCACATTACGATATCCTCTTTGAGCCGATGAAAATCGGTCCAGTGACTGCCAAGAACCGCTTCTATCAGGTGCCCCATTGCACTGGGATGGGCTGGCTTCGTCCGCGCATGTTGGCAGAGATGCGCCATGTGAAGGCGCAAGGCGGCTGGGGTGTGATCAACACCGAGTATAACTCGATTCATCCAACCTCAGATGATCTGCCGCACGCCTCCGCCTCGCTCTGGGATGACAGCGATGTGCGCGCCAACGCGCTCATGACTGAAAAAATCCACGAATATGGCGCGCTGGCCGGGGCCGAGCTTTGGTATGGGGGCGCGCGTAGCTCCAACAACTATTCCCGCGAGGTGGCCATGGATATCACCTCCATGCCCAATCTGGCGGGGCACCCCTACCAGACCCGCGCGATGGACAAGACCGACATCCGCAACCTGCGCCGCTGGCACCGCAAGGCGGCATTGCGCGCGCGCGATGCGGGGTTCGATATCGTTTATGTCTACGCCACGCACACCTATCTTCTGTCGAATTTCCTCAGCCCGCGTATCAATACGCGCTCGGATGAGTATGGCGGCAGCCTTGAGAATCGCACGCGCCTGATCCGCGAGTTGATCGAGGAGACGAAGGAGGCCGTAGGTGACCGCTGCGCCGTGGCGGTGCGCTTTGCCGCTGATGAGGAGATTGGCGAGGACGGTGTGCCGATCCATGGCGAGCGCCGCGATATGTTCGAGATGATGGCCGAAATGCCGGACCTTTGGGATATCAACATCGCGGATTATTCGGTCGAGATGGGTGTGTCGCGCTTTACCAAAGAGGCCTCGCTGGAGCCCTATATGGACTTCATCAAGTCCAAGACCACCAAGCCTGTCGTGACCGTCGGTCGCTTCACATCGCCCGACACGATGGTCAGCCAGATCAAGCGCGGCATCACAGATTTCATTGGTGCGGCGCGGCCCTCGATTGCCGATCCCTATCTGCCGGCCAAGATCGAGGCCGGCGATCTCGGCGCGATCCGCGAGTGTATCGGATGCAACATCTGCTACAGCGGCGACAGCCTCGGCGTGCCCATTCGCTGCACCCAGAACCCCACGATGGGGGAGGAGTGGCGCAAGGGCTGGCATCCTGAGAACGTGCCCGAAAAAGGCAGTGATACGAAAGTGCTGGTAGTCGGCTCCGGCCCCGCCGGGCTTGAGGCCGCCCGCGCGCTGGGCAAGCGCGGCTACGAGGTTATGGTGGCCGAGGCCACGACCGAGCTTGGTGGGCGCGTGACCCGCGAAGCAAAGCTGCCGGGGATGAGCGAATACATCCGCGTGCGCGATTACCGCGTTCAGCAATTGCAGGAGATGGTGAATGTCGACATCTTCATGGACAGCCGTCTGAGCGCCGAGGACGTGCATGCGGTCGAGGCCGATCACGTGGTTCTGGCCACGGGCGCCACATGGCGCAGGGACCGCTTCGACGGTGAGATTTATGTCGATGTGGCTGCCGAGGGGGCAGAGGTTCTCACACCGGACGATATCATGGATGGCAAATTGCCCTCTGGCCCGGTGCTCGTCTATGACGAGGATGGCTATTACATGGGTGGCGTGATTGCCGAGAAGCTGAAATCCGCAGGGCTCGATGTGACCATCTGCACACCCTCCGATGCAATCTCTGCGTGGGCCGGGAACACCTCAGAGCGGTGGCGCGTGCGCGCGCATCTTCAGGGGATGGGCGTGAAGCTGGAACTCAGTCAAGCGCTCACGCATTTCGACGGGGCTGAGGCCACTCTGAGCTGTCAGTATACCGGGGCCGAGCGCAAGCTGCCCTTTGCCAGCATCGTGATGGTGACCCAGCGCGCGCCGAATGATGCGCTTTACCATGCGTTGATTGCAGGTGATGCCAAGCTGCCCTTCACCCTCAAGCGGATCGGTGACGCCGAGGCCCCTGCGATCATCGCGGCGGCGGTCTATGCCGGGCACCGCTATGCGCGCGAGTTGGACACTAACCACGATATCGACGTGCCGCTGATCCATGACCGCTTGGATGTGGGCGAGACGCCGGATGGCGCGCATATGCAGGCGCCGCGCCGGGCCAAGTATCTAAAAACGCTGGTGCAATATTATGAGGAGGAGGTCGAGGGCGAGGCCTATTTCGACGGTATCGCAGAACGACTGAGCGATGAGGAACAGCGCAAGATGAACCTTATGGCGAGGGTCGAGGAATATGCCGCCGCCTCCGTCGTGCCGCTTTTGGAGAAATATGGGCTGACACCCCGACCACGAGAGGAACTCCTTGCCTCGGGTCGTGCGCAAGCGGCCAAGACGGACGCAGATTTTGCCAAACTGATCGCGGATTGGCGCAAATCCTTCCCCGATTTCATGGATGATTTCTGGGGGCTCGAGGCTATGGCCCCGTCAGAGGACCTGCCCATGCTGCGCACACTTACGGCGCATGAGGTGGCCGCGATCGACTTTCTGGAGTTGGAAGCGAAGGGCGATCCGGCGAGTGCGGCTCCGATGGAGCGCTATCTTGAGACGGGTACGGCATGAGGCGCGCTGTGATCCTCGCGGCGGCCCTCACTCTCGGGGCGAGCGGTGCAGCTTGGGCGCTTTTGGTGCCCAAGCCTTCGCCCACGCTTGAGGCGGAGGCCAACGCGGCGGCTGAAGATTGCGACAGTTGCACCGCGCGCAAGAGCGACAAGGCACGCCTGCGGGAGTATCTGAAGGAGATGAAGGAAGATGCGGGGTCTTAGTCGGGGGCGATGATGCTCAGGACTGAAACAGCGGAAAGCTGACCCCCAGCGCCCAAGCCAGAACGAGGCCAAGCGCCAGCCCCGGTGCCAGCGGCCCGACGCGCGCGGCGGCCTGCCTGCCCATCGTTCCGAAGGTGAGGTAGAAGAGCACAATCACCGGTGCGATCATCAGCAAGAAAAAGAGGCCCGAGAAATCGAGCGCTACGGCGAGGCCCAGCGAGGCGATGAACCCCCCGCGTATCGCCAGCCGGTGGAGCACTGGCGCGCCCCGCATGAGGGCTGCATCGGCCAGCATATAGGGCACCGCACCAAGGGCGATGGCGGCAATGATCCAGACGCGGCTCCCCACGGGCCAGAAATTGGCCGCATAGCGATCCATCGCAAAACCGAACGCCGCGCACCACAAGAGCAAAAGGGCAAACCCCGCAACCGACAGCCCACCCAACGACACGCCCCAGCGGCGTAGCAAGATAAGCTGAAGGATGCCGAAAATCGCCAGATGCAGCGCGAGATAGTCGGCCACCAGAACCGGCAGCAGATTGGGGTTAAGCGGCACGGCCAGCAGCGGCGCTACGACCGCGGGCAGAATTGATGCTACAGCGAGGCGCGTGTGGGTGAGCCTCTGGATCGGCGCTGCGGTTTGCGGCAGACGCTTGGCCACCGGCCCAAAGAGCAGCACCAGCCCGGCCAGAAGCCCCAAGATGCCCCAGCCGGTATGCCAGATCCGCGGGGCGCTTTCGCGCGCATACGCGGCATCGAGCCAGTCGACTGCCGCCGCCCGGCCTGCGCGGCTGTGCAGGACCGCCACATGCTCGGCCCAAGGGGCCACAACTGCGCGGCGTTCCACATCACCGTTTACGGCCAAGCCGCCTTCGGGCGTGTGCGCAGCGACCATTTGCGCGGCCTCAACCGCATAGCCGCGTAGCGCCGCCTCCCACGCGCCGGTGATGAGCAAAAGCTGGCGCGGGTGCTGGGCGTCAATCGCTTGGGAGAAGGCCGAGATCAGCACCATCGGGCCGATATCGTCCCGCTCTGCCGCCACCCGCACCAGAACATCCGTGGCCATGGAATGCCCGACAAGGGCCACGGGCATGCCCGGCTCTGCTACCGCATCAATTACGGCAGAGGTCTGATCCATCAACCGACGCGTCGTGCCCTCAATCACGGACACATCGCCGGACATCGGCAGGGTATGGCGACCGTGGCCGAGAAAATCGAACACATGCACCCGGTATCCCGCCCGCGCCAGCGGCAGCGCATAGCCCTGCATCATCTGGCGCGATCCGGCAAAGCCATGCGCGATCACGACATGCGGACCGTCCGCTCCGGCTTTGGCAAAGCTGGTCACGGGCGTGGCGCCCACCGCGCCATCTGTGATCTCGACACCCGCACGCGCGCCCTGCAAAACCCAAAGTGACGCCGCAATCAGCAGCGCCGCAAGGACAGCCCGCAGGGGGCTGGAAAGGTTAAGCTTACCCATCATGTCCGTGTATATAGCGCGATCTCAGAGGCTGGCATCCAGCGCCGCGATCACCGCATCGCCCATCGCGCCGGTGCCCATCGGGGTGCCACCCTCTGGCCCCATCAGATCCGCCGTGCGCGCGCCGCTGGCGAGAACCGCCTCAACAGCCTGCTCCAGACGTGTCGCCTCATCGCCCTGATCAAACGAATAGCGAAGCGCCATCGCAAAGCTGAGGATACAGGCGATCGGATTGGCCAGACCTTGGCCCGAGATATCGGGGGCGGAGCCGTGCACCGGCTCGTAAAGCGCCCGTGGTCGCCCGTTTTCCATCGGCGCGCCGAGGCTGGCCGAGGGCAGCATCCCGAGCGAGCCGGTCAGCATCGCCGCCGTATCCGAGAGGATATCGCCAAAGAGATTGTCGGTCAGGATTACGTCAAACTGCTTGGGCCAGCGGCAAAGCTGCATCGCGCCCGCATCTGCATACATATGGCTCAACTCCACATCGGCGTAGCTCTCGGCATGGACTTTCGTCACCACCTCGCGCCACAGGATGCCGCTCTCCATCACGTTGGCTTTTTCCATGGAGCAGACGCGATTGTTCCGCTTGCGGGCCAGCTCAAACGCGGCGCGTGCGACGCGGTCAATCTCGCTCTCGGTATAGCGCTGGGTGTTGATGCCGACGCGCTCATTGCCCTCCTGGAAAATGCCGCGCGGCTCACCGAAATAGACGCCCGAGGTCAGCTCGCGCACAATCATGATGTCGAGGCCCGAGACGACGTCCTTTTTCAGCGAGGAGAAATCGGCCAGCGCATCAAAACACTGCGCTGGGCGCAGGTTGGCGAAAAGGTCCATCTCCTTGCGCAAACGCAAAAGCCCGCGCTCAGGCTTTACCGAGAAATCCAGATCATCGTACTTCGGCCCGCCCACGGCACCGAGCAGCACCGCATCGACCTCCTGAGCCTTCGCCATGGTGTCGTCATGGAGCGGCACGCCATGCGCGTCATAGGCCGCACCCCCCACGAGATCCTCGGTCACGTCAAAGGGCATGTCGCGCTTGGCGCCATACCAGTCGATGATCTTGCGGACCTCGCCCATAACCTCGGGGCCGATCCCGTCACCGGGCAGAATGAGAAGCGAAGGAGTGGTCATGGAGCGCGGTCCTTTTGGCGAAATGTGATTGGCCAATCGGGTAGCGCGAAGCGGAGGCGGGGTCAATGTGGGGGTGGGGTTTGGCTGGAGTGTGGGGGTATCGTAGACTTTGACTTCGGACCGGCCAATGAACGCACACGAGAAACCGCCTTCCAAAGAGCAACAAGTCTGCTCTTTGAAACGTGCCCCTTTTTGCGTTGGGCAACGGTTAATAGTTTGTTAACGTGTTTTTGAATTTGGGAGATTGAAATGAAATTTTTTGCGACGATTGCAGCAATTGTCGGTACACTTTGTTTTTCCGTGATCCCCGCCGCCGCGCATGGTCGTGGCTGTCGGAAATCTTCTCCTCCCGGTCAATGCTGCCATGCGGATAACAGTAACGGCGGGCTTGTGCACTGCCATTGACTTGAACAGACTGGCCTCCCCGCACCCTACATCAAAAATGCCGACGAAGTCGGTGGGACCTCATTGCAAACCAACAGCATGGTTACGGTCCCGGCAGGATCACCCCTCGCCGGTGGCGGCTCTTCAAACCTTCACACGTTCAACCTCCACCCAACATGTCCCCCTCACAACCCCACAAGCGCGGCCTCATGTGCCTTCAGGCAATAGCGGGCCGTTTGGCGGAAACCGTCGCACATGTCCAACTCGTCGGCGAAGATGCTTTCCAGCTCTTCGCGCGCGTCCGCTTCCATCCCGCCCACGTCCTGCTCTCCGTAGAAGAAGCTCTCGCTCCATACGCCGTTGGCGCACACGATCTCATGTTGCTCGAACATGATGTGGATGTAATCAACCTGCCTGCGCGGTGAAATGGAGATGCCCCTCTGCCCGGCCAGATGCTTGGCCGCGACCAGAACTTCATGCGTGCCGAAGTGCAGCTCTGTCGATGGGGTGCAGAGCAGCATCCGGTGCTGCTGCGATACTTCCAGAACCTGATCGTTTCCGAACGCGCCAATTTCAAACCGAACGGGCGCGAATGCGTCCTGACCATGTGTGCGCGCCATCCCGACCCAGCGCAGCTTTTGATCGCCATTGTCACGCGTGGTCACAAGGTCACCGGGTTTGAGCGTTTCGACAGGCACATTCCCGTTTGGGGTGAGGATCATGGTGCCGCGCACAAAGCAGGGTGGGCCAAGCGTTGTGACCGGCATGAAGGTAGATGCGAAAACGATAGAGGTTGCGTCGGCAGTCCCGTCAACCAGCGCGGTGTCGTCATTTGGCGTGAAAAACGGGCCGCCAGTGGTGATAAATGTGACGCCGGTAATGAAGTCGCCATCCACCGTGACCGTGTCGCCGACATAGACGGCCGTGATGGTAAAGCCGTTGATGGTCTCCCCGACCTCGATCCGGCCATCGTCATCTGTGTCGACTATGGTGATCGATGTAACGGTCAGCGCCTGGCCCACACTTACGGCGGCGATGTCAACTGCATAGGCTTGATCGGTATATGTTGTGGGCACAATCAGGTCTCCTGGTTGGCCAAACTACTCAACGAGCTAAACGGCCTGAAACTACGATACTTCGACTAAGTATTCATGCAGATTTGAGGCAAATTGGCGGCGTCTTGGTGGCGCCGCTTTGCTCATTGCGTGATCCGTTTTGGTCAGCATGTTCGCAAATTGGCGGAAAAATCGCGGCAAAGGGCCATGGCGGGGGCAGGTTGGCACCGTGCTTTGCCGCAAATCAGAAAGGCCCCGCCAAACTGGCAGGGCCTCACATCCGGGCGATTGCCCAGTCTAAACCGAGTGGAGCGTTTAGGCGCCCGGCAGGATCACGATCTCGACCCGGCGGTTTTGGGCCCGGCCCTCCGGTGTGAGGTTGGACGCGGTGGGCTGATCCTCGCCGCGACCGATGGCGTTGATCCGGCTGAAGGCCACGCCGCCATCCATCAATACATCTGCCACCGCATTGGTGCGCCGCTCGGAAAGGCCCTGATTATAGCTCGCGTCGCCGGTGTTGTCGGTATGGCCGATCACCTGAACCGTGCTGCCCGGATAGCTTTGCAGGCTGTCCGAGACGGTCAGGAGATCGCCGCGCAGCCCAGAATTCACCTGCGCGCTGTCCACGGCAAAAAGAATATCCTGTGGCAGCGTCACGATCAGGCGGTCGCCGGTATTGGTGATCTGCACGTTTTGATTGTTCAAGTCGCGGCGCAGCTCCGCCTCTTGTTTGTCCAGTTGGTTGCCGATTGCGGCCCCACCAAATGCCCCGATGGCCCCGCCGATCACGGCGCCCTTGCCCTTCTTGTCGCTGGCAACCGCGCCGGTTGCCGCTCCAAGGATACCGCCGATAAGCGCGCCTTGCTTGGCTTGGCGGTTGGGATCGTTCGTGCCGTCAAGATGGGCGGGCGCTGTACACGCGCCGAGCGTCAAAATGGCCGCAGTGGTCAGAAGAAGGGGTTTGGATGCCCGGAACATATGTATCGCCTCTCAAAAATCGCCCGACCTTTCGGGTCTGTCATGAGTGTAGGCATGCGGTGCCCCGCCCCCAATACCAAAGCACGGGGAATTCGGCGGCAATCCGCGCATTTTTGCATGATCGGTCCGTTCAGGCGTCCGCGCGCGCGCTTTCCCATGCCAGCATGGATCGTTTGACCGGCAGACCCCAATGGTAGCCGCCCAAACCCCCGGATTTACGCAGCGCCCTATGGCACGGGATCAGCAGGCTGATCGGGTTGCGCCCCACAGCGGTGCCCACGGCGCGCACGGCGCGAGGATGGCCTATCGCCTCGGCTATCTCCGAGTATGTGGTGACATGGCCCGAGGGGATGCGCAGCAGGGCTTCCCACACCTTGATCTGAAATGGAGCGCCGATGAGATAGAGGGGAGGGGCCTCGTTTCTCTCTGCGCCGTAAGCTGCCAACACCCATGGCCGCAGGCGTATGGGGTCCTCAGAAAATTCCGCCTCCGGCCAGCGGGCACAAAGATCTTCCATCGTCGTGGCCTCGCCTGCCTCAGAGGCAAACCCGATGCCGCAAATGCCCTTCTCGGTGCCCATCACAAGGCTGAGACCGAAAGGGCTCTCAAACCAGCCCCAGAAGATGCGCACACCCGCGCCCTTGCGGGCAAACTCGCCGGGGCTCATCGCCTCCCATCGCAGAAACAGATCATGCAGGCGGCCCGTGCCCGACAGACCTGCCTCCTCCGCTGCGGCAAGCGTGGTGAAGCGCTCGGCCAGAAGCGCCTTGGCGTGGCCCAGCGTCAGATATTGCTGATAGCGTTTGGGCGAGACACCGACCCATGCGGAGAAGAGCCGCTGAAAATGCGCGGGGCTCATGTCCATCTGCCGGGCCAAAGCCTCCAACGTCAGGTCCGTGCCGCCTGCGTCTATCCTCTCGATTGCGCGGCGCATGACGCTGAAATGATATCCCTCATTGGCGGTGGATGGCGCGGTCATCAGGCTCTCCCTTTGCTTGAGGCTACCCTAGTCAGCCGCCTGCGCCCTCGCGACCCGAATATTGCGCATTGTGGATTTTGGCGTCATAGGAATGGCCATGAGCAAAGCCGTCAAACAACTCGACTATCACACAATCCGCGAGATCTTCGAGCGCTTCCACGCCGCCGACCCCGAGCCCAAGGGCGAGCTTGAGCATGTGAATGTCTACACCCTCGTCGTGGCCGTGGCGCTGAGTGCGCAGGCCACGGATGCGGGCGTCAACAAAGCAACGCGGGCACTGTTTCAGATCGCCGACACGCCGCAGAAGATGCTTGATCTGGGCCTTGAGGGCGTGACAGATCACATCAAGACTATCGGGCTTTTCCGCCAGAAGGCGAAGAACGTGATGAAGCTGAGCCAGATCCTCGTCGATGAGTATGGCGGGGAGGTGCCCAATTCGCGCGCCGCGCTGGAGAGCCTGCCGGGGGTGGGCCGCAAGACCGCGAATGTCGTGCTCAACATGTGGTGGGGGATGCCCACGCAGGCCGTGGACACGCATATTTTCCGCATCGGAAACCGCACCGGGATCGCGCCGGGCAAGGATGTCGTCGCCGTCGAGCGCGCGGTCGAGGACCATATCCCCGCTGATTACCAACACCATGCCCATCACTGGATGATTCTGCATGGGCGTTATCACTGCAAGGCACGCAAACCGATGTGCCCAACCTGCCTGATCCGAGATCTGTGCCAATTTGAGGACAAGACCCAATGACCAAATACCAAGCTGTCGGGATCGGCAATGCCGTCGTGGATGTGATCAGCCAATGCGATGACGGGTTCCTGTCGCGCATGGGCGTGGAGAAGGGCGTGATGACGCTGGTTGATCAGGACCGGGGCGAGGCGCTTTACGAGGCGATGGAGAGCCGCCAGCAAATGCCAGGCGGGTCAGTCGCCAATTCGATTGCGGGGCTGGGTGCGCTTGGCTTGAGCACGGCGCTGATCGGACGTGTCGCGGATGATGCGCTGGGACATTACTATGCCAAGGCGATGGCTGACGTTGGGACCGATTTCGTCAATGCGCCGCGCGGTGCGGATATGCCCACCTCGCGCTCGATGATTTTCGTCTCACCCGATGGGGAGCGATCGATGAAC